>NZ_ANBF01000071.1 GCF_000341025.1 Nocardiopsis salina YIM 90010 | reverse complement strand
GGGGGGAGGGAGCCGATGGTCGTCGTGGTGAGGGTCGCCGGCGACGTGACCCGGCGGTCGTCGGGGCGCCGGGTGGCGTCCGGGCCCAGCGCCTCCAGGCGGGCGCGCACGCGGGTGTCGGTGAAGGAGGGGATCTCCGCCCCGTCGCCCGACTTCTCGGCATCGCCGCCCTGCGAGAGGGCGCGACCCAGCAGCGCGACCTCGGCCGCCTTCTGCTTGGCGAAGGCCAGCGCCCCGCGCAACTTCGGGTCCATCTCGGTCTCGGCGTCCAGGTCGACCGGAACGTGCAGCAGCGAGCAGGACGTGCTGACGGTGAGCTCGTCGGTCAGACCGAAGAGCGTGCCCAGGGTCGCCAGGGTGGCGGGCACGTCGGTACGCCAGACGTTGCGGCCGTCGACCACGCCGGCGACCAGGCGGGTGGATCCCAGCCCGGAGACCTTGACGAGATCGTCGACGCCTTCGTTGTCGGTCACCAGGTCGAGGCCGACCGCCTCGACCGGGGAGGCCTTCAGCACCCGCAGCGCGTCCGCGCCGATGGCACCGAAGTAGGTGGAGACCAGCAGCGAGGGGCGCTCCTTCAGCCCGCCGAGATGCGCGTAGACACGCTCGAGCTCGGACAGGCGGGCCCGGCCCTCGTCCGTGGCCAGGATCGGCTCGTCGATCTGGACCTCGGTCGCGCCCGCGGAGGCCAGGTCACTCAGGAGCTGGGCGTAGGCGTCCACGAGCTGGTCGAGCAGTTCCAGGGGCTGCCAGCCCTCGGGGGCCTCCTCGGCCGTCTTGGCCAGGAGCAGGAACGTGAGGGGGCCGACGAGGACCGGACGGGTCTTGTGTCCGGCCTCCAGCGCCTCGCGGAACTCGGCGACGTGCTTGTCACCGACCAGCCGCGGGCGCACGTTGGGGGACAGTTCCGGCACGAGGTAGTGGTAGTTCGTGTCGAACCACTTGGTCATCTCCAGCGGCGGGGTGCCCTGCTCGCCGCGGGCCAGCGCGAAGTAGCGGCGCAGGAACTCCTCCCGGTCCCCCGCGGCGGCGGGGGACTCGAACCGCGACGGCACCAGGTCGAACAGGACCGCGGTGTCCAGAACGCCGTCGTACAGGGAGAAGGAGTTTGAGGGCAGGTCGTCCACCCCGGCGTCCCGGAGCTGGGTGAGGGCTGCGGCGCGCAGGTCGGCGGACACAGTGTCCAGCTCCTGGGCGCTCACCTTGCCGGCCCAGTAGCCCTCGGTGGCGCGCTTGAGTTCACGGTCGGGCCCGATCCTCGGGTAGCCGTGAACGGTCGAGCGGACCGAGGCTCCGGAAGAGGTGGTGTCGGTGGTCATGGAAGCTTCTCTCCCTCGTCGAAAGCCGGGTACCAGCCTCGAGGAAGCAACAGCGGACCTGCGGGTACGCCGAATGCACCCCGTCAAGGGGGCATGTACCCACTGTCCGTCGGCCCTCCCTCGGGGCACGGGACCACCGGCGGAGCGTCTGCACCGCCGGGTGGAGGCAGGTCTTCGGACTCGTGGGCGTCTCCGGTCCGTACACCGGTCGGCCTACTGGCCGCCGCTTCCCGGTTCGCGCGCCCTGTCGGGCGTTTCCCCAGTGCTGATGGCGACTTTCGTTCCCACTCACCGCTGCGGGGCAGTCCCGGAATCTCACCGGGTTCCCTCTTGCGACACACACCGTTCCCGAAACATCGACCCCGTCGACGTGGGAGCAGCGTGTGTACCATCCACACCTGCGAGTATAGGGAAGGCCCTGACAACCCCTGAACCCCGGTGTGTGCAAGGACTCTCGGAAGGGCTCTGACCACCCTTTTCACGTCCGGCCCCGCACACCCCGGTCGTGAGCGTGGCGCACGGGAGGCGTGTCCCCCCTCGACCTGGCGCACGCAGGACGTAGAACGTGGAGTTTGACTGGTGAACAAGCGGTCCCTTCCGACCATGGCCCCCGACCGCCCTCTCGTCACCGTCGCGCTGGCCCTCGCGCTCCTGCTGGGACTCCTGCTCATGGCGACCCGGCCGCCCGGTCTGCTCACCGCGGACACCGCCCAGAGCGCGAACGAGCTGCCCGGCGAGGAGGAGGAAGACCTTCCCCCGGCCGACGGCGAACCCGACGGCCAGACGGTCGTCGACCCCGGCGCGGTCGAGGGGCTCGAGGAGCAGGAGCTCGCATACGACGGACCGGTGAGCACCTCGGTGACCTACCCGGAGCTGGACGGCGCGGAGTCGCTGGGTGAGTACCTGGAGCACGAGCTGTCCGCCGGGATCGCCGCGTTCGACGACGCCAATCCCGGTGCCGACTCCTACGAGGCCGAGTGGAACCTGACCGCCGCCCGCGAGGGCCTGGTCGGGGTGCGGGTCACCGCCACCGAGACCGACTCCGAGGGCGAGCGCGAGAGTTACGCCACGTACTGGTACGACGCCGAGCGGGGGCAGGTGCACGAGTCCGCGCACCTGTTCGACGGCCAGGAGGCCCTGTCTGCCCTGAACACGCTCGTGCACGAGAAGGTGGGCGGCGCCGACGAGGTCTCCGGGCTGTACCCGGTCTCGGCCCTGTACGACTCGATCGGCTTCAACCCCGACGGTGACCTGGTCGTGGAGTTCGACGCAGGCCAGGTCGCGCCCGCCGGGCAGGGCCGGGTGCACGCCGTGGTGGACCACTCCGACGTCGAGCCGCTGCTGTCGGACCTGGGTACCCGCGTGCACGAGGCCGCGACGGTGGGTGTGGACACCTTCGAGGTCGCCGACACCCCCGACGCAGGCAATGACGACTCCCCCGGTGCCGCGCCCGGCACGATCGACCCGGTGGACGAGAGCGTCGACTGCGCCGACACCGAGACCACGTGCGTGGCCCTGACCTACGACGACGGCCCCGGCGGCGGCACCCCCGATCTGCTCGACACTCTCGACGAGTACGACGCCCGCGCGACCTTCTTCGTGACCGGGCTGCCGGTTCAGGAGCACCCCGAGACCGTGCGCTGTACCTACGCCGAGGGGCACGAGCTCGCCAACCACACGCTCACGCACCCGGACCTCACGGGCGCCGGCGCCGAAGAGGCCGAACGGGACCTGAGCGCCACGCAAGCACTGGTGCTGCGGGAGACGGGCTACGACATGGACCTCATGCGTCCGCCCTACGGCGCCACCGACGCCGGTGTGGCGTCGGTGACCGAGGAGATGGGGCTGGCCCAGATCCTGTGGAGCGTGGACACCAACGACTGGCGCGACCGGGAGGCCGACAAGGTCGCCGACGAGGCGCTGAACGGGGCCGAGGACGGCGCGATCATCCTCATGCACGACATCCACGACACGACGATCACGGCCTCGGAGGAGATCGTGCGCGAGCTGGACTCGCGCGGGGTCGAAATGGTCACCGTGACCCAGCTCCTCGGTGAGACGGAGCCCGGTGAGGAGTACGAGGACGGCGTCCCCGAGGAGGACTCCGGAGAGGACGCTGATGACGGTGCCGACAGCGGGGACGCCTGAGGCACGCGTGCGGGCCGCCCGTGTGAGGTGACCACATGTGGACAGCACCCGGGTCGGCCGGGGCCGGTCCACTATGTTGCTCGCAGCAGCCGAGCGAGCGTCCGCTCCGAGGGATGAGGAGTCCGGTTTTGTCGTCGACCAGAGCCCACCAGAACGAGGCCGTTCCCGTCCCCGGACGCCGACCGGGGCGCACCTGGCTGCCCGGCGTGGCCGCCGCAGCGCTGTTGTTGCCCCTGGCCGGCTGCGACACCGGTGATGCGGTGGCGGACGAGCCCGACGCCATGGCGGTCCTGGTCGACGGAACCGGGGAAGAGGGGCCCGGTTCCGCCGACCACGAGGGGGTGACGGTGCGGACCGGGGACGCCGAGTCCTTCGACGACCACCCGTACGTGCCCGAGGGTGTGGACATCTCCGTCACCTACCCCGAGTTCGAGGGGGCCGAGCCGTTCTCGGAGGGGCTGGCCGAGCGGATCGACGACGACGTGGCCGACTTCCGGGCCGGGACCCGCGACCCGGTGTCGCTGTCGGTCGACTGGCAGATCATCGCCGCGGATTCCGGCGTGCTGGGCGTGCGGCTGGTGCAGAGCGAGGAGGACATGCACGGCCTGCGTGAGGGTTACAGCACCCACTGGTACGACGCCGGGGCCGGGCACACGGCGTGGTCGACCGAGTTGTTGGCCGACCACGAGGCGTTGGAGACCGTCAACGGCCTGGTACGCGAACAGCTGGCCGAGGACGCAGAGGTGGACGCCGAGGCCCTCCGACCGGTGCTGGGGCTGTACGACTCGATGGGTTTCAACGACGATGGCGACCTGGTCGTGGAGTTCGACGACGGGCACCTCTCCCCCGCCGAGGAGGGGCACGTGCCCTCCGCAGATCCGGGGCGCAAGAGCGCGGTGCTGGACTCCGAGGAGGTCGACCCGTTGCTGTCCGACCTGGGACAGCGTGCGCGGGAGGCTTCGCTGTCGGAGCAGGAGCAGCTCACCGTGGCCGACGCCGATCCCGAAGCGGAGGAGCCGGGGCCCGTGCCGGGTGTGGTCAGCGCCGAGGACCCCGACGTGGACTGTTACGAGGACGGCACGCGCTGCATCGCTCTGACCTTCGACGACGGTCCTCACGAGCAGACTCCGGAGCTGCTGGACCTGCTCGACGAGGAGGACGTGACGGCATCGTTCTTCCTCAACGGGAACCCGTCGCTGTCGCAACCCGGGACGATCCGGCGCATCTACGCCGAGGGACACGAGGTCGCCAGCCACAACGACCTGCACGAGAACATGCCGGAGGAGTTCACCGAGGCGGAGCTCCCGGCGCAGATCGCCGCGGTGAGTGCGATGGTGCGGCGCCAGACCGGGCACTCGGTGGAGCTGTTCCGTCCGCCTTTCGGCGCCTCCTCCGACGCGGTGCTGGAGGAGATCGGCGAGCAGGGCATGGCCGAGATCCTGTGGAACGTCGACAGTGAGGACTGGCAGGACGTGCCTGCCGACGAGATCGTCGACAACGTGGTCACCGGTGCGGAGCCGAACACCATCGTGCTGCTGCACGACCCGCTGGAGACAACGCTGGAGGCTGCCCCGGAGCTCATCGAAGAGCTGAAGGCACTGGACTACGAGTTCGTCTCCGTCTCGCAGGCGCTCGGCGGCGCCGAGCCGGGTGAGAGCTACCCGCCCGGCGGCCTCGGCGCCTCCCCCGCGCCGTAACCCCCGGAGGGCCACGAGTGCCCCGAGGCACTGCCGCCCTCCCGGTCCGGTGCCTCGAAGAACCTTGCCTCGATCGCCTCGAGGTCCACGATCCCCGCGACCCCCGGCCCCAGGGTGTTGCGAGGATCACTTGTAGCCCGCCCCGTCGCGTGCGGGGCCGTTGTGGTGCGTGGCGGGTCAGTGCACCGGATCGGCGGGGCGCCGGGCGGTGCTGTCGACGTCCGCGCCGACGGCGTCGCCGACCGACCGGTATCCGGCCGAGCGCACGAGCGCGGCCAGGCCGCGGTGAAGGCGGCGCGGCCACAGCGGACCGCCGTAGATCAGACCGGTGTACCCCTGCACGAGGGTGGCCCCGGCGCGGATCCGGTCCCAGGCGTCGTCGGCGGTCTCGATCCCACCGACCGCGACGAGCGTGAGGCGCTCTCCGGCCCGCTCACGCAGACGGCGCAGAACCTCCAGGGAGCGCTCCTTCAGCGGGGCACCGGACACCCCGCCCGGGCCGAGCTCGGCGACGGTCTCTGCCTCGGCCTCCAACCCCTCACGGGAGATCGTGGTGTTGGTCGCGATGACCCCGGCGAGGTTCTCCGACAGCGCGAGGTCGGCCACGGCGTCGACATCTTCGTCCGCCAGGTCCGGGGCGATCTTGACCAGCAGCGGAAGGTCGGCGTGACCGGACTCGGCCAGGGCCTCGCGCACCGACCGCAGCAGCGGGCGGAGCCGTTCCACGCTCTGCAGGTCGCGCAGGCCCGGGGTGTTGGGCGAGCTGACGTTGACGACCATGTAGTCGGCGTACTCGGCGAGCCGGTGGGCACTGAGCGCGTAGTCCGCCGGCGCCTCCTCCTCGGGCGTGACCTTGGTCTTGCCGATGTTGACGCCCAACAGCGGGCGCGACCCCTCCATGTGGTGCAGGCGTTCGGCCACCAGTGCCGAACCCTCGTTGTTGAAGCCCATGCGGTTGAGGATCGCGCGGTCCTCGACCAGACGGAACAGGCGCGGCGCGGGGTTCCCGGGCTGGGGGTGGGCGGTGACGGTCCCGATCTCCACGAACCCGAACCCGAGCGCGGCCAGCCCCTGCGGGCTCTCCCCGTTCTTGTCGAAGCCGGCGGCCAGGCCCAGGGGGCCGGGGAACTCCCGGCCGAACGCGTGCACGGTCAGTTCGGGCTCACGGGGGCCCAGGAACCTGTGCATCACGGGTGCGGCCCCGGGCACGGCAGCCGCCGCGCGCAGGGCCGTGAAGCTCAGGTGGTGGACGGTCTCCGCGTCCATGTGGCGCAGGGCCGAGCGGAAGAGAATCTGGTAGAACACACTCATCCGTTTCCGTCGCCCTCGCGCTCGGCGAGGAAGCGTTCGAGTTCGGCGCCGAGTTCATCGGCGGTGGGCAGCCCCGACTCGTCGTCGGCCAGGGGGAGGACCGTGCGGTCCCCGGGGTCGTCGCCCCGCGAGCTCATCATGGCGTCGTAGCGGCGCTCGTACTCGGCCACGACACGCTGGACCTCTTCCGACTCCGCGACGCGCTCGGCGATCTGCACGTCGGTCGCGCCGGCGGCCTCCTCGAGCTCCTCGGTGGGCAGGGCCAGGCCGGTCGCGCCCGCCACGAACTCCGTTGCCGCCACGGACGCACGCGGGTACTGCGTCTGCGCCAGGTAGCTGGGGACGTGGACGGCGTACCCCACGAAGTCGCGGCCGGCCTGCCCGAGTCGGAACTCCAGCAGGGCGCTCACGCTCGCAGGTACCTCGTAGGAGCCCTCCAACGGGCTGTTGTGCCCGATCACCAGCTCCTCGCGGGTGCCGTGCGGGGTGACGCTGATCGGGCGGGTGTGCGGCACGGCCATGGGAATCCCGCTGGCGCTCACCGACAGTGTGATGCCGAAGTGCTCCACGAGCTGTTGGACAGCGGCACAGAAGGTCTCCCACTCCAGGTCCGGCTCGGGCCCGTGCAGCACCAGGAACGGCTGCCGGTCGAGGTCATGGTACCGGGTGAGGGCGATCCTGTGCGGCGCGTAGTCGGTCCAGGCGTTCTCGACGAAGGTCATCTTCGGACGGCGGGTCCGGTGGTCGACGAGGCGGTCGGTGTCGAAGACCGCGATCTCCTCGCCGCTCAGGGACTCGAACAGCGCCGTGGACATCTGGGTTCCGGCCTGTCCTGCGTCGACGAAACCGTCCAGGCAGACCAGCATCGCCAGACCCTGGACGTCGTCGAAGCCGGGATGGATCTCGTACAGATCTGCTGGGTCGCGCACCGGGAACTCGTCTCCACATCTGGTCGGGGAGGCAGGGGGTGAGCCGCCGCGGGAGGACCGGGGGCCTTCGGGCGTTCCTGCCCTGCTCGTCCACAATACCGACCCCGTGTCCCGGTACGGCTCGGCCCGGGAGGAGCGCCCTGTGGACGGAAGGGGCCGGTCCCGCACCGGCAGCGGGGCCGGGGGCCCGGTCGAGGCCCCCGGATGTGCGAACACCGGCGCCCGGTCCACTTGTTCCCGTGCGCGCGTGCGCACGCCCCCGCGCGCACGGGATCACGTACGCACGAGGGCGGGCGACCCGGTCAGCGCATCTCGGACACCCGCAGTGCGCGCAGGCGGTTGAGGACCGCGGCGACCTCGGCCCGGCGCGGCAGCGTGTAGTCCCCGCCGAAATCCGGGCCCAGCAGGGTCACACCGTGCTCGGCCAGCTCGGCGTCGAGGGAGTCGAGCGCCTCGCGCAGGGTGCGCTTGCCGTCCAGGTGGCCGCCCTTGACCAGCCGGTTCAGGGCCAGGCCCGCGCCGATGATCTGGCCTGGGTCGACGAACTGCTCGACCCCTCGCACGTCCACGTCGCTCTCCCCGAACGTGAGCACGTCCATGTCGCGGCGCTTGATGCGGCTACGGCCCTTGTTCCCGCTGTCGTCGACCGAACGCGGGTCGACCACGCGGGCGCGCGGCAGGTGGAAGTCGGCGTCGGTGCGGTCGTGGGCGAGCTCGCGTGCCCGCTCGGTGACGTCGTGCGGGTGGTAGGCGTCGAGCATGATCACCTGGTCGGCGACGTCGAAGTAGTCGCCGCTACCGCCCATGACCAGGACGGTGGAGACCTTGTGGTCCCGGTTGAGCGGGCGTACCAGGTCGATGAAGGGCACCAGGGGTTCGCGGTCGCCGTGCACCAGGCGCTGCATCCGCTCGTCCCGGATCATCAGGTTGGTGGCGGTGGAGTCCTCGTCCACGAGCAGGGTGCTCGCCCCGGTCTCCACGGCCTCACAGATGTTGGCGGCCTGGGAGGTCGACCCCGACGCGTTCTCGGTGCGGAAGTCGCTGGTGTCGGACCCGGTGGGCAGGTTGCGCACGAACGGGCTGACGTCGGTGCGCTCGACCCCGCGGCCCTCCTCGGCACGGATCTTGACGGCGTCGTCGCGGGTGACCACGAGCTCGCGCCCGTCGCCCGGGACATGGTCGTAGACGCCGCGCTCCAAGGCGTGCAGGAGCGTGGACTTGCCGTGGAAGCCGCCGCCGACGATCAGGGTGATGCCCTCGGGCACACCCATGCCGCTCACGGTCCCCCGGTGGGGCAGGTCGACGCTCACCCGCAGGGACTCCGGGGAGTCGAAGGGCACCGCGCCGTCGGTCATCGGCTCGTCACTGATGCCGCTGCGCCGGGGCAGGATCGCGCCTTCGGCGACGAAGGAGACCAGGCCGCGCCCGGCCAGCGCGTCGCGCAGGGCGACGGTGTCGGCGACGCTGTCGGCGAAGGCGACCGCGTCCTTCTGGTCGATCTCGTCCCAGTCGAGGTCGTCGACGAGGTCGGGCAGGGTGCGGCAGAGCTCACGCTCGGCGGTGCGACCGTCGATGCGGCGGCCGTGCCCGGGCATGTTGAGGCCGATGCGCAGATCGATGCCGCCGCCCTCGGTGACCTGCAGGGAGGAGCGTGCGATGACCTCCTGGCCGCCGGTGTCGATCTTGAGCAGCGATCCGC
>NZ_ANBF01000070.1:13214-25982 GCF_000341025.1 Nocardiopsis salina YIM 90010 | reverse complement strand
GGCCCGCCGCCGCACCGGGTCCTTCCAGGCGCTCTCGGGGATGCCGGCGTCGGGGCGCAGAACGCGGATGCGCGACGGCGGCGCGAACGGGTCGGCCTGCACCCGCTGCACGGTCAGGGTGAAGTCGCCGAAGTCCCAGTCGCCCTTGAGGGACTTGTAGCGCCCGTAGGAGGCCCCGTCCATCTTGAGCAGTTCCTGCGACAGGCGCGCGTCGTCGCGGACACCGCGGATCGGCTCGGGCTCGGACCTGCGGCCCTTGCCACCTCCGCCGTGCCGGCGTCCGCCGCCGTCCCGTCCCGCCATCGGTTCCCCCTCGGTTCGGATGTCTGTCCCGCCCAGGTTAGGACCTCGTCGGGCCCGCTGCAGAACGCCTGTGGACAACCCCGGCGGCCATCCGGGGTACGCGGGGGCGACGGATTCGGAGCGCTCCTCCGGCGGGGTGGCGAGAAACGCTCGGCGGACTCATCGGTCCATCCCCGGGGAGGGCGGACCGGCCCCGGCATCGGGGAGGCGGGACCGGTCCGCGCCGACCCCGGTCGACCCGCGGCAGGGGCCTCGGCGGGGGCGCGGCAGCCTCCCCGGGAGGGGCAGGAGAGGCGCCGCGGCCACGCGCCACCGGGCACGCGCTGCTGCACGGGTGGGACCGGGGCCGGTCCCGTGCACCGAGCTCTTGGAGATCACACACGCGAGCTTCCCGGCCGTCTGGGAAGTGTACGGCCCGGGACGACCCCGTGCCCCTCGGGGGAGGGGATTCCGGGGTCCCGTGTGCTCTCCCCTCGAGGGGAGGGTTGGTGCACGGGTTCTTTTCTACCGGACCCCCGGGGGCCACGTGGGGAGAACGGGGAAAGAACGTTCTCTTCTGCGCTGTACACGGTTTCCTTCACCCCGGCACCCCGGAAACCGGCGCACAAAACCGGCACCCCCGGCGGTGACGCGGATCAGGGATTGTTGAAGAATGCACTGTTGACCCGTGGCACATTTTCCCCTGAGAACGGAACACGAAAAGGCGGACGGCGCCCGGAAAGNCTGCCCGCCTCGGGAGCGGCCGCCCCCGGCGATCCGGGGACGGCCGACCAAGGTGGCGCGCCTTCCCGAAGGGGCTCTGGGAAGGCGCTCGGCAACCTTTCTACAGGAATCGTGACCCGCGCGTAGGCGAAACCGGGAATCCTTGCGCACCCGGTGCCCCCGTGCATGAACCGAACCGTCCTCTGCACCGGGTTCCCGCCACCGGAAAGCTCGCTTCAGCGCAGCGCGGCACGGAGCGCGGCGTCGTGCTCGTCGGCGGGAGGGTCGGAGAGGTCGCCGACGAAGACCGCTACGGCCTGACCTCCGTTCTCCCGCACGTCCTCCAGGACCTGGTGCCAGTGGTGGAGGTTGGGATGGTCCAGATCGGTGCAGGCGGCGGCGGGGCTGAGCTCGTCCACCGCCGTCTCCAACTGCCCGGCCGAAACCGGGTAGGAGAACGTGCCTCGCGTGTGGCCGGTGACCCGGGCCAGGACGATCGCGGGGAGGTAGTTGCCGTTCTGGTTCACGCGGGTGAACACGGTGACCCCGTCACGGTGCACGCCGAGCCCGTAGGCCGCGGGGCGGCGCCAGTCGGGGTGGCTCTCCTCCATCCGCTCCCGGGCAGCGACGATCTCCTCCTTTGTGGCCCACTGTTCCATCGGAGCCTCCCTTCTGAAGCCTAGAGGTCGAGATGGCCGGTGGCCACGGTCACGGCGTCTCCGCCGATGAGGACCCGGTCTCCGCTCAGGCGCAGGTGCAGGTCGCCGCCGCGGGGAGAGGCCTGGTGCGCGAGGAACTCCGTGCGACCGAGGCGTTCGGCCCAGAAGGGCGCGATCACGGTGTGGGCGGCGCCGGTGACGGGGTCCTCCGGGACGCCCATGCTCGGAGCGAAGAAACGCGAAACGGGGTCGTAGGTCCCTTCGCCTCGGGCGGTCACGATGACCCCGCGCACGGGCAGGTCGCGGATCGCTCCGAGGTCGGGGGCGAGCGAGCGCACGGCCTCCTCGTCCGCGAGCTCCACAAGCAGGTCGTCGTTGCCGCCGATCCCGGTCCACACAGGGCTCGCCCCGAGCGCCTCGGCGAGCCCACCGGGGGCCGGCGCGGCGGCCGCGGGGCGCGCGGGGAAGTCCATCCACAGCCGACCGTCGTGGCGCTCGACGGTGAGGACGCCGCTGCGGGTGGTGAACCGGTAGGGGGCGGGTTCACCGAGCTCGGCCAGGGCGTGCGAGGCGGCCAGGGTCGCGTGTCCGCACAGCTCGATCTCGGCGACCGGAGTGAACCACCGCAGTTCGAACTCGGCCTCGGGGTCTTCGACACGGCGCGCGAAGGCGGTCTCCGAGAGGTTGAACTCGGCCGCGATCCCCTGCGCCCAAGCCTCGGGATAGGCGTCCTCGAGGACGAGGACTGCGGCGGGGTTCCCCGCAAGGGGGCGGTCGGTGAACGCGTCCACCACACGGTACTCAGGCATGCCCACAAGGGTAGGCACTTCAGGGCAGCGGTCCCTCCAGGTGCGGCTCGTCGAGGATGAACATGGTCTGTGTGCTCTTGACCTCGGGGATGCGCTGGAGGCGCTCGAGGACGAAGGTGCGCAGCGCCGCAGCGTCCGTCACCCGCACGAGCAGAAGCAGGTCGACGTCGCCGGAGACCAGGGCGGCGTGGTCGACCTCGGGGATGTCGCGCAGGTAGTGGCGGAACCTCTCCCAGGAGTGCTGTTCGATGCGTACCGACACGTAGGCCGACAGCGCGGTGCCGTACTTCTCGGGGTCGACGACGGCGCTGAAGCCCCGGATCACCCCCTGGTTGCGCAGGCGCTCGAGGCGGGAGTAAGCGTTGGCGCGGGAGATGTGGGCGCGTTCGGCGACGGCCCTGATGGACATACGCCCGTCGGCCCGGAGGAGGTCGATGATGCGCCGGTCGGTGTCGTCCAGGCGTACGGCCATGTGTCTCACCTCATACCGTCCGCAAGGTGGACGCTGTGGAAAATCGGGGGCTGTGGCGGACGTACCGAACAGTTCGTCCAGCGTTGGGGCAACGATCTCGACAGTATGGGGTTATTCACCTCATATTCAAGACATGGAGTTCCTCGCCGGGGACTCCCGCCCCCCGGCCCGCTCCCCCTCGGTGCCGGGTCGGCCGGGGTCCGAGGCGCGGACGCAAGGGGGCGCGGATCAACGGCGATCGGCGCCCCGTCCGCCCCCGCACCGGTGTCCACCGCGGGCGGCCCGGCGGCACGGGGCAGGGTTCCCCCTCCCCACCGGGCCAGGACACGACGGAGGGGCCGTGGTCACCATCGACCACGGCCCCTCCGTTCGCGCCCGCCGGCCCGCAGGAGGCCGTTCCCCTCCGCTGCCACGGGAGGAACAGCCCGCCCCCGAGGACCGGCGATCGGCGGCGGATCAGTCGTCGTTGTCGCCGCGGAGGCGGTTCATCCACGATTCGTGGCCGTGCTTGCCCTCGCTGTCGGACATGAGGCCCTTGCCGTCTGTGTCGGCCTCGCCCGCGTGGGCGCCGACCGGACGGCGGAACCAGGCGAAGCCGACGGCGAGCAGGATGGCTGGGATGATCGCCAGGATCAGGATCCCGCCGCCCGCCAGATCGCCGTCGGCACCGATGAGCTGGAAACCGGAGGTGTCGTTGGCGGCCGTCTCCGCCGTGACCCCGGTCTCCTCCTCTTCCGGCTCGGGCTCCTCGGCAGCGGCCTCTTCGGCCCCCTCCTCCTCGGCGGTTTCGGCCTCCCCGGCCTGGGCCTCCGTGTCGGCCGACTCCTCTTCCTCCTCCTCGGAGGCCTCGTCCTCGAGCTTGTCCTCGGGGATCTCGGAGACGGCGTCCTCGCACTTGTTCTCGGGCTGCTCGAAGGGGTGCGGCGCGCCTTCCTCGCCGTCGCCGTCACCCCACTCGGTGATGTAGTAGTCGACGTCGTAGAGGTGGCCGTTGCCCCCGCTGACGACGTAGTTCTCGTCGTCCCAGGTCTGATCGGTCAGTTCCGCGAAGGTCTCTCCGTCGAGGTCCAGGAGGACGTCGCAGTCGTTGGAGGGGTGTCCGGGGCCTCGGTCGCCGATGAAGAACTCGGCGGTCTGGCCCTCGTACTCGATGTACCCCTCGGTGCCCAGTGGCCAGCTGGGGCTGGAGAAGAGCCCCTTCTGCATCGGTTCGCCGCTCGCGGGGAGACCGGTGTCGCCCCCGATGCCGGAACCGTCGTCCCAGAAATAGGTGGCGTCGACTTGGCCGTGCTGGATGGGAGTGTCGTTCTCGTTACTCATGAAGTGGAAGCCAGGTTGACGACGACAGGGCCGAGAAGACCGTGGACACAGCACACCCAGGGCAGGTCCGTCCGAGGATGGGTGGAGGGCACGGGCGTTGCGGTGCTGTGTCCGGATCCCCGCGTCGCTGGCTGCTGACGGCGGGCGGAGGCGGGACGTGATCGGGCCGGCGGTGTTCCGGCGACCTTCCGGCTCAGACGCGGGAATGCGTGTGGCCGACCCCCGTGGGTCTCGAATCCCTTGCGGCGCGCGGCCGGGCAAGGGCTCGGCATCGGCTCATCAAGGATCAATTACGAGCCGATCACGAGGGACACTAACCCACGCTTTCGCAAAGCGCGTACGGATTCGGAGTAAAATAACCGCGCGTGTTGAGCCGTGCGCCCTCGGAGAAGGTGGAAGCTACCCCCAAAAACAACGGAACACCCTGGTCATAGGGGGTTCCGTGCAAACACACGTCGAAGGCGGAGAAATCGTCCGTGGCACTCCTCATAACACTCACAGGGCCTTGACAGGGCCCCGGAAGCCGATCACGGCAGGCTATTCCCTTCGCTCGCCGATATCACCTCCCCGAGAGCCCCACAAGCCCCCGTGGGCACCGGTCGAGACCAAGGGAACGTAAATCGACCGGGCCGTACTCGGTCAGGTCACCTGCGAGCGCGCACGGAAGCGCTCCTGGCGCCACTCACCGTTGCGCACGACCTCGACCAGGGCCCGGGCGGCGTCGAAGACCTCCGTGTACGACAGGTACAGGGGCGTGAAACCGAACCGCATGACGTCGGGCGCGCGGAAGTCGCCGATCACACCCCGCTCGATGAGCGCGCGCACGATCGCGTACCCCGAGCCCTCCTCCGGTTCCACGAGGCAGACCTGGCTGCCGCGCCGGGCGTGCTCGGCAGGGGTCAGCGAGACCAGGCCCGATTCGGCCGCCCCGGCCAGGAAGAGGTCGGTCAGGGCCAGGCTCTTGGTCCGCACCTGGGCGAGGTCGGCTCTGCCCCACACCTCCAGGCTCGCCTCCAGCGCGGCGTCGGCCACCAGGGGCTGCGATCCGCTGAGGAACCGGGACACGCCGGGCGCGGGCTCGTACCCGGGGGCGAAGTCGAAGGGCCGAGCGTGCCCGTGCCAGCCGCTCAGTGGCTGCTCGGCGCGGGCATGGTGACGCCGGGCGGCGTGGAGGAACGCCGGCGCCCCGGGGCCGGCGTTGAGGTACTTGTAGGTGCACCCGACGGCGAAGTCGGCCCCGCTGCCCGACAGGTCGACGGGGACGGCACCGGCGCTGTGGCAGAGGTCCCAGACCACGAGCGCCCCGTGTTCGTGGGCCAGACGTGTGAGGGCGGGCATGTCCCGCAGGACCCCGGTGCGGTAGTCGACGTGGCTGAGCAACAGGACCGCGACGTCGCCGCGGGCGAGTTCGGAGGCCAGTTCCGGCCCGTCGGGGTCGACGCGGCGCTGGGTCCCGCCGGTCAGGCCGACCGCCCCCTCGGTGACGTAGAGGTCGGTGGGGAAGTTGCCCGCCTCCCCCAGCACGACGTCGCGGTCGGACATGCGAAGGGCGGCCACGACGGTCTTGAACAGGTTGGCGGAGGTGCCGTCCCCGACCACGACCTCATCGGGGTCCGCTCCGACCAGGGGCGCGAGCATGGCGCCCAGGGTGCGGGGTTTGTCCCACCATCCCGCGTCGTTCCAGCTGCGGACCAGGCCCTGGCCCCACTCGCGTTCGACGACGTCGGCCACCCGGGCAGGGGTGGAGCGGGGCAGGGCGCCCAGGGAGTTGCCGTCGAGGTAGATCACGCCCTCGGGCAGGACGAACTCCTCGCGCAGGGGTGCGAGCGGGTCGGCGGCGTCGAGTGCGGCGCACTCCTCGCGAGTGGTGGGTGTCATCGGTCCTGTCTCTTCGCGGGGTGGGGTCGGGTTCGCGGCCCGTCGGTGCGGCCGGGTCAGAGAGTGTCGCGCAGGCGCCACAGTTCGGGAAAGACGTCCTTCTCTGCGTTGCGGGCCAGCCAGGCCAGGCCGTTGGACCCGCCGCTGCCCGGTTTACCGCCCATCGTGCGCTTGACCGCCATGAGGTGGCGGTGGCGCCACCGGGTGACCCGTTCGGCCACATCCATGAGCGTCTCGGCGAGTAGCAACAGTTCGTTGCCGTCACGTTCGTCGGCGTAGACCTGCGACCAGGCCTCGGTGACGGCCGGATCCTCCTCGTAGGGCTCGGTCCAGTCGCGTTCGACGGCCCTCTCGGGCACCGGGAACCCGCGACGGTCCAGCAGGCGCAGGGCGGCGTCGTAGAGCCCGGGGCGCTCCAGGACCGCATGCAGCTGTTCGGCGACCTTCGGCATGCCTTTGTGCGGACGCACCATGGGCCCGGACTTGTTGCCGAGCAGGAACTCGAGGTGGCGGTAGGTGTAGGACTGGAACCCCGAGGCTTCTCCGAAGGAGTCGCGGAACCGGTCGAACTGCGTCGGCGTCATGTCCGCGAGCAGGTCCCAGGAACCGGTGAGCACGTCCTGGGCGTTGCGGGAGCGGCGCAGCCAGGCCAGCGCGCCGGGCACGTCGTCGGCCTCCAGGGCGTCGCGTGCGGCCTCCCACTGCTCGGCCACGAGCGTGAACAGCAACTCCATGACCTGCGTGGTGAGGATGAACGCGGACTCGGCGGGTTCCTCGGTGCGCGGGCGCTTGAGACCGAGCAGGGTGTCGACGCCCACGTAGTCCACGTACGGGGTGGGGCGGTCGAAGTCCAGGACGGGGGCGCCCTCCTCACCGCGGCGGCCCCGCTCCCCGTCTGCGGTCTCCTCCCACTGCGGGGAGTACGGGCAGTGCTGTGCGGTCATGGCCATGGCGGCCCCCTCGTCGGCGGATGTGCGGTCGGAGAAACATGATCGAACAACCGACACCGCTCACGGAATGGGCATGACCCCCGCGATCGGCGAGTTCACCTAGGATTTCCGAGGCGAAGAGCTCATCGACCTTGGGAACACAAAGTATGGCCGCATCACTGCACACGCCGCTGGACGGTGTCGACCGGCGGATCCTCGCCGAGCTCCAGGGGGACGGGCGGCTGTCGTTCAACGAGCTGTCCCGGCGGGTGAACCTGTCTGCACCGGCCGTGGCCGAGCGGGTGCGGCGGCTGACCGACCGCGGGGTCATCACCGGCTACCACGCGCACGTGGACCCTGCGGCCGCCGGACTCCCGGTCACCGCGCTGGTGCGGATGGAGTGCTTCGGCGCGCACTGCCTGCTGCGCGAGCGCTCGTCCCTGGAGTTGTCGGAGATCCTGCAGGTGCACCGCGTCACCGGCGACGACTGCTGTGTACTGCTCATCGCAGTGCGTTCGATGGAGCACTTCGAGGAGGTCATCGACCGGTTGGCCGAGCACGGGCGCCCCTCCAGCACGATGGTGCTCTCCAGCCCGGTGCCGTGGCGCCCCGTCGACGTGCCGGAGCCCTCGTGAGCATCATCGTCGACACCCCGCTGTGGCCCGGGCCGCGCGGTTGGCTCTTCGCCCACCTGGCCAGCGACGCCTCCTACGAGGAGCTGCACACCTTCGCACAGCACCTGGGCCTGGGCCCGCGTGCCTTCGACCGCGACCACTACGACCTGCCCGAACACCTGCACGCACGGGCGCTGGATATGGGTGCCGAGCACGTGGCCCCGCGGGAGCTGGTGACCCGGCTGCGTGCTGCGGGGCTCCGGCGGCCCAAGGGCGCCTTCAGGCCTCCCGCCGACCGGCCTCGGTGAGGCGGCCGGCCTCGGCACCGATGTTGGCGCGGGCCCGGTGCTCCCAGTGCGTGCGGCCGAAGGGGGTGTGGAACAGGTCGGGACGCTCCAGCAGCGAACGCAGGACCTGCAGGCGCCCGGCGCGGAAGACGCGGTCGTCGAGGTGCCCGTACTCGGCCCGCACCGCGGCGGTGTACTCGAGGTAGCGGTCGGGGCCGGAGGCCAGGATCGACAGGTCGGCGTCGCAGAGCACCGCCCCGTCTGCGTCCCCCTCCCCCGGCGCGTGGGAGGCGGTGAGCTCCACGAGGCGCACGACGTCGGCGACCTGCCCGCGGTCGCGGCCCATGAGGGTGAGCAGGCGGTCGGCGACCAGGGCGCTCTCCTCCTCGTCGGTCCCCGGGCGGCCCTCGTGCACCACGTCGTGGAACCAGACGGCGTACCGGACCCGGTCGGGGTGCTCGGCCTCGTGCTCGAGGATCTCGACCGCACGCAGGGAGTCCCACAGGTGGGTGAGCGTGTGGTAGCGGCGGTGCGGTTCGCTCCAACGGCCCAGGAGCTCCTCGCCCACCGCGCGTGCCTCGGGGCTGGACCCCGCGAGGCGCGCCCATGAGGCCCGGAGGAGCGTCACGTCCTCGTGCTCGGGCGGCCCGTCGGAGCTGCGGTAACGGTGCGAGCTGACCATGTCCCCAGTGTTCCCCACTCGCGCGTGTTTTTCGAGGTGGACCTATCATGGGACGGTTCTCCTCCCCGATCGTCCGCGCCGGCCGCTGCCCGCCGTCGTCCGGGAGGGCCCCGGCAGACCGCGACGAGGACGAGGAGCGTATGTCACCCCTGGAGACCCTGCGGCGCATGAACCGGATCGCGGGGTGGCCTCTGCTGACGGCCACGTTCCTGGCACGGCTCCCGGTGTCGATGTCGCTCATCGGCATACTGACGCTGGTCACCGTGCAGACGGGGAGCGTGGCCGCCGCGGGCCTGCTCAGCGGGGTCTTCGCGATGGGTCAGGCCGCCGGTGGCCCGGTCGTCGCACGCTTCGCCGACCGGTACGGGCAGCGCCGTCCGGTGCTGGTGATGTCGCTGGTGGACGCGGTGCTCATGACGGTTCTGGTCGCCGCGGTCAATGCCGGGGCCGCCCTGCCGGTGCTCGTGGCGCCGGCGGTCCTGGCCGGGGCGTGCCTGCCGCAGGTGGGCCCGATGGCCCGGACGCGCTGGGTAGCGCTGATCGGCAAGGGACCCGACCGCGGTGCCGAACGCGAACGCTCGGTGGGCGCAGCGATGTCCGTGGAAGGTGTGCTCGACGAGACCTCGTTCGTGCTCGGCCCGGCCCTGGTCGGTGTGCTCACCGTGACACTGTCGCCGTCGGCGAGCGTGCTGGGCGCGGCGGTGCTCATCGGGGTCTTCGGTGCGGTCTTCGCGCTCCACCCCACCGCACCGCCCGGGAACGCACCGACCGCCGGCGGGGGAGGCCGGGTCCTGACCCCCGCGCTCGTGGTGCTGGCGGTACCGATGTTCGCCCAGGGACTGTTCTTCGGCGGGATGTCGACCGGGGTGACCGCCTTCGCGGCTTCCTCGGGCCACGGCGACCTGTCGGGGCTGATGTATGCGGTGATGGGCACCAGCAGTGCGGTGGCCGGGCTGCTCATGGCTTCGGTCCCGCTCACCTTCACGCTGACCGCACGCGTGCGCTGGGCCGGTGCGGCACTGCTCGTGCTGTCCCTGCCCCTGTACCTTCCACACACCGCGGGGACGCTTGCGGTGGCGATGTTCGCGCTGGGGTGGGCGATCGGACCGCACATCGTGAGCCTTTTCGGGCTGGTGGAGCGCTCGTCCCCGCCCGCCCGGATGTCGCAGGCGATGTCGGTGGTGCTCAGCTGCCTGATCCTCGGGCAGTCCCTGGGTTCGATGACGGCGGGCTCGCTGGCCGACCTGTTCGGCCACCGAGGGGCGTTCGCGCTGGCGAGCCTGGGCGGGCTGGTCTCGGTGGCCACCACGGTGCTGGTACTGCGCGCCCGCTGGTACCGGCGTGCGGAAGCCGCGCCGGAGGCCGTGACGGACCCCGGCCCCGCCGGGTGACCGCTTCGGACGGGCCGGGCGGTCGGTGGCGGGGCCGTGGAGCGCGGGTGGAACGGCGCCGGGCCGCGCGACGCGGGGTCACGAGCCCGGGCGGAGCCGTACAGGTCAGGTGGGGTCGGATTCCACGAGCTCGAAGCGCACGTCGCGATCGGAGAGCTCCTCGACCGCCGAGGCCGGCAGCCGGTCGTCGGTGACGATGAGGTCGAACTCCTCCAGGCTCGCGACCCGGAACGTACCGAACTTGCCGTACTTGGTGCTGTCGACGACCAGAACGCTCTTGGAGGCGATGCGCAGCAGTTCCTGCTTGGCGACGACCTTGGCCTCGGAGGGGGTCGTGGACCCGCGCTCGGCGTCCCAGGAGCTGCTCGCGATGAAGGCCAGGTCGACGTTGACCTGGCGCAGGAACTCGGCGGTGAAGCGGCCCACCGAGGAGTGGTCGGAGTGCGAGACGAGGCCACCCGTGTGGATGAGCTCGATGCCCGGGTACTCCATCAGATGGCCGACCACGTTGAAGTCACTGGTGATGACCGTCAGGCCCACCTTGTCGGTCAGCAGCGGCACCATCTGCAGGGTCGTGGTGCCCGCGTCCAGGTAGATCGTGAAGTTCTCCCGCACGAGGTCGGCCGCGGCGCGGGCGATGTTGCGCTTGGCCGGGACCTCGAGCTGGGCTTTGGCCAGGTAGGAGGGCTCGCTCTTGAGACGGGCAGCCAGGCGCACCCCGCCGGTCACCGACAGGACCTTGCCGTCGTTCTCCAGCGCCTGGATGTCGCGCCGCACCGTCATGTGGGACACGGACAGCATCGAGGTGAGCTCGTTGATACTCAGCACGTGCCGCTCCTGGAGGAGCTTGAGGATGTGCTCTCGTCGCTGATCCGGGATCATCGTTCGCCTCACGGTCGGGGGCCGGCCACGGGTGCCGTGTTCTCACGACACCGCTTAACAGAGTTTCCCAGCTCGGCGTCACCGGACCGAGCACTGGGGACGTGAGTCGCCTCGCACCCAGTGGTCGCACCGGCCACGTCCGGCAACGGTCCGGAGCTGCCCGGACGGGGTCGCGCGGCCGTTCTTCCTGTTTGCACCACGTGCGGGCACGCTTTTTGCGATCCTTGTGAACATGACGCTGTCCATCGCACTGCGCGGAGACACCGCACGACACCCGGGGAACACGCTTCCGGCCCTGCGTTCAGCGTTGCGCGCCGGAACCGACCTGGTCAAGATCGACGTCCACCTGACCCACGACGGCTACCCGGTCCTGGCGGACGAACACCTCGTCGCCACCCCCGGGAGCGCACCGCGCCCCGTGGAGGAGATGTCCCTGGCCGAGCTGGCCTCGGCCCGCCGGGACGTGGACAGCCGGGTGCCCACACTCATCGAGGTCCTGGCCGAGTTCCGCGCCCGGGACGTGCCGAACCTGCTCGTGGAGGCCACGGCGCCCCAGGCAGCGTTGGCCGCCGACACCCTGTTGCGCGAGCGCGGCTTCGCCGACCAGCTGGTCTTCACCGGCCCGCCCGAGGCGCTGGACGCCCTGCGCGGACGCAGCAGCCGGGCGCGGCTGCTCATGCTGCAGGACCAACCCGGCCTTCCTCCCGACGACGTCCTACGCACCGTGCGTCCCGACTTCCTCGGAACCCACCATTCTCTGCTCACCAGAGAAGTCATCACCGAAATGCGAGGTTTCGGGTTCGGCGTGGCCGCTTGGTCGGTCAACGAGTTGCCGGACATGGCCCGGCTGGTGGGAATGGGTGTGGACGCCGTGGCGACCGAACGGGTGGTCGACCTGGTTCCACTGACGCGGGGGAACCGGGAGGAGGTCGCGGCGGAACCGGCCTGACCTCGCACGGAACACGGGCGTTCGGTTGAGCTCGGACGCCTGCGCATCCCCGGCACGCACGGGCCTCCCCGGTTCCACCCGAGTGACCGGCTTTCCCACCAGCGCGCTTTTCTTCGGTGAGTTCTACTGTTCCGCCCGAATTCGCGACCGTTCGGGACTATCCTCGAAAACGATTCCCGCCACGCGAAGGACAGAGCCCTCGCGCCCCCGCCCCGACGGCGCCCCGAGCGATGAGACAGCCACCCATGACCGCCGACACCTCCCCCGACGTCCTCCGAACCACCGGCCCCGTCCTCGACTGTGCGGCCCGCCTGTTCGCAGAGCACGGTCCGCGCTCTCTCACCATGTCCACCCTGGCCCACCGGATCGCCGACGAGACCGGTACCGACACGGACTCGCTCCACCGGGCCTTCCCGACGCGCCTCGACCTCGCGCACGCCGTCGTGCTGCGCTCGACCCGGGAGCGGGTCGAGGACCAACTCCGCGCCGACCGGCAGTCCGACCCCGCCGACGCGCGCGTGTGCGCGCTGGTGCGCCACCACGTGCAGACCTCGTGGAAGCACAGGACCGCGGTCGAGCTCGCCCGCGACCTGATGCCGACCCTGCGCGCAGTCAGCCCCGGGCGCTACCGGCAGATCGCCCAGCTGCACCGGGACTACCGCCTGCACGTGCGTGACATCATCAGCGCGGGCGTCGGCGAGGGCAGATTCCACGTGGAGTCGGTGGAGGCCGCCACCCGCTCCGTGCTGGACACCTGCGATTCGCTGGAGTGGTACGCGCCCGACGACGACCTCAGCCTCGACGGTCTCACCGGGGTCTACGTCGACCTCGTCCTGCACCACCAACTCGGTCACCCGCGCTGACCGGGGCCGCGGCCCGCAGGGTCACACG
>NZ_ANBF01000070.1:0-13208 GCF_000341025.1 Nocardiopsis salina YIM 90010 | reverse complement strand
GGACGCTGCGCGCCGGTCAGCCGATGAGCTGGGCCGGCTCCACCGACTCCGCCAGCGCCTCCATGCCCGCGTCACCGGGATGGATGTGGTCGCCCGAGTCGTACTCGGGGAACAGCCGCCCGGGGTCGTCCGGGTCGCGCAGCACCTCGTCGAAGTCCCACACGTCCTCGAAGACGGAGTCCGGGTCACCGGCCTGCTCGCGCAGCCACGAGTTCACGTACTGGCGGCCCTGTTCCACTTCCTCGGTGCACCGCAGCTCACCACCGCACGGCCCCAGCGTCGCGACGAACACCCGCATCCCGTACTCGCGTGCCTGCGCCGCGACCGCACTCAGGCCCTCCACGACCTCGGCCGGGCCCGTGCCCCACCTCAGGTCGTTGATGCCCGCCCACACCACGAGCGTGTCCGCCCCCGCCTGGGAGAACGCGTCCCTGGGCGCCCGATGGGCCAGGGCCACGCCCGTGGAGTTGGTCGAGACGCCTTCGCCCGGGTATCCGTCCCGCACCACGTGATTGCCGGCCACCCCGGCGTTGATCACGCCTGGGGCGGGCAGGCCCGGCTGGGCCTCCAGGCGTCGGCTCAGCTCGTCGGGCCAGCGCGCGTGGGCGTCACGGGTGGTGCGTGCGCCGTCGGTGATGGAGTCGCCCAGGGTGACGATCGCACCGGGGCCCTCCAACACTTCCACCCCGGTCAGGAACGGCCACTGGTACAGGTGCTCGGTGAAGGGCTCACCCGAGGTCTCCTGCGTCCGGTCCCCGTCTCCGGCGACCGTCGCGTAGCTGGTGTCGGCCGCGGCGAAGTGCACCGGTGCCGCCTTGACCTCATCGGGCAGGTACAGGCTCACGGCGATGTCGCTGTGCGGGGGAAGAGTGATCTCCACCGGATCGCTGTACACCTGGCCGCCGGCGGGGATGTTCACCTCGCTCTCACCACCGAACTCCAGCGGGACCGTGGCACCCTCCACCGAGGGACCGCCGTCCTCGCGCAGGGCGATGGAGGCAGCGCCGATGCGCACCGACTCGTGGGCGAAGGTGTTCTCCAGACGGATCCGGACGTTGGTGCCGCCGGTCGTGGTGCGCGCGGACAGGCGCACCGTCTGGTCCTCCCACGGACCGACCTCGACGTAGCTGGAGGCCGAGCGCCCCCACGTGCCCGTCCACGGGTGGTCGGCCGGACGCCCGCCCATCCCGAAGACGTGCATACGCGCGGCCTGGTCGTGCACCCGCGGCAGGACCACGTGGTCGACCTCGCGGTGGGGGTCGACCGGAACGGAGCGTGCGTACAGCCGCACCGCTCCGACCTGGCTGGGTTCCGCCTGCCCCTCGACATTGGCGTAGGGGAGGTTGAGCGCGGCGTCCCCGGCCGGCCCCTCGGTCCAATCGGGCACGGACAGGTCGAAGGTGTCCTCGCCGCCGTCGGCGTAGACGATCCGGCCCTGCCCCTGCGCCCCGGTGGGGTCGCCGTCGTTGCGGGTGGCGGTGGCCAGCAGGGTCAGGCTGCTGTAGGCGCCCGGAACGACCGAGACCCGCTGCCCGTCGGAGAGCAGGTGATCGGGTTGACCGGGACCGTATTCGGGCAGTCGCATCTCCGTACCGTGGACGGTGACCGGAACCCCCGGCCGCCATCCGGCCGCGGCCAGCGCCTCCGCGGACAGGCCGTGGCCCCCGCCGTCGATGTCCCCGGTGGGGCTGCCGTCTCGGGAGATGCCGAACTGGTCGAGGTGGTCCTCGAGGGGGTGGGACCGGGGTATGGCCGCTTCCGCCTCCTCCTCCGGCAGCACAGCGCTGTCACGCGTCAGGGTCACGAGCAGACCGAGCACGAGCACGAGGGCGAGCGCCCCTGCCAGAACCTTGAGGGGGCGGTCCTCCCACACCTGTCGCCACGGGCCGGGCAGTACCGGCCACCGCGTCTCGCCGCTCACCAATCACTTCCCCCGGATGTCGGGTGGTCCGCCCACAGGTCGGACGCGCTCGGGAGAGCGGTGGTTGCCGAGACGTGGAGCACCCCGCCCGGCGGCCATTCTAGAGCGACCGAAACCCCGGGCAGGGGCACTTGCGGTGATTCGCCCCACCCCGGTGCGCCGTGTGCTCCGATGCTGATCGGGCATGGGGAGGTTCCCGTCCCCTCGAGGGTAGGAGTCGCCATCCTCGACCCGGCCTCCGTGTTCATGCTCCTGGTTCTGGCGGTCCTGGTGCTGGGGTATCTCGTCACCCTCGCCATGGGGGTGAGGTGGAACCGGCGCCACGGTCATCACCCCTGGGGCACGAACCCCTTCGACGAGGACGCCGTGTGGTGGATGAACCCCGACCGCACACGCGCGGCCGAACGGACCATCGCACGCGGCGAGAGAGTGGACGACACCGAGGCGGCCCGGGACGTGTGCGCCCGCGCGCGTGCACGGATGATCCAGCTGCGCAACCCGTGGACCCCGCCGCTGCTCCCGGCGGCGGTGGTGCTGAACGCTCTGATGGCCGTGTCCCACACGGGGAACATCGTGTTCGGGTTCCCACCCGTGCCCCTGGCCACGTATGCGGCCGTGATCCTGGGGATCGTGGCCGTGACGGTCCTGCTGAGCGTCCGGTGGCGTTCCCGGCGGCTGCACCTGGCCCGGAACGCGTACCTGGCGCACCGCGGCCCCGCCGGCGAGACGAGGGAGCCCCCGCTCCCCGAGGAGCCTACGCCATAGCCGCCCGAGGCCGACAAATCCCCCGATCCAGGCCCCGTGGGCGATCGCCCGGTCGCATCAGCCGTCGACGACCTCGCACGGCCGCGAAGCAGGCCAGGACGATGAGCTCGAGCAGGCGGGCGAAGCTGCCCACCGCCCCTCTTCTGCACGACGGCCGCTGCACCGCACCGTTCGCCCCGGAACGGATCCGTCCGGTCGGGCGGGTGCTCCCCTGCCCGCGCTCGTGAGGGAATGGACGGAAGACACCCCTGGCGCACTTCTGAAGAATGATGTCCGGTTCCTCGGCACAGGCGAACGGGGTCCGCGGAGGACCGGACCCGGGTTCGGCGGATTCTGGACGTAGAACTTCCACGTGCATTCGACGTGGACATCCGGACAAAGCGGTAGCCCAACGTACACGGCCGGACACCCGAAAAAAGCGCGCCGTCGACCTGTCTTTGCAGGTCGGCGGCGCTTTTATTGTGTTCGAAGGGGGGTAGGCCGGGCGGGGCTCGAACCCGCGACCCAGGGATTATGAGTCCCATGCTCTGACCGACTGAGCTACCGGCCCGCCGTGGAAGGCGAAGTCATCCTAACAGGGTGCGTCCGCCGTTTCCTCGCCGTAAATCCGTTGTAGGGCCGGGCCCCGCCGGGCGGGCACCGCCGCCCCCGGAGGGACCTCGGTCACCGGCCGCGCACGGCGGCGGTCTAGGGTGGTGAGGTGCGGCGCACGCCTGGTCGGACCCCAGCGGCACGGCACCGACGCCGCGTCGAACCCGTTGGTAACATCGCGGGTCGCACAACGTCGTCAGGAGATTCACTTCATGTCCAACGCACCCGTCAACGTCACCGTCACCGGCGCTGCCGGCCAGATCGGCTACGCCCTGCTCTTCCGGATCGCCTCCGGCCAGCTCCTCGGCACCGACACCCCGGTCAAGCTGCGCCTGCTGGAGATCCCGCAGGGCGTCAAGGCCGCCGAGGGCACCGCGATGGAGCTGGACGACTGCGCCTTCCCGCTGCTGCAGGGCATCGACATCTTCGACGACCCCAACCAGGCCTTCGAGGGCGCCAACGTCGGCCTGCTCGTGGGCGCCCGTCCCCGCGGCCCGGGCATGGAGCGCGGTGACCTCCTCGAGGCCAACGGCGGCATCTTCAAGCCCCAGGGCGAGGCCATCAACGCCGGCGCCGCGGACGACATCCGCATCCTGGCCGTGGGCAACCCCGCCAACACCAACGCCCTCATCGCGCAGAACCACGCCCCCGACGTCCCGGCCGAGCGCTTCACCGCCATGACGCGCCTGGACCACAACCGTGCGCTGACCCAGCTCGCCAAGAAGCTGAACGTGTCGATCAACGACATCAAGAAGCTCACGATCTGGGGAAACCACTCCGCCACGCAGTACCCCGACATCTTCAACGCCGAGGTCGCCGGAAAGAACGCCGCCCAGGCGGTCAACGACCAGACCTGGATCGAGGACGACTTCATCCCGACCGTCGCCAAGCGCGGCGCCGCGATCATCGAGGCCCGGGGCGCCTCCTCGGCCGCCTCCGCCGCCAACGCCGCCATCGACCACGTCCACGACTGGGTCAACGGCACCCCCGAGGGCGACTGGACCTCCGCGGCCTTCCCGTCCGACGGCTCCTACGGCGTGCCCGAGGGCCTCATCTCCTCCTTCCCGGCCGTGTCCAAGAACGGCAAGTGGGAGATCGTGCAGGGCCTGGAGATCGACGAGTTCTCCCGCGGCCGCATCGACGCCTCCGTCAAGGAGCTCTCCGAGGAGCGCGACACCGTCCGCAAGCTCGGCCTGGTCAAGTAACCGGTCGCACGCGGACCGCACTCNGCCCGCCGTTGCGTCCGGCTCCGTCACCGAGCGGGTGGCGGAGCAGGCAGTATGGGGAGTGTGAGTCTCATTGATGCGCTTCCGGCCGAACCAGAACCCGATTCCCTCTTCGAGGCGTTCGCCTCGTGGGCCGAAGAGCGGGGCCTCACCCTCTACCCCCACCAGGAGGAGGCCCTCATCGAGGTCGTCTCCGGGTCCAACGTCATCCTGAACACCCCGACCGGTTCGGGCAAGAGCATGGTCGCCACCGGCGCCCTTTTCGCCGCGCTGGCCCGGGACGAGTGCGCGTTCTACACCGCACCCATCAAGGCGCTGGTCTCGGAGAAGTTCTTCGACCTCTGCAAGATCTTCGGCACCGAGAACGTCGGCATGATGACCGGCGACGCCAGTGTCAACTCCGATGCGCCCATCGTTTGCTGCACAGCGGAGGTCCTGGCACAGATCGCCCTGGCCGAGGGCAAGGACGCCGACATCAACACCGTCGTCATGGACGAGTTCCACTTCTACGCAGAGCCGGAGCGCGGCTGGGCGTGGCAGGTACCGCTGCTGGAGATGCCCCAGGCGCAGTTCCTGCTGATGTCGGCCACGCTCGGCGACGTGAGCCGGTTCGAGGAGGACCTCACTGCGCGTACCGGACGTACGACCTCCGTGGTCGCCTCGGCCGAGCGCCCCGTCCCGCTGTACTACGACTACCGGTCGACCCCGCTGCACGAGACGCTCGAGGAGCTGTTGGGCAACGGTGGGGCCCCGATCTACATCGTGCACTTCACCCAGGCACAGGCGGTCGAGCGCGCCCAGTCGCTGACCAGTATCAACATGTGCACCAAGGAGGAGAAGGCCCGGATCGCCGAGGAGATCGGCGCGTTCCGTTTCACGACGAAGTTCGGGCGCAACCTGTCGCGGTACGTGCGCCACGGCATCGGGGTGCACCATGCGGGCATGCTGCCCAAGTACCGGCGCCTGGTGGAACGCCTGGCGCAGGCCGGGCTCCTCAAGGTCATCTGCGGCACCGACACCCTGGGTGTGGGCGTGAACGTGCCCATCCGCACGGTGCTGTTCACGGCTCTGAGCAAGTACGACGGCGTGCGGGTACGGCGGCTGCGGGCGCGTGAGTTCCACCAGATCGCGGGCCGTGCGGGCCGGGCGGGTTTCGACACGGTCGGGAACGTGGTCGTGCAGGCGCCCGAGCACGTCATCGAGAACGAGAAGGCTCTGGCCAAGGCGGGCGACGACGCCAAGAAGCGCCGCAAGGTCGTGCGCAAGAAGGCCCCCGACGGTTTCGTTGCCTGGGACGAGGCGACCTTCCGCAAACTGGTGGAGGCCGAGCCCGAACCCTTGAACTCCCGGTTCAAGGTCAGCAACGCGATGCTGCTCAGTGTCATCGCGCGCCCCGGGAACTGCTTCACCGCGATGAAGCACCTGCTCACCCAGAACCACGACGACCGCAGGACGCAGAGGCGCCACATCAGCGAGGCGATCGCGATCTACCGCTCGCTCCTGGACGGCGGCATCGTCGAGACACTGGACGAGCCGGACGAGCTGGGCCGCACCGCGCGCCTGACCGTCGACCTGCAGGCCGACTTCGCCCTCAATCAGCCGCTGTCGACCTTCGCCCTGGCCGCGCTGGAGCTGCTGGACTCCGAGTCGCCGACCTACCCGCTGGACGTGCTCAGCGTCGTGGAGTCCACGCTCGACGACCCACGCCAGATCCTGGGTGCTCAGCTCAACAAGGCCCGCGGCGAGGCGGTCGCGCAGATGAAGGCCGACGGGATCGAGTACGAGGAGCGCATGGAGCGGTTGGAGGAGGTCGAGTACCCCAAGCCGCTCGTGGAGCTGCTGGACCATGCCTACGAGGTCTACCGCCGCGGGCACCCGTGGGTGGGCGATCACCCGCTGCGCCCCAAGTCGGTGGTGCGCGACATGCTCGAACGGGCGATGACCTTCACCGAGTTCGTGGGCCACTACGAGCTGGCGCGTTCGGAGGGCCTGGTCCTGCGGTACCTGGCCGGAGCGTACAAGGCGTTGAACCAGACGGTGCCCGACGACGCCAAGACCGAGGAGCTGCGCGACNCGCCGGGAGCCTGCTCGACGAGTGGGAGCAGCTCACCAACCCCGAGCCGGAGGCGGCCGGCGACGCGGAGCGCACCGAGCAGGCCGAGGAGCGGGTGCGCCCGGTCACTGCGAACACCCGTGCCTTCCGCATCATGGTGCGCAACGAGATGTTCCGGCGGGTCGAACTGGCCGCACGTGAGGCCCACCGCGAGCTGGCCAAGCTCGATCCGGAGGGTGAGTGGGACTCCGAGGCCTGGGAGGACGCGCTGGAGGCCTACTTCGAGGACCACGACACCATCGGTATCGGCCCGGACGCACGCAGCCCGCAGATGCTCGGGATCGAGGAGGGCGAGGCGGCGTGGAAGGTGCGCCAGACCCTGGCCGACCCGGCGGGCGACCACGACTGGGGTATCGACGCGGAGGTGGACCTGGCCGCCTCCGACGCCGAGGGCCGTGCGGTCNCTGACGCTGCGGCGGGGTGCGGCCGGGCAATGGACCAGGCCGCACCCTGCTTGCCCCCGGTGCACCAGGGCCGCTCCGGCCCCGAGTGACGGCCCCCGACCCGGAGGGATCGGGTGCCCGGACTGCACGTCCAGCGGACCCGGGAGCCCGGATGCTCAGGCCGCGCCCAGCAGGTGCGCGTTGACAGCGCGCACGCCTTCGGCCAGGTCGGGGCGTTCGACGACCGTACGGCCGGCCGCCCGCAGGCGTTCGGCCCCGTCGCAGTCGACGAACACGGCCGGCTCCCTCCAGGCGAAGACCACCCGCGGGATCGGGGTGTCCAGGATCAGGGTGCTGCACGAGCGCGGGCGCGAGGACCGGGAGCTGCACGGTTCCAACGAGGAGTAGAGCGTGGCGCCCGCCAGACGGACGTCCTCGGTGTCGATCCCCCGCAGCGCCACCTCCTCGGCGTGGTCGCGGGGGTCCTCCTGCCGCGAGTGGCCCTCGCCGAGCACGGTCCCGTTCTCGGAGACGACGACGGCGCCCACGGAGAACGCGGTCTCCGAGGGCGGGCAGTGCCCGGAGAGCTCGACGGTGCGCCGCAGCCAGTGCGCGTCGGCACCGTCTTCCCCCGGAGCGGGCCCGCGGGCGCTCACGAGCGTCCCTTCAGGCAGTAGCGCAGCACGGCCACGCCGCCGAGCGAACGCGCCTCGACCAGGCTCATCGGCGTCTCCGGGCTGTAAGGGTAGGCACCGGGCATGACGAATCGGGGCGCGCCCTCGTCGCCGATGAAGAACGGGGCCACCGCCAGGCGCAGTTCGTCGGCCATGCCGGAGGTCAGGAACATGGTGTGCACATGGCCGCCGCCCTCCACGACGAGCCGCTCCACACCTCGGGCGGCCAGGTCGGCAAGGACCGCCTCGGCCGTGGGCGGGTCCCCGGCGTCGACCGCCTCGGCCGGCGGGTCCTGGGAGGGGCGCGCGTCCAGGCGCTCCTTCGCCAGGGCGAGGCCGTCACCGCCGGTGTAGACGAGCGCCCCCGCATCTCCGGTGGAGAACAGGCGCGCCGTGGGGTCGATGTCTCCGGTGCGAGTGATGACCGCCTTGATCAGGTTCTCGGTGCGTCCCTGCCCCCGGCGGCGCTCGCGCAGCATCGGCGACCGCACGAGCAGGCGCGGATCGTCGGCGCGCAGGGTCCCGGCACCGACGAGGATCGCGTCGCAGCCGGCGCGCAGCTCGTCGACCTCGGCGAAGTCCGCCTCGTTGGACAGGCGCAGCCGTTCGGGTCCGGTGTCGTCGATACGACCGTCGACCGAGGTCGCGCAGCTCAGGATGGTGTAGGGACGCTCCATGCATCCAGGCTAGCTGCGCCCCCGGCACCGGGGCGCACACGTGTGCGCGTGTGGCGCGGGCCCGTTTCCGAAGGGCGCATTCCGGGTGCGGAACCTGCTTTTTCCGGAACCCCGGAGCCATTACCAGCGGATCCTCGGGATCGACACCAGATTACTTTTGCGTCGAGCATTTTCCTGTTACTGGTATCGGGATCCGCGCCCCGTGGGCGAAGGCCCCGAACACTCCACCCGCGGCGTGGCCGTGAACACCCCCCGGCACCCCGGGAGCCCCGTCCTGCCGGGCTCTCCGGGCCTGGGACAGCAATCGCCACATACAGGACATACGGCATATAAGACTTAGTGCGCCCAAGGCATGCCCAATGCACACGGTTCACCGCTTCGGGGACAGAACTCGTGGGATTTTTACCTGTGATCTCTCCCCTTCTGTTAACAACCTCGAGCGCGAGGAATAGAATCCAGTGGTCGACCATGCTTCCCCACCTCATGACAAGAGGACGGCGATGTCACGTTTCACCTCCCCCGATTTCCTCAAGGCCACAGGGGGGAACCGCGCACGGGCCGAGCCACCGCCCCTGGTGGACCTCAGCCGTCCCACACTGGCCCGGCTCACGTCCTTCCAGCTCGGGGGCAAGGATCACTTCGACGTCGACCGCGACCTGGCCCTGCGAGCCGACCGCGCCGCACACGGGTTCAAGGACCTCGTCGAAGGCGAACGCGCCTTCCTTCAGCGCGCCGTGCGCCATCTGGCCCGCGAACACGGCATCGACCAGTTCCTGCAGCTCGGCGCCGGACTGCCCACCCCCGGCGACCCCCACCAGATCGCCCGCGAACACGTGCCCGGCGCACGGGTCCTCTACGCCAGTGACGATCCCGCGGTGGTCGCCCACAACAGGGCCATGCTCACCGACGGCCGGACCACGACCGTCGTGCACGGCTCCCCCGCCCGCCCCGATGGGCTGCTGGGCGACCCGGAACTGCGCCGCTTCCTCGACCTCGAGCGCCCCGTCGGGCTGCTGCTGGTCGGGGCCCTGGCCCACGTACACGACAGTGAGGAGCCCGCCCGCTGCACTGCGGCGCTGCGCGAGGCCCTCGCCCCCGGCAGCCACCTCGTGCTGAGCCACTTCTGCCGCCCCGATCCGGGTTCCCACCCCAGGGACGCCCTGCGCGCACAGCAGCTCGAACGCACCTTCCTGGACCAGCTCGGCACCGGCCGCTGGCGTACGCGCAGCGAGATCGAGGGCTTCTTCGACGGGTGGCGCCTGTCCGAGCCCGGGCTCATCGACGTNCCCCCCCCGCCGGTGCACGGCAGTTACCAGATGCCCGCACGCAACCGCCGGCTGCTGGTCGGCGGCGTGGCCTCGCTCTGACCGCACGCCCCACACCGTCCTGGCACGCGCCGCACCCAGGAGCGGGTGGGGCGGTCGCGTGCCCCGGATCCCGACACGAAAAAGGGCCCTCCCCTGAGGAAGGACCCTTGAATGCTCCCACGACTGGACTCGAACCAGTGACCTATCGGTTAACAGCCGATTGCTCTGCCAACTGAGCTACGTGGGATGGAGTTCTCACCCCGGCCGGACCACGCGGCCCGCCCGGACTGTTCCCAGCCTAGCGCCTCTGCGGGGGTGCTCGCGACACCGTTTCCGATGCCGACCCCCACGGGCACTCGGCCGGAGGTTCCAGGTACGTACCGTCGACCTCCACGGGAGCTCCCGCGACTGGACTCGAACCAGTGACCTATCGGTTAACAGCCGATTGCTCTGCCGACTGAGCTACGCGGGACGGCTCGTTCACCCCGGCCCTGCTGCTGCGGCCGCGGCGACACCTCCTAGCCTAGCGCGGTTCCGGAGTGCTCGTGACGGTGTCGGCAGTGTGGTCCCCGACACGACCGGGTAACGTCTGTCCACGGATCACGCCCATCGCCGACGAGGCCTGTAAAGAGGGACCCATGCGTTACCGGATCACATTCGCCGCCGGACTCGCCATCGGATACGTCCTGGGCGCGAAGGCGGGCAGGGCACGCTACGAACAGCTCGCCCGTACCGCGCGCAAGGTCGCCGACAGCCCGGTCGTCCAGGAGGTCGCCGGGGTGGTCGGGGCACAGGTCGGCAACGCGGGCCGCACCGTCTACGACAAGGCGGTCGAGCGCATGCCGGTCACGTCCGTGCGCGACTTCCTGGCCCGCCCCACCGACGAGGAGCTCGAGCTCGTCCGGTGGGAGACCCACATGGCCAACGGCTCCGCCAACGGCAACGGCGTCCAGGGCGGCAAGGGTGTCCCGGGTGAGGGCGCCGAGGACCGGGAGGACTGAGTGCCCCTGTTCGGCCGGGGAACCCCCGAGTCCGTACACTCCCGGCTCGTTCGGGGCGAGCGCGTGCTCGCGCACGCGCCCGTGTCCGAGCGTGCCGGGGGCGACCGGACCCTCACCGCCACCACACACGCGCTGTACCTGCCCGACGGCCACCGGGTCGTGTGGTCCGACATCGACCGCGCCGATTGGAGCCCCGACGCGATGACGTTCGTGGAGGAGGGTGTGGGCAGCAGGAGCGTCCCCCTGTGTTCACCCGACTCCCCCGGCGGCGCCGTCGACTACCGGCGCCTGGCCGAGACCGTGTCGGAGCGGGTCACCTCGACGATCCTGGTCAACCGATTCGTGCCGTACCCGCGGGAGGAGTCGTCCTCGGGTTTCCGTCTGGTGGCCAGGCGTAGCCCCGGCGGCAGTGACGTGCACTGGCGGGTGCACCTGGGTGAGGGCCTGGAGGCCGACGACCCCCGCCTCTCCGATGCCGTCTCCCGCGCCCTGGCCGCCCTGCGCGAGCAGATGGGGGTCTGAGCCGCGTCGGGCCCACACCCCCGTACCGCGGCCGTCTCAGCGCCCGTCGAGGCCCCGTGCGAGCACTTGCGCCAGGTGCAGTGATCCGCGTCCGGTCCCCTGCTCGATCTGGGTGCGGCAGCTGTAGCCGTCGGCCAGCACCAGGGTCTCGGCATCGGCCGCGCGTACCCGCGGCAGGAGATCGCGCTCACCGATGGCGTTGGAGACCTCGTAGTGGCCCTCGGTGAACCCGAAGTCGCCGGCCAGACCGCAACACCCCGAGTCCAGGACCTCCCCGTCCACTCCGGCGCGGGCGATGAGGTCTCGGTCGTCGTCGAAGCCCATCACGGCGTGCTGGTGACAGTGGACCTGGGCCAACGCCGAGGCGGGCACGCGCGGCGGCTGCCAGTCGGGGGCGTGGCGGTTGAGGAACGAGGCCAGGGTGTGCACGGACTCGGCGACCTGTTCGCTCTCCGGACCGGGCAGGAGTTCCAGGAGGTCGTGCTTGAGCGCGGCCGTGCAGCTGGGCTCGAGCCCGACCACCGGCACGCCCTCGGCCACGAACTGGCCCAGGGCGTCCACCGAGCGGCGCATCACGGTGCGCGCCACATCCAGCTGCCCGGTGGAGACCCACGTCAGGCCGCAGCACACCTGGCCCTCGGGCAGCACGACGCTGAACCCGGCGTCCTCGAGGACCCGTACCGCTGCTGCGGGCACCTGCGGGTGCATGTAGTTGCCGAAGGTGTCGGGCCACAACACCACACGCGGCCCCTCCGTACGCGCCTCGCCCCGGGCCGCCCGGCGCCGGAACGCCCGGGTGAAGGAGGTGCGGGCGAAGGCGGGCAGGTCGCGCTCGCCGGCCACCCCCGCAGCCTTCTTCGCGAGGGCGGAGAGCCCCGGCAGGCGGGCGGCGCAGTTGATCTCGGCGGGCGCGGCCGAGGCCAGGCGTGCCCAGACCGGGAGCCACCCCATGGAGTAGTGCGCAGGCGGGCGCACACGGCCCCGGTAGTGCTGGTGCAGGAACTCGGCCTTGTAGGTGGCCATGTCCACGTTGACCGGGCAGTCGCTCAGGCAGCCCTTGCACGACAGGCACAGGTCGAGGCTCTCGCGCACCTCCTCCGAGCGCCAGCCGTCGGTGACCAGTTCGCCGTTGGCCATCTCGAACAGCAGGTGCGCGCGGCCGCGGGTGGAGTGCTTCTCGTCCTGGGTGACCTGGTAGCTGGGGCACATCACGCCCGGGCCGTCCTGGCGGCGGCACTTGCCGATGCCCGAGCACCGGCGCAGGGCCGCCTCGAAGTCGCCGCCGTCCTCGGGGTAGGCCATGGTGACGTCGTCGAGCAGCGGCAGACGGCGGCGGTGGTCGGTGGAGACCCGGATGTCGGAGTCCAACGGGAGCGGGTCGACGATGATGCCGGGGTTCATGAGCCCGTCGGGGTCGAAGGCGCTCTTGAACTCACCGAAGGCGCGCACGAGGGAGGCCGGGTACATGCGTTCCAGGAGTTCGGAGCGGGCCTGGCCGTCGCCGTGCTCGCCGGAGAGCGATCCGCCGTGTTCGACGACGGTCTCAGCGGCCTCCTCCATGAAGGCGCGGTACTCGCGGCGGCCCTGCTCGGTGGTGAGCTCGAAGTCGATACGCACGTGCAGGCAGCCGTCGCCGAAGTGGCCGTAGACCACACCGAAACGGTTGTGGCGTTCCATCAGGGCCTCGAAGTCGCGCAGGTACCCGCCCAGGTTCTCCGGCGGGACCGCGGCGTCCTCCCACCCCGACCAGGCGTCGCGGCCGTCGGGGGTGCGCTGGGTGATGCCGGCGCCCTCCTCCCTGATGCGCCACAGGGCCTTCTGATGGCCGGTGTCGGTGACCACGGCCGAGTCCTGGGGGCGGGAGTGCTCGGGCAGGGCGGCGAGCATGCGTTCGGCCGCGGCAGTGGCGTCGTCGGGGTCGTCGCCGGCGATCTCCACGAGCATCCACGCCCCGCCGTCGGGCAGGGGGACCCGCGCGGAGGAGCCATGGCGGTCGAGGGCGGCCACCATGCGGTCGTTGATGCCCTC
>NZ_ANBF01000069.1 GCF_000341025.1 Nocardiopsis salina YIM 90010 | reverse complement strand
CGGCGGGGGCGTCGGGGTAGCCGACCACCGCCAGCGCGCGGGCCGGCGGAGACCCCACGAGCCGCACGGTCGCCCCGAGCACGAACACGCACGTGCCCTCGGTACCGACGAGGGCGGCGGCCAGGTCCCGGCCCTTCTCCGGCAGGAGGCGGTCGAGGGAGTAGCCGGAGACGCGGCGGCGGAACTGGGGCATGTCGGTGCGCAGTTCAGCGCGGTGGCGTTCGACGAGCGCGGCCAGGGCGGCGTAGACCTTGCCCTCGCGTCCGGGGCGGCGGGCGAGCGCGGCGAAGTCCTCGTCGGTGTCGCTGGATCCGACCGTCATGCGGGTGCCGTCGGCGAGGAGCACGTCGAGGGAGACGATGTTGTCGGCGGTGGTCCCCCATGCCACCGAGTGGGAGCCGCACGCGTTGTTGCCGACCATGCCGCCGATGGTGCACCGGCTGTGGGTCGAGGGGTCGGGCGCGAAGGTGAGGCCGTGGCGGGCGGTGGCCTTGCGCAGGTCGTCCAGGATCACACCGGGCTGGACGGTGGCCGTGCGGGCCTGTGGGTCGATCTCCTCGATGGCCCGCAGGTGGCGGGAGGTGTCCACGACCACGCCGGTTCCGACGGCGTTGCCGGCGATCGAGGTCCCGCCGCCGCGGGGCACGACCGGTACCCCGTGCTCGGCGCAGGTGCGCACAGCCGCGACGCAGTCCTCCACCGTCTCGGGCAGGACGACGGCCAGGGGGACGCGGCGGTAGTTGGAGGCGTCAGAGGTGTAGAGGGCGCGGGTGCCGGCGTCGAAGGAGACGGTGCCCTGCACCCGGCTCTCCAGGGCGTTCTGCAGCTCAGCGGTGCCCGGGCGGGAGGTCGTGTTCAAGGTGTCGGCCATGCGCACAGCGTGACGGGCGCGGTCAGGGCGCCGCAACCCTGCCGCGCCCCGCACATCGGCGATCCCGCCCCGGCACCGATCGGGCCGGTGATCAGTCGCGCAGGGACTCGTCCATGGAGCGGACGAGGCCGCCCTCCGCGTCCATGTCCAGGTTCCAGACCATGAGCCCGCCCAGGCCCTCGTCGCGCACGTACTCGCCCTTGAGGGAGACCACCTCGGGGTTGTCGTAGGTCCACCACTCGTCGCCGTCGAATACCCAGAAGGCGCCGGCGTCCTCGTCGAGGTGGCGGCGCCCGCCCATCTCCTCCAGGTCGGCGAAGGCCGCCGTGGGCCCGTCGTAGGCGTCCTCCGCAGGCTCAGCCGGTTGGCCCGGTCCGCCGTCGCCGCCCACGCCCTGCCAGCCGCGGCCGAACGCAGGCAGACCCAACACCAGGTGTTCGGGGTCGGCGCCCAGGTCGAGGTACCGGTGCACGGCGGCGTCGGCGCTGTCGGCGTCGGGCGCGTGCACCGGCGCGTGGAGGTTGGAGTGGAAGGCGGTCTCCTCGTTCCAGGGCCCGGCCAGGTCGTACCCCTGGACCGTGGCGAGGTCGACCAGGTCGAAGATCTCCGCGTCGTAGGCCTCGGCGTGCTCCTCCCCCGCCGGCAGCGACACCGAGAGCGTGTAGTCCTGCCCGGTCTCCTCGGAGAGCTCGTCGAGCTGCTCCCGGAACTCGGCCACCAGCAGCGTGAAGTTCTCCGCGTCGTCGGGGTGCTCGACGTTGTCCTCGTGCCCCTGCCCGCCCGGCCACTCCCAGTCGAGGTCGATGCCGTCGAAGACCCCGAGCGCCGCCCCGGCCCCGCCCTGGGGTTCCCCGTCGTACTCGGGCAGATCGCCGCGCAGCCACAGATCCAGGCACGAGGCCACGAAGGCCGAGCGCGACTCCGCCGTGCGCGCCGCGTCGGAGAAGTGGGTGGACCAGTTCCACCCGCCCAGCGACAGGCTCGCTCCGAGCTGCGGGTGGCGTTCGCGCAGCAGTCGCAGTTGGTTGAGGCTCCCGGCCAGCTCCTGTTCGTAGCTGTCGGCCTGCCCGTCCACGCTCTCGGCGGCTTCGTAACGCCGCTGGTAGAGCTCCCACGGCTGGTCGTGGTTGTCCTCGGGGATATGGCAGAGCCCGTCGGAACCGATGTCGCCGAACGCCCACATCAAGCGGGTGAGGCGCTCGGCGGAGCCGTTGTCCTCGAGGTCCTTGACGGTGAAACCCCGGTTGGCGACGTTCCAGTCGGCGAAGTACCCGATGCGTTCGGGTTCGCGGTCGTCCTTCACGATGAAATACCCAGTGACGAGGAGGGCCGCGGCGATGGCCGCGCCCAGAGCGATCAGGAGCGGCCTGCGTCCCTGCGGGGACGGGCGCGGCGGTTGGCGGGAGGCGTTCACCCTCCCGACCGTAGGGGGAATCGCCGCCGGGCACCCCCCGTGCGGCCCCGGTCGGCCACATGAGGACGATCGTCCGGAACGGGAACCCCGGGCGGCCCCCGTACGTTCGGTACCGGCCGTCCGGGATTCATTCGCCGCGCAGGAAGTCCTTCAGGGGCCCGGCCCGCGAGGGGTGGCGCAGCTTTGCGAGGGTCTTGGCCTCGATCTGCCGGATGCGTTCGCGGGTCACACCGAACTCGCGTCCGACCTCCTCCAGCGTGCGCGGGCGGCCGTCGACCATGCCGAAGCGCAGCCGGATCACCCGCTGCTCCCGGTCGGACAGGTCGCCCAGGAGGCTGCGCAGGCGTTCCTGCAGCAGGGTGAAGGCGGCCGCCTCGACCGGCACGACCGCGTCGGAGTCCTCGATGAACTCCCCGAAGTCGGACTCCTCGTCCCCGATGGGGGTGTGCAGGGAGACCGGTTCGCGGGCGATGCGCTGGATCTCCAGCACCCGCTCACCGCCGAACCCCGCTGCGGAGGAGAGCTCCTCGATGTCGGGCTCGCGGCCCAGCTGCTGGTGGAGCTGGTGCTGCAGGCGGACCAGGCGGTTGATGGTCTCCACCATGTGCACCGGAATGCGGATGGTGCGGGCCTGGTCGGCGATCGCACGCGTGATGGCCTGGCGTATCCACCACGTGGCATAGGTGGAGAACTTGAAACCCTTGGTGTAGTCGAACTTCTCCACAGCGCGGATGAGGCCGAGGTTGCCCTCCTGGATGAGGTCCAGGAAGAGCAGCCCGCGCCCCATGTAGCGCTTGGCTATGGACACGACCAGTCGGAGGTTGGCCTCGGTGAGGCGGCGTTTGGCGCGGCGGCCCTCCTCCACGAGGGCACCGAGCTCCTCGGCGGTGCGGCCGGCCGGGCCGGCGGTGCAGCGTGAGGCGTAGAGGCCGGCCTCGATGGCCTTGGCCAGGTCGACCTCTTCCTCGGCGGTCAGGAGGGGGACCTGGCCGATCTCCCGGAGGTAGAGGCGGACCAGGTCGGAGCCGCTGCGCCGGTCGGCCTCCGGCCGTGGGTCGGCCTCCTCGGCCTCGGTGACCTCGATCCCCGCTCGGGTGAGGTGGACCACCGCGCGGTCCAGGGCCTGTGAGGACGAGCCCAGGCGTTCCAGGGCGGCGGCGACCTCGTCACGCGTGACCGTTCTCCGGCCCTCGCCGGGCAGCGCCCGGAGCACCTGTCGGACGGGCGGCATCTCGTTGGTCACAACTGTGGGAGCCACGCCTACATTGTGCCCGGAGTCACCCCGAAAAAGGGAGACTCATTATTGTCACCTTCGCGCTACCCCCCGGCGGAGAGCTCCTCCTGCAGGGCGCGTTTCTGCTGGCCGAGGGCGAGGAGCTCGGTGAAGACACGGGTGTGTTCCTCGGGGTCGGCGGCCGCGTCGATACGGGCGAGCTCCGATTTCAGGTTTGCCTCGCGGCGATTGATGGAATGAGTCCTGATTGTGCCCAGCATTTGTCGCGCGAAATGCCCGTCGACTTCTCCATAGAACTCCAGGGGCTCGGCGGTGAGGTTGGCCAGGAGATTGCGCTGGGCCTCCCCGGGCGCACTGTCGCGCAGCCGGTGGATCCACCCCTGGGGGTCCTGCACCGCAGCTGCGACGCCGCCGTGTTCGACCACGAGCCGCAGGATCTCCCGGTGCTGCGGGACGGTGAAGTCCTCCTCCACGAAACGGTCGAAGTCCTGGGCCAGGTCCGGGTACTTCAGTGCCAGCTTGAGTGCCTGGCGTTCGCGCTGCACCGACGGGTCGTTGAGGTCGTAGGGGGCGGCCCCGGCAGCGTCCGGAACCGGGGCGGGGCGCACCGGCCCCCTGCCGCGCACGGGCCCGCGGCGCATGTGCTGGTTGACGCGCTGCAGGACGTACTTCTCGTCCATGAGCCCGATCCAGCGGTCGAGGTTCTTGCCCCAGCCCTTGCGCACACCCTCGTCGCGGATGCTCGCGACCACGGGCGCCGCCGCCTCGAGCGCGGCCATGCGGCTCTCGGGGGTGTCGAGGTCGTAGCCGTCGATGACGTCCTTGATCTTGAACTCGTACATGGGCATGGCGCTGTCGACCAGGTCGGTGATCGACTGCGCGCCCTGCTTGAGCCACAGGTCACCCGGGTCGAGGCCGTCGGGCTGGATGGCCACGTAGGTCTCGGACGAGAACGCGTGCTCCTCGGAGAACGCGCGGGCCGCGGCCTTCTGACCGGCCTTGTCGCCGTCGAAGGTGAAGACGACCCTGCCGCCCTGGTTGGAGCGGCCCAGGAGCATGCGCCGCAGGATCTTGACGTGGTCCTCACCGAAGGAGGTGCCGCACGTGGCGACCGCGGTGTCCTCCCCCGCCAGGTGGCAGGCCATGACGTCGGTGTACCCCTCGACGACGATCGCCTTGCCCGAGCGGGAGATCTGGCGCTTGGCCAGGTCGAGGCCGTAGAGGATGCGCCCCTTGTGGAAGATGGGGCTCTCCGGGGAGTTGAGGTACTTGGGGCCGTCCTCGTCCGGGGCGAGCTTGCGCGCTCCGAACCCGACCACCTCGCCGGTGACCTCGCGGATCGGCCAGAGCACACGGTTGCGGAAACGGTCGTAGGCACCGCGGCGGCCCTGGCTGGCGAGCCCGCCCTCGACGAGTTCCCTGTCGGTGAAGCCCTTGCCGCGCAGATGGCCGACGAGGTTCTCCCAGCCGGGCGGGGCGTAACCGAGGCCGAAGCGTTCTGCGTGGGCGCCCACGAACCCCCGGTCGTCGAGGAACCTCCGCGCGACGACGCCCTCGGCCGAGCGGAACAGGTGCTGGGCGTAGAACTCGGCGGCGGCCTTGTGCGCTTNCTTCCACCAGCCGTTGGCGCTTGTTCTCGTCCCGGCGGGTGCTGCGGCCCTCACCGGACTCGTACCGCAGCTGGATCCCGCTCTGCCGCGCCAGGGACTCGACGGCCTCGGTGAAGCTGAGGCTGTCGATCTGCTGCACGAAACGGATGACGTCGCCACCCTCCTGGCAACCGAAGCAGTAGAACAGGTTCTTGGAGGGGGTGACGTTGAACGAGGGCGACTTCTCGTCGTGGAAGGGGCACAGCCCCTTGAGCGAGCCACCTCCCGCGTTGCGCAACTGGAGGTACTCGCCCACCACGTCGGCGATGGGGGCGCGCTCGCGCACGAGTGCGATGTCTTCGTCCTTGATCCGGCCAGCCACGGTCTCAGGGTAGTTCGCCCCGGCGACGTTCGCGCCGCCCGGTCGCGCTCGGGCGGCCGGGCGGCGCCCCTGCGACTGGGCCGGACCGGGGCAGGTTCCGGGGCCGCCCGGTGAGCGACCTCTCCCCCACCTGCGGTTCCGGGACCGGGTCGGCGCGACGGAGCCGGCCGACTGCGCGGCGCTTGTTGTGCACGTCGAAGGCGACCGCGAGGAGCAGCACCAGGCCCTTGATGAGCTGCTGCCGGTCCACGCCGAGGCCGACGAGCGACATCCCGTTGTTGAGCACGCCCATGACCAGGGCCCCGATGACGGCCCCGACGATGGTGCCGACCCCTCCCCCGGCGGAGGCACCGCCGATGAAGGCCGCGGCGATCGCGTCGAGCTCGAACATGGTTCCGGCCCCGGGGGTGGCCGAGTTGAGTCCGGTGGCGTGGCACGGGGGTCCTTCCACCGGTGTTGTGAAATCGGATCGGGGCCGGCCGGGGTCAGGGGGCGGTCGTGAGAGTGACGGCGGTCCAGGAGACCGGGGGAAGGACGGCGGTGAGGCGACCGTGTTCGAGCTCGATGTCCTCGGCCTCGCGCAGAGCCACCCGGTCGGGGTCGTCCATGGTGTTGACGGCGTAGGGGTCGTCCTCGGCGAGGACCCGGGCCTGTGCGACCGAGAAGGGGGCCAGGGTGCGCAGGTCGGCGCTGAGCGTGAGCGGGGTCCCGACCGACCGGTTGACGGCGTACAGGGTCGCGGTGCCCTGCTCGGGGTCGTGGGTTATGACGGCATCGGCCACGGGGACCTCGCCGTGGCGTGCGGTCCCGTACACGGGGCTGTCGAGTTCGGTGTGCAGGACGTTCCCCGCAGCGGTGCTCGCGGTGTGCGCGAAGGGGTGGAAGATGCTCTGGCGCCAGGCCGGGCCGCCGGGTTCGGTCATGATCGGCGCGATGACGTTGGCCAGCTGCGCCTGGCAGGCGGCGGTGACACGGTCGCTGTGGCGGAGCAGGCTGATGAGCATGTTGCCGACCACGACGGCGTCGGCGGCGTTGTAGCGGTCCTCGATCACCCGGGGTGCGACGGGCCAGTCGTCGTCGGAACGGGCGGCGACCTCGGCGTGGTGGTCGCTCTGGTACCAGACGTTCCACTCGTCGAAGGAGAGCTGGATCTTCTTCGGGTCGCGCAGCCGTGCGCCGACGGCATCTGCGGTGGCCGCGACGGAGTCGATGAAGCGGTCCATGTCCGCGGCGGAGGCGAGGAAACTGCCGAGGTCGCCGTCGTGCTCCTGGTAGTAGACGTGCAGGGAGATGTGGTCGACGGCGTCGTAGGTCTCCTCCAGGACCGTGTCCTCCCAGGAGCCGAAGGTCGCCATGCCCGGGCCGGAGCTGCCGCAGACGACCAGTTCCAGGTCGCGGTCGGCCATGCGCATGGCGCGGGCGACGCGGCCGGCCTCACGCCCGTAGGTGCGGGCGTCCAGGTGACCGACCTGCCAGGGGCCGTCCATCTCGTTGCCCAGGCACCACATGCGGAAGTCGTGCGGTTCGGGGTGCCCGTGGGCGGCCCGCAGGTCGGACAGGTGTGTGCCGCTGGGGTGGTTGGAGTATTCGAGCAGGTCGAGGGCTTCCTGGAGGCCGCGGGTGCCCAGGTTGAGGGCCATCATCGGTTCGATGCCGAGCCGGCGGCACCAGGTGGCGAACTCGTCGAGGCCGAACTGGTTGGTCTCGAGGCTGTGCCAGGCGAGGTCGCGCCGGACTGGGCGGTTCTCCTTCGGGCCGATGCCGTCCTCCCAGCGGTACCCGGAGACGAAGTTGCCACCCGGATAGCGGACGGTGGTGACGCCGAGTTCGCGCACGAGATCGGCGACGTCGCCGCGGAACCCGTCGGCATCGGCTGTGGGGTGGTCGGGTTCGTAGATGCCCGTGTAGACGCACCGGCCCATGTGCTCGACGAAGGACCCGAAGGTGCGGCGGTGGACGGGGCCGACGACGTGGTCGGGGTGGGCGGTGAGCGAGGCGTGGAGCATGCTGTCCTCCTTGTTCGGCGAACGTTTCGGGGGGTGGCCCGGGGCCCGAGGGCCGGGCCCCGGGGATCGGTTCGGGATCGGCCGGAGCCGGATCAGTCGAGGGCGGGCCAGCCGTCCGCGGTCCACTGCAGCGGCCTCAGGGCGAGTCGGAAGTCGAGGTCGGGACCGAGGTCGGTGTCGTAGTAGTGGTAGGCGAGCAGGCCGTCGTCGATCGACTGGCCCCCGGAGCCGGTGATGGTGCCGTCCTCGCCGACGAGAACGGTTCCGCCGCCCTCCAGCAGGGGCACGCCCTCGGCGTCGAGGTAGGGGCCGATGACGTCCGTGGACCTGCCGACGGCGATCTTGTAGTCCGCGCCGGCCTCGCAGCAGGTGTCCCAGGAGACGAAGAGGTAGTAGTGACCGTCGTGGTGGACGATCGTGGCGGCCTCCACCGCGTTGGTCGAGTCCTGCCGGTCGGCCAGGTGGTGCCTCTGGGCTCCCTCGGCGATCTTTCCGCCGGGCCAGTCGAGCTCGACCATGTGGATGCCGCTCCAGTAGGAACCGAAGGCCATCCAGTACCGCCCCTGGGTGTCCTCGACGATCTCCGGGTCGATGGCGTTGAAGTCGTCGCCCTGGTTCGACTCCAGCACCGGACCCTGGTCGACCCACTCGTGGTCGGGGTGTTCGGGGTCCAGGGTGGTGTTGGTCGCCAGACCGATGACGGACTGGTTGTCACCGAAGGTGGAGGCCCCGTAATAGAGGTAGTACGTGCCGCCGGACTCGTGGATCTCGGGCGCCCAGAGCGTCTCGACCCCGGGCACGGTTTCCCTGACCCAATCGGGGATCGTCTCCCAGACGGTGCCGACCATGGTCCAGTGCTCGCCGTCGGGCGAGTGCCGCACCTGGATCGTGCCGTCGTTGATCTCGGCGTTGCCGGTGCCGAAGACGTACTGCTCTCCCCCGGTCTCCTCGACGTGCAGTGCGGGGTCGTGCACGCGCAGGCCGCCGGCGAAGGGGTGGATGTCGTCGGGTTGGTGCCCTGCCACGGGCAGGCCCGGGTTGTTGGGCGGACGGTCCCAGTCCTGGGCCACCGCCGACGGTGCGAACGAGGTCAACAGCACGAGCGCGGCGCCGGCCGCGGTCAGTGCCCGCACGGAGGGGTTCATGGTGCGGTGGCTCCCTTCAGCCCTTGATACCGGCACCGGCCACGCCGGTGACGATGTGTCGTTGGAAGAGCAGGAAAACGATGAGGAGCGGGAGTGCGCCCAGCACCGCCGAGGCCATCACCTGGGCGTACTGGATGCCGTAACCGCCCATGACGGTGCCCATCCCCACGGGGAGCGTCATCATCTCCGGGGCCGTGGTCACCAGGAACGGCCACAGGAAGTTGTTCCAGGCTCCGATGAAGGTGAAGATCCCCACCGCCGCGAGGATGGGGCGGGACAGGGGCAGGACGACGCTCCACAGGACGCGTAGCGGCCCGGCCCCGTCCATCTTGGCGGCGTCCTCGTAGTCCCGTGGGATCGCGTCGAAGAAGCGCTTGAGGATGAAGACGAACACCGGGGTCACGACCTGCGGCAGGGCGATCCCCCAGTAGGTGTCGACCAGGCCCAGCTGCGTCATGAGGATGAACTGGGGCACGATGAGGGTCTGCGGCGGGATGAGGATGCCACCGATGATGAGCGCGAACAGCCAGGGGCGGCCCCGGAAGTCGAACCGGGAAAACCCGTAGGCGGCAAGTACGCACACGATCAGAGTGAGCACGGTGACGAGAGCGGTGGTGACCAGAGAGTTCACGGTCCACTGGATGATGTCGCCACGCCCGAGCACGTCCAGGTACGCCTCGAAGGTCGGGTTGGACGTGAACCAGGTGGGCGGCATCTCGGTGGTTTCGCCCTCGGGTTTGATCGAGGTGGCAAAGGCCCAGGCGAGGGGGAGGAGCCAGGCCAACGCCGCAAGGAAGGCGACCGTGTACAGGGCGAGGGCGCCGACGGGCGGGCGCCGGCGCCGGGAGGGCCCGGCCCTCCCGGCGCGCGCGGCCGGAGCGGAGGACGGTGCTGTGGTGGCCATCGGTCAGTCCTCCCGCCGGGCGAAGAAGTGGAACTGTGCGATGGAGGCGACCACGATCAGGACCATGAACACGTAGGCCATGGACGAGGCCAGGCCGATGCGCAGGCCCACGAACCCGGAGTCGTAGATGTACTGGATGATCGTGCGGGTGGCGAAGTTCGGTCCGCCCCCGGTCATGAGGTAGATCTGCTCGAACACGCGCAGCGAGCCGATGAGCTGTAGGACGGTGATGAGCACGGTGGTGCGGCGCAACATCGGAAGGGTGATCCGCCCCACCCGCTGCCAGGCCCCCGCACCGTCGATCGAGGCGGCCTCGTAGAGGTCCTTGGGGATGGACTGCATGGCCGCCAGGTAGAGCAGGTAGTTGAAGCCCACCTGCCACCACGCGGTGGCGATGACCACCGAGAGCATGGCCGTGTCCTCGCTGAACAGCCACTGCGAGCCCTCCAGGCCCATCTGCCCCAGGATGCTGTTGAACAGGCCCAGGCTGGGGTTGTACATCCACTCCCAGATGAGAGCCATCACGACGACGGGCAGGACGAAGGGAGCGAAGAAGGACAGCCTCAGGAACCAGCCCAGGCGCCGGGCGTGGTCGGTGATCAGTGCCAGGCCGAGCGCGAGCAGGACCATGACCGGCACGCTCAGGGCGGTGAACACCAGAGTGTTCCACAGCGACTCGTGCAGGGCAGGGTCGGTGAGGGCCTCCCGCCAGTTGTCGAGCCCGACGAAGGAGACCGGGCCACCCGCGAGGCTGCGGTCGGTGAAGCTGTATCCCAGCCCGACCACGGCCGGCCAGACCAAGAACAGCAGGTAGAAAGCGAGGAAGGGCAGGACGAACCATAGTCCCGTCCAGTTGGCAGGCTTTCGGCGCACGTCCACGGTGACGTTGCCCCGCCCTGCCGTGCCGGTGTCCGCCGCCGGTGTTGCGTCGTTGTCAGAGCTGTCGCGAGCCACGTGCCACCCCCTACACCGGCGCCGGTACGTCGGTCAGCATGCGGAAGGTCCGTTTGAGCTGTTCCAAGGCCTCATCGGGTGTCCGGGTGCCTTGGTGCAGCGCCGTGATCGGGCCGGTGGCCTCGTCCTGGAGCCGCCCCGCCGAGCCGCTGAACCAGGCTTCGGGCTCGAACTGCACGTTCTCGGCGGCTTCGCGGTACTCCGACTGCGGGTGCAGCGCGTCGTACTCGGCACTCTCGGCCACGGGCCGGTAGGCCGGGATGTGGCCGGCCCCCTCTGACCAGGAGAGGCTGTTTCGCAGCATCCAGGCCGCGTACTCCAGTGCCGCGCGAGTGCGTTCCCCGTCACGGTCGCGCTGATGAGGGAGCACGTAGCAGTGCGTGTCCCCGCGGGTCCGATGGTTGCCGAACAGGTTGGGGAACTGGGTGACGGAGAAATCCGTGCCGGCGGCCTGCAGCGTGGACATCTCCCAGTTGCCGTGGATCATGAGCCCGGACCGGCCGTTGGCCAGGTTGGCTGAGGTGTCGGCCCCCTCGGACACGCGCGGGGCCAGCCCCTCCTCCGAGAGGCGGTAGAGGAGCTCCAGGGCGGCCATCGCCTTGTCCTCGTCCCACTCGTACCCGTCCTCGTAGAAGGTGAGTTCGCCGTCCTGCTGCCGGTACAGGGTCCAGAAGTTGACCCAGGGTCCCCAGGTGTCCAGGGACAGTCCGTAGGCACCCGTGACGTCCTGGATCTCCCGGAGGGCGTCGAGATAGGTGTCCAGGTTGTCGAGGGGGACGAGCCGGTCGTCGGAGTCGAGCAGCCCCGCCTGTCGGCACACGTCCAGGTTGTAGAACTGGACGAGGAGGTGGGTGTCGAGAGGGATGGCGTAGAGCTCTCCGCCGAAGAAGCACTCCCTCCAGATGTTGGGCAGGAAGTCGGCCTCTCCTATACCCGTGTCGGCCAGCATCGCCTGGTCGATGGGGTCCAGCAGCTTCCCGGGCGCCAAGCTTTCCAACCGCGACACGTGGACTGCGGCGATGTCGGCGCCCCGGCCCCCGGCCGCACCCATGGCGACCTTGGTGTAGAAGGGTGCTCCCCACTCGAAGGTGGTGGCGCGCAAGTCGATGCCGGGGTGCTCGGCTTCGTACGTTTCGTGCATGTCCAGCATCCGCAGGCCGTCGCCTCCGCCGAAGGGGTTCCACTGGCGCAGGGGGGTGCGTCCGGATGCGAGGCTTTCGGCCGGGCCACAGCCAGCAGCGGCCAGCCCTGCGGCGGCCAGTGTTCCGGCGAGGAAGGCCCTGCGTCCGGGTCCCGGGACAGGGGGTTGGGAGGGCCGGTACTGCGATGGTGCTTCGCGCATGGTGTGCTCCTTGCGCTGGGGGGTGGAAGGGCCCGCCCGGAGCCCTTCGTGGGGGGTGAGGCGCCGGGGCGCCGGGGCGCCGGGTCAGACCCGTACGTACTCGATTCCGGTGAGAGAGCACAGGGCCTGCCAGTCGCGTGCCCGGTGCCCGGTGTGCATGGCCATGTGGTGGGTCCCGCCCGCGCGGAGCCATCCCTCGGTGCAAGCCTCGACGCCGGTGTCGGGACGGTATTGCCCGTAGGGCATCTCCAGGGCGGGCAGGGTCGGCGCGTCGATGACCTCGCCCTCGGAGACCACGAGGCGGAACCGTTCCCCGCCGAGCGCCACCAGGGACGCGAGGGTCGCCGGGCCGGTCCGGTAGCGGAACAGCACGGTGGGCGGGTCGGACAGGCCGCCGATGTCGAGCGGGCGTTTGATCAGGCGCAGCGGTTCGTCCTCGCGTGCTACCCGCCAGTTCCCCTCGCCCATGTGACTCATGAGGATCGAGTCGGAAGGAAAGTCCATCGCATACATCTCGGTGAAGTGCGCGTCGGGGGCGAGCATGTGTCCGGCACGCACGACAGTGGCGGCCAGGATGTCGCCCTCGCCGGCGAACCCGTATCCCTGGGCCATGAGGGTGGAGGCGGCTGCCATGGGCAGGCGGTCGAAGCGCCCGTCCTCTCCGATCGCGTCGAAGTGGGTGGAGTAGGCGTGGCACCCGCGTTCGACGAGCAGCTGCTCGATTCCGAGCTGCATGCGGGCGTGGTCCTCGCGTTCCTTGTCCGACAGGCGGGGATCGACCTCGAAGGCGTCGTCCTCCCACGACATGAGCTCGGAGACCTCGGTCTTGCCGAGAGCCGCGGCGGTGCGGTACAGGGCGCCGGGAGCGATGACCTCGACCTCGGGACCGAGGGCACGCAGGAGCGCGGTCTCGTCCACACGGGCGTCTCCCATGCCGTTCATGGGGTAGCCGAACACGCCGACCTTGAGGCGACGGAGCCCGGTGGCGGCCCGGGCCGCGCGGGCCCAGCGGTCGACCCGGTCGGCGAACTGGCGGCTCTGCCAGTCACCGCTGATCACCTCGAAGCGCCGCCCGGCCCTGACCAGTGCGTTGGCGGTGTCCTGTGCCCCGTGGATGCCCTGGTTGTAGGTCATGTCGGCCATGTCCCACTCGGGGGTGACGGCCGGGTCCGGCTGGATGTTCGCAAGGGCCAGGGGCAGGCGGGTGCGTGTCAGAGCCCCGGTGACGCGCAGGGACGGCCCATAGGTGAGCATGACGACGAGGACCCCGTCGAGGTCGGCGTTCTCGAGGTCGCGCACAGCCTGTTCGGCGTCCTCGCGGCCGCGCACCGGCGGAGCGACCGTCCAGTCGACGGCGTCCGAGAGACGGTCGGCGACCTGCTGGGCATAGGCGGCCTGGTGGTCGGTGATGCCGGGCAGCATCGCGTCGTAGAGGGGCTGCATGATTCCGAGGAGCCCGATCCGGGGACGCGGGGCCGTCAGGGTGCGCGGGGGTTCGGGGAGTGCAGGCACTGGTGTTCTCACTTCTGGCCGTAGACGTTGCGGTAGCGGTCGTGGAGGGCGTCGATGTCCTCCTGGGGGAGCCGTTCGAGGGGCCCGTGCTGGCGTGCCAGGTGGAGCGTGCGAGCCACGTCCTCGCACATGACGGCGGCCTTGACCGCGTCCTGGGGGGTGGCTCCGACGGTGAAGACGCCGTGGCGGTCCATGAGCACGGCGGGCGAGCGATGGTTCTCCAGGGTGGCGACGATCCCTCGGCCGATGGAGTCGTCGCCGATCCGGGCGAAGGGGCCCAGAGGGATGTCGCCGCCGAACTCGTCGGCCATCGCGGTGACCGTGCACGGGATGGACTCGCCGCGGGCGGCCCAGGCGGTGGCGTAGGGGCTGTGGGTGTGGACGACACCACCGACGTGGGGCAGCGCCCGGTACACGTAGGCGTGGGCCTCGGTGTCGCTGGACGGGGTGCAGCCGCCCTCGTGCACGGCTCGGCCGTGCAGGTCGCATTCGACCATGTGCTCGGGTGCCAGGTCGTCGTAGGACACGCCGCTGGCCTTGATCACCATGCGGTCCGTGCCGGGGACGCGCGCTGAGATGTTTCCGCTGGTCCATGCGACCAGGTCCCAGCGGGTCAGCTGGGCGTGCAGGTCGCAGACCTGTGTTCGCAGATCGCGGAGGTCGCTCACGTGATCTCCTTCCGGGCGGTGTTGCGGATGTCGCGCAGGCGGTGGAGGCTCCGGGTCCCGCCACGGCCGAAGTGGTCGTGCAGTTCGGTGTAGAGGGCGTAGAGCTCCTCGTAGGCGGCGGTGCGCTCGGGGTCCGGGTCGACGGTTTCTTCGCGCACCCCGCCCATGGCGGCGGAGGCGGTGTGGATGTCCGGGTGGGCCCCGGCCGCGACGGCACCGTGGATGGCGGCGCCGACGGCACAGGCGAGGCCGGAGGAGACCAGACGCAGGGGCCGGCCGAGGACGTCGGCGTAGATGCGCAGGACGTGGGGGTGTTCGACCATGCCGCCGGCGACGGTGAAGTCGTGCACGGGCACGCCGGCCTTCTCGAAGGCCTCGACGATGGTGCGGGTTCCGAAGGCCGTGGCTTCCACCAGGGCGCGGTAGATCTCGGCGGGGCGGGTGGAGAGGGTGAGCCCGGCCACGACCCCGGAGAGGTCGTGGTCGACGAGGACGGAGCGGTTCCCGCTGTGCCAGTCCAGTGCGAGGAGTCCGTGCGCGCCCACGGGATCGTCGGCGGTCTGTTCGGCGAGGACGTCGTGGACCGACGTGCCGCGTTCCCTGGCCTGTTCGTGGACCTCGGGCGGTGCGTGGTTGTCGGCGAACCAGGCGAAGATGTCCCCCACACCGCTCTGCCCGGCCTCATAGCCCCAGACTCCGGGCACGATGCCGCCGAGGACCTGACCGCACATCCCAGGAACCTCGGCCAGGACGTCGGAGTTCATGACGTGGCAGGTGCTGGTGCCCATGATGGCGAGCATCCGGCCCGACCCCGTGGTGCGGGCGGTGGCCGCGGTGACGTGGGCGTCGACGTTGCCGACCGCGACGGGAACACCCTCGGGAAGGCCTGTGCGGGCGGCCGCCTCGGCGGTCAGGGTCCCGGCCCGGTCGCCGAGCTGGGACAGGGGGTGCTCGAGTTTGTCGCGGGCGAAGTCGGTGAACTCGGGGTGGAGAGCACCGAAAAAGTCACGGGAGGGCCAGGCGCCGTCCTGGTACTGGCCCTTGTACCCGGCGGTGCAGATGTTGCGGGTCTCGGTGCCGCAGAGCTGCCAGACGACCCAGTCGGCGGCCTCGATCCACCGGTCGGCGCGGTGGTAGACGTCGGGATCCTCCCGAACGACCTGGAGGGCCTTGGCGATCTGCCACTCGGAGGAGATGCGGCCTCCGTAGCGCGGTAGCCAGGGTTCGCCGCGTTCAGCGGCCAGGGCGTTGATTGCATCGGCCTCGGGTTGGGCGGCGTGGTGGCGCCAGAGCTTGGGCCAGGCGTGCGGCCGGTGTCTGTAGGGGGCGACCTCGCACAGAGGAACACCGTCGGCGGTGACGGGCATGCAGGTGCTGGCGGTGAAGGCGGTGCCCACGCCGATCACCTGTGCGGGGTCAGCCCCGGCCTCACGGAGGGCTGCGGGCACGGCCCGGCTCAGGATCTGCCGATGGTCCTCGGGGTCCTGGAGGGCGGTCTCCACGGGCAGGGGGACGCTGCTCTCCGGCAGCCGGTCGGTGATGACGCCGTGGCGGTAGGGGTGCACGGCGGACCCGAGCTCGGCCCCGTCGGAAACGCGGACGACGACGGCACGCCCGGAGAGGGTTCCGAAGTCGATACCGACGGCGACGGCGTCCCCGTGCGGTTTGTGAGCGCTCACATTCTGAGGCATACGGACCTTCCTCCGCTACGGAATCCGAGCAGCGGTCGTGGGGGGCGGAGCTCCGTGCGGGTCCGGGCACGGCGCTGAGGAAGGGGCAGGGGGTAGAGGGCGGGGTCAGGCGGGCGGCGGGGCGCTGGAGCCGCGCACGCGGAGCGCCGCGGGCACGGTCCGGTCGGCGGGGGCATCGGTGGAGGGTGCATCGAGAGCACCCAGGAGCAGTTCGAGGGCGGCGGTGCCGACGCGGGTGAAGTCCTGGGCGACGGTGGTCAGGCCCGGCGTGAGGTAGGCGGCCTCGGGGATGTCGTCGAAGCCCACGACACTGACGTCGCCGGGCACGCTGAGCCCCGCGTCGTGCAGAGCCTTGAGCACACCGACGGCCATCTGGTCGTTGGCCACGAAGACGGCCGTGATCTCCTCCCCCTCGTCCCGGAGCTCGACCAGTCGGCGGCCGAGCTCGTGCCCCGAGCGCGGACTCCAGTCGCCGGGCAGGGCCTCGGTGACCGTGCGCCCTGCGGCGCGGAGCTCCTCGCGCCATCCGTGCACACGTGCCTCGGCCTCCAGCCAGTCGGAGCGGCCGGAGATGTGGTGCACGGTGCGGTGTCCCAGGTCGAGCAGGTGGCGCACGGCCTCGCGAGCGCCCTGTTCCTGGTCGACGCCGGCGACCGGGAACCCGGCGCCCTCTCCCCCTTCGACCGCCACGAGGGGGCGGGGGCCGGGAAGAGCGGCCAGGGCATGGACGAGTTCGCGTTGGGGCGCGATGGCCACGCACCCCTCCACGGACTGCTGGACGAGGTGGTTCATGGCCTCGGCGACCCCGTGAGGGCTGGGGTCGTCGGCCGAGACGATGCTGAGGAAGTACCCCGCCTCACGGGCGGCCCGTTCGATGCCGGCCAGGGTCTGGGACGGGCCGAACAGGGTGGTGTCCACAGCCAGGGCGCCGAGCACGTTGGTCCGCCGCGTCACCAGTGCACGGGCCGTGGAGTTGGGGTGATAACCGAGCTCGGAGATGGCACGGCGCACCCGCGCGACGGTCTCCTCGCGCACGTTCGGGTGGCCGTTGACCACACGCGAGACGGTCTGATGGGAAACTCCGGCGACCTTGGCGACGTCGGACATGACCGGGTTGCGGCCGCCGACCGTGGGCACGAGGCGTTCACCTCCGGGAAACCGAGGGGCATGTGATCCGAGCAACAGTGTTAACGTTCACATCGACCCCGTCAAGCCCCCTTCTGTCCGCTTCTGTTCTGGACATCTCCGGTGGCTCAGCGGTCCGACGCACCGCAGACGTGCCCTCCCCCGACGCCGCCGAGCGACGAGAGTTTCTTGGGAGCGAGGGTGTTCTGTGGTGTGGGGCTGTGGTGTGGGGCTGGGGTGTTGCCTCGG
>NZ_ANBF01000068.1 GCF_000341025.1 Nocardiopsis salina YIM 90010 | reverse complement strand
CCCCACCACCGGCGGTGAGACCACCGGCGGTGGCGGCGAGGCCGACACGAACTCCGACGGTGACACCGTGGGCGGTGGCACGGGTGGTGGTTGCGGGCAGCCGCCCGGGACCAAGGCGGTCATCAACACCACCGGCGCCACTGACAAGGCCAACGGCCTTGTTGAGGCCACCGGCACCGACAACACCGAGGCCGGTACCGCGGGTGGCGCCACCGATGGTGGTACCTCCGGTGCGGCCGGGACCGTCGCCGCCCCGGGCCCCGAACCCGGGTCGGGCACCGAGCCGAGCACCGGCCCCCCGACCACCACCAACACCACCACCGGGACCGGTGACACCGGCACCGGTGACCCGCCCAGGTCCGCCGGGCTCGACCCCTCCACCGACATCGCCGTGACCGAGGACGGCCACGTGCTGGCCCTGTCGGCGGTGCGTGCCATGGCGCCCACGGCCCAGATCCGCCGGTTGATCTTCGACGACCGCACCGGCCTGCCCCTGGACCTGGGCCGCGCCCACCGCCTGGCGCCGGGCTACCTGCGCACCGCCGCCTTCATCGGCCACACCACCTGCGCCTGGTCGGGTGGGTGCGACGTGCCGGTCTCGCAGTGCGAGGCCGACCACATCACCGAGTTCTCCCGCGGGGGCGAAACCACCGCGGCCAACCTGCAGCCGTTGTGCTCGTTGCACAACCGCCTCAAGTACCGCCGCACCAAGAAACACCACACCCCGACAGAGGACAGCGACACCGGGACCAGCTAGTTGTCCTGGAACAAGAGGTTGTGACGGGCCTTGCACGGCTCGCGCAAGGATCGGATATCGGCGGCGGCCCAGTCGTAGGGGTGTGACCCTGGGTACCGTCGCCGCAGCTCAGGCGGCACCATACGTGCTCGCCACGGGCACTGGCCGCTTCCACGCGTTATTGAGCCAACACTCCGCCGGAACGCGCCCGACCGCTTCCTCTGGTTCCGGCGGGGTCTGGACGCTGCAGGCGGGCACGGCTTCCCGGTCCTGCCCTCCCGGCTTCCCGAAGCCAACGGCGGGCACCTGCCCCCCGGGAGGCCGCTCGCCCCTGGCGGAGCTGCGGATGTTCACCGGTACCTGCGACCTGGGCTCGCGCCCCGCCCTCGTCGACGAGGAGATCGGACGGCGCCTCTTCTGCTACGCCTCCGCCAGCGACGGCCTCGGCCGATCCCAAAAAGTCTGCATTGCAAACCTAAAGCCCGCGGCGTACCGTGACGGACAGACAAAGGTTTGCGACACAGACTCAAGTGGAGGAGCCATGGCCACACCACCCGACACCGCACAGCTGGAGCGCCTGTCCCGGGTCACCGCCAACTACAACGGCCTGCAGGGCCTCGTCCTGGTTCCGATGGGTGTACTGCTGCTGGTCAGCGGACTCGTGACGATCTGGAGCCCCCACAACCCGGTCTTCCTGCTCGGCGTGGTTCCCACCTTCATCGCCATGGGCCTCATCACGCGCTACTACCACCGCCGGTTCGGGCGGGTGCGCTCCGGAGAGACCGGCTACCAGTTCGTGGCCGCTGCAGCGGGTCTCGCGGTGTTCTTCCTCCTGTCCGTGCTGCTCCACATCTTGGAGGTCCTCGGGACCACCGTGTGGCTGGGGGGTGTGCAGGTCGCGCTGACCCTGGCCACGGTCTCCCTGGTGGTCCCGCTGCTGCGCCGCCGCCTCAGCGACCTGACTCTGAGCCGCCATTGGCAGATCATGACCGGCGGACTGCTGTGCATCGCTCTGGTCCCGGTGGGGCTGTTCGTCGAAGGCGGGCACCCGCTCAACACCGTAGAGCTCTCCTGGCCGGGGGTGGTGATCGCCTTTGGGCTCCCCCTCATCGTCGGCGGAGTGCTGGACCACCGGCTCCTGGTGCGCTCCCTGGGCGCTTCCCGCACCACGGTGGAGGAGGGCTGAGCGATGCTCACCCCCTCGGAGGAACTCGCCGAGATGGACCGCCTCATCCACGAGCCGGCGCGGCTTGCCCTGACCACCGCCCTCATGGCCGACGCCGACGCGGATTTCGTGTTCCTGCAGACCCTCACCGGCCTCACGAAGGGCAACCTCTCCAGCCACCTGCACAAACTGGAGCAGGCCGGGGTGGTCACCCTCACCAAGACCGGGGCAGGTCGCGCAGCGCGCACCTGGGTGAGCCTGACCTCCCAGGGTCACGAGGCCGTGCGAGGGCACTGGCAACGCCTGGAAGGGCTCAGGAACCTCGCCGAGGGCGGCCTCGACGCGCGGGATCCTGGACCTTCCGGATGAACAGCGCGGGCGGCACAACCTGTCGTTGCAGTACTGGACCAAGGCCAACAGCGGGCACGACTGAGGCCGGAGCCACCCCGCCCCGGTCACCCACGAGCAACCCGGCCACGAAGCCACGACCCCCACTCCGGCCCGCCGGCCGTTCAGGCTTCCGGCCCTCTGGGTGTTGGTGCTCTTACGAGCACCAACACCGGCCTGTAGTGACAGTAAGAGCACCAACAACGCCGCAGAACCGGACACCTGGCACCCCCGCCCCACAAGCAACTGGCCCCATGAGCACCCCCTCGTGAGCCACCGCGAACTATCCCCGGACCGGAGGCCGCCCACACACCTGCCACCCCCGGGCCTCAATGCCCAACCGAGAGTGCCCGGGGCCCGCCGTTGGCCTCCGCAGGAGCGAGCCACCGCCCGCACGCCGCAAGCGTTGGTCGCAATGGGGCCACCCCAGGGGGATGGCTTTTCGGGCCGTGGCCCTTGGATCCCGTTCCTTTGGGCTGCCAGGGGGCCTCGGGGGTGGAAAGGGGTTCGTCGATGCGGGTCGGGTCAGCCCGGCCAACAGGGCCGGAACGCACACCCCGAGGCGCCAGGGACCGACCCACCACCACACCCGCACCGTCCCACCGAGAGAACGAGACCGGGGGTGGCGCCGACGCGGGTTGCGAAACGGCCCGGCCGGGCTACGATCCCGACCCCCGACGAACCACCACCCCCGAGGCAACACCACACAACGCCCCAGCCCCACACCACAGAACACGCCGGCGGCCGACACCGTGCTGGGAGCGATCAGCCCTCTATTCGCCGACGAGGTGGGAGTGGAGCGTGGTGGCCGAGGTGTCTGTGAGCGAGGCTACCTGGTCGATGACCACACGCAGCGCCGCAGAGTCGTCGGTCGCGGCCTCGAAGGGGGCTCGGAACTGGGGGTCCAGCGCGCCGGGAGCGTTCTTCCACAGCGCCGTCACGAGCTCGGCGATGATCCGGCGTTCGTTGGCCCGGTGCTCCATGGCCTCGGACCGGGACAGCACGAAGTGCGCCGAGACCGCCTTGAGCAGGGCGCATTCCAGCAGGGCCCAGCGCGGAACCACCAGGTCGGCGCCGTACCGGGTCAGACGCCCGGGGCCGTGCACCGTGCGGGTGCCGTCCTCGGCCGCACGTCGGAACCGACCGATGAGCTCACTGGTGAGGTTCTTGAGCGCCACCAGGGAGGTCAGGTCCCCGGTGAACTCCTCGGGCCAGACGGGGGCCGACAGCAGGCCGTCCAAGGCCTCGGCGAGCTCCGCGGGGTCGGCGTCGCAGTAGTCGCGCGCGGCCACCCTGCACACCTCGGCCCGCTCGGTCGGGCTGCCGAGCGCGGCCATGCTGACCAGGCCGGCGTGCAGGGCGTCCTCGACGTCGTGCACCGAGTAGGCCACGTCGTCGGACCAGTCCATGACCTGGGACTCGAAGGGGGTCCGCCCGTCCGGTGAACCCCTACGCAGCCACGCGAAGACGTCGGCGTCGTCGGGGTAGTAGTTGAACTTGTGGGTACCGGGCCGTTCACCACGGGCCCACGGGTACTTGACGGTGGCGTCGAGGGTGGCGCGGGTCAGGTTGAGGCCGGCGCCCGCCCCGTCGGGCGCGATCACCTTGCTCTCCAGGCGCACGAGCAGGCNGGCCGCCTCGTCCAGGGCGTTCTCCCCGTTGTGGCCGAACGGCGGGTGGCCGAGGTCGTGCGACAGGCAGGCGGCCTCCACCAGGTCCGGGTCGCAGCCCAGGGCCTGGCCGAGTTCCCGGCCGATCTGGGCGCACTCCAGGGAGTGGGTCAGGCGGGTGCGTGGGAAGTCACTGACGCCGAGCTGCACGACCTGCGTCTTGGCGGCCAGGCGCCGGAGCGAGGAACTGTGCAGCACACGCGCCCGGTCACGTTCGAAGGGCCCGCGTGCACGGCTCTTGCGCCGTTCGCGGACGCGGCGTTCGGTGTCGTCGGGGGTGTAGCCGGGTGCGGGACCCTCGTCCCCGGGGTGGCTGGTCATCGCCTGTGAGCCTACTGGCCGAAGTCAACGGTCCGCGCGTGTGACGCGGTCAGGCCCGGTGAGCGCATTCCGCTTCGACCCACTGCTGCGCCGTCGGGCGTCGTTCGGGGGGTGGCTGTGGGCGGGTGCCCGCGGAGCAGGCCTCAGGCGGCGTTGACGCGGATGTCGCTGCTGTCGTTGAAGATCCAGTAGTACCAGAGGGAGGCGGTCTCCCTGGTTATGTACCAGAGCTGGGTGCTGCGCTCGATCACGGCCGGGCCCGAGCGGGCGGGCGAGGTCCCGGCGTCGATCCCAACGTCGGCGGCCATGCGCTGGGCGCGCAGGCTGTGCCAGGGGTCGGAGACGACGATGCCGGTTTCCCAGGTCTCCTGGTCGTAGACCTCGGCCACGGCCACGATGCTCTGGAGGGTGTCGGCGCCCTCCTCGACCGCGACGACCTGGCCGTCGGGGACCCCCACCTCCACGAGCCAGTCGCGCCCGGCTGCGGCCTCGGTGTAGGTGTCGTCGGGCTGCTTGCCGCCGACGGTGATGATCACCGGCGCCACGCCCTGCTGGTAGAGGTTCTGGGCGTGCTGCAGGCGTGCCTCGAACACGGGCGACGGAACCCCGTTGTACTGGCTGGCGCCGAGCACGATGATCGCGTCGGAGGGGTCGCGGTCGTCCTGGCGGGCGGTGTACCAGACCCAGCCCCAAGTGCCCGGCGGGATCGCCAGCGCGATGACCAGGACCGCGGTGAGCAGCCAGCGCAGCCGGAAGCGCCTCCTCCTGCGGCGGCGCGGACGACGCGGCGGTGGTTCGCGGCCGTCGCCTCGTCCACGACCCGCGGGTTCGGGGTCGTAGGGCGGGGGGTCGTCGTCGCGGAAGGTGTCGGTGAACCCGGTGGGGCGGCGGTCGGCGAGGGTGTCGTCCGGTCGGGGGTGGGTGTCCTCGCCGTTCGGCAGGGGTTCGGTGTCCCCGGGGTTCCATGCCTGCTCGGACCGCCAGGCCCGGCCGGGCTGCGTGGGCTCCTCGACGGCGGGGGCCACGACGTTCTCGTCCTGGCCGTGGGCCGGGCCGCGTGCCCCGCGCAAGGACTCTCCGCGTCCGGCCACGCGGCCGCGCACGAAGCGGCGGGTGAAACCGCGGCGTTCCCCGTCACCCGAAGACTCTCCCGGTTCCCGCTCCTGCGCGGCCGCCTCGGGCTCGGGCGGCGTATCGGAGGCGGCGGTCGGCGTGGCCCCGGCGAGGGCGTCGCGTGTGAAGGACTGGGTGGTCAGGTCGTCGGGGCCGGAAGAACCGGAACGGCCCGCGGGGCCGGAGGGGCCTGAAGCGCCGGCGGGGTCGCGGGTGAAGTCCTGCGTGGGTTCCTCGGCGCCGGGGGGTGTCTGCTCGCCCTCCACCCGGTCGGCCTGGCTGTCGTGGCCGGGCGCCGGATCGCGCCGGGTGAAGGCCTGGGTGGTCTCGTGGTCAGCGGAGGAGTGCCCGCTCTCCTGCGGCCACCGGTCGTCACCGCGTCCGTCGTTCGGCGCTCGCACCGGATCACCTCCGCACTACTCGCTGACAGGACGACGCTCTCGGCGCCTCCTTCTGGGACGGCCCCTGTCCACCGCTGGTTCGCGGCTCTCCCGGCCGATCCGGCCGTGGTGTCGGGGGTTCTGGTCGGCACACCCCCTCCGATCGGGCGGAGGGGAGCGGGGATCCGTGGCCATACCGGCGACCAAGAAGATATCACGGGAGGGTTACGTGGAATCCGTGCGTCCGGCCCCGCGCAGCCATGTCCGCTGGACCTGAGTCTAGGGCGTGTGGGAGCCCACATGCCCCGCGACCACGGGGAAGTCGGACCCAGTCCTCTCCCGTCCCCCACGCACGGGCGCCCCCGCGCAGGTGCACGGGGACGCCGGTTCCTGGCCGCGGGATCAGCGGTCGGTGCGGGCGGCGGCGCGGCCGGCCTCCAGCCGCGCCACGGGTACCCGGAACGGCGAGCAGGAGACGTAGTCCAGCCCGGCCTCGTGGAAAAAGTGCACCGAGGCCGGGTCGCCCCCGTGCTCACCGCACACACCGAGCTTCATGTCGGGACGGGTCGCGCGCCCCTCCTCGGCGGCGATGCGCACCAGACGTCCGACGCCGTCCACGTCCAGCGACTCGAACGGCGACACACCGAAGACACCCTTCTCCAGGTAGGCGGAGAAGAAGGAGGCCTCGACGTCGTCGCGTGAGAAGCCCCAGACGGTCTGGGTGAGGTCGTTGGTGCCGAAGGAGAAGAACTCAGCGGTCTCGGCGATCTGCCCGGCGGTCAGCGCGGCGCGGGGCAGCTCGATCATGGTGCCGACCGGGAAATCGAGCTCGACGCCGTTCTCCTCCCCCACCTCGCGCAGCACCCGCAGGGCTTCCTCGCGGATGATCTCGAGCTCCTGGACGGTGCCCACGAGCGGGATCATGATCTCCGGGCGCGGGCGTCCGCCCTCGCGCATGCGGTCGGCGGCGGCCTGGGCGATGGCGCGGACCTGCATGGTGAACAGGCCGGGCACGACCAGGCCCAGGCGCACACCGCGCAGGCCGAGCATCGGGTTCTGCTCGTGGAGGCGGTGCACGGCCTGGAGCACGCGCAGGTCGTTCTCGTGGCTCTCGCCGCGGGCCTCGGCCACGGCGACGCGGACCGACAGTTCGGTGATGTCGGGCAGGAACTCGTGCAGCGGCGGGTCGAGCAGGCGCACCGTGACGGGCAGGCCGTCCATGGAGGCGAGGATCCCGTTGAAGTCGGAACGCTGCATCGGCAGGAGCGCCTCGAGGGCCTCGTCCTGCTCGTCGCTGGTGTCGGCGAGGATGAGGCGCTCGACGAGCTGGCGGCGGTCGCCGAGGAACATGTGCTCGGTACGGCACAGGCCGATGCCCTGGGCGCCCATGCGGCGGGCGCGCGCGGCGTCCTCGGGGGTGTCGGCGTTGGCGCGCACGTACAGGCGGCGGGCGGCGTCGACGTAGTGCATGAGGCGGTGGACGGCGCGCACGAGGTCGTCGGCCTCGTCGGAGGCGGGGTCGATCTCGTTCTCGAAGTAGCGCACGACCGGGGAGTCGACCACCGGGACCTCGCCGAGGAAGACCTCACCGCTGGTGCCGTCGATGGAGACGACGTCCCCCTCCTCGACGGTCTCGCCGCCGGGGGCGACCAGGCGGCGGTTCTTGGTGTCGATGTCGATCTCCTCGGCACCGCAAACGCAGGTCTTGCCCATGCCGCGGGCGACGACGGCGGCGTGCGAGGTCTTGCCGCCGCGGCTGGTGAGGATGCCCTCGGCGGCGATCATGCCCTCGAGGTCGTCCGGGTTCGTCTCACGGCGGCAGAGGATGACCTTCTCGCCGCTGCGCGACCACTTGATGGCGGTGTAGGAGTCGAAGACCGCCTTACCGACGGCTGCGCCGGGCGAGGCGTTCATGCCGCGGCCGAGCCGGTGGGCCTGGTCGCCGGCGGCGGCCTTCTCGTCGAAGCGCGGGAACATGAGCTGGGCGAGCTGGTCGCCGTTCACCCGCTGGACCGCCTCGTCGAGGGTGATCATGCCCTGGTCGACGAGCTGGTCGGCGATCCGGAACGCCGCGGCGGCCGTGCGCTTGCCGACGCGGGTCTGGAGCATCCAGAGCTTGCCGCGCTCGATGGTGAACTCGATGTCGCAGAGGTCCCGGTAATGGTTCTCCAGGGTCTCCATGATGCGCATGAGCTCGTCGTAGCTGCGGGCGTCGATGTCGGCCAGGTCGGTGAGGGGGACGGTGTTGCGGATCCCGGCGACCACGTCCTCGCCCTGGGCGTTCTGGAGGTAGTCGCCGTAGACGCCCTGCTGCCCGGTGGCGGGGTCGCGGGTGAAGGCGACGCCGGTTCCGGAGTCCATCCCGAGGTTGCCGAAGACCATGGAGCACACGTTGACGGCGGTACCCAGGTCGGTGGGGATGCGCTCCTGGCGCCGGTAGAGCACGGCGCGCGGGGCGTTCCAGGAATCGAAGACGGCGCGCACGGCCTGGCGCATCTGCTCGCGCGGGTCGGTCGGGAAGGGGCTCCCGGTCTGCTCCTGCACGATCGCCTTGAAGCGGTCGACGAGGGTGCGGAAGTCACCGGCGTCCAGGTCGAGGTCGTCGGTGATGCCCCGCTCGGACTTGACCTGCTCGATGGCGTCCTCGAAGAGCTCGCCGTCGATGTCCTGCACGGTCTTGCCGAACATCTGCACGAGGCGGCGGTAGGAGTCCCAGGCGAAGCGCTCGTCGCCGCCCTGGCGGGCCAGCCCCTGGACGGATTCGTCGTTGAGGCCGATGTTGAGCACGGTCTCCATCATGCCGGGCATGGAGAAGCGGGCGCCCGAGCGCACGCTGACCAGCAGGGGGTCGTCGTGATGCCCGAGTTCGCGCCCCATCTCGCGTTCGAGCGCGGAGAGGTTCTCCTCGATCTCCGCGTCGAGACCGTCCGGCATGCTGCCGTGGTCCAGGTAGTGGCGGCACGCCTGGGTGGTGATGGTGAAGCCCGGGGGCACGGGCAGGCCGAGGTTGGTCATCTCGGCGAGGTTGGCCCCCTTACCTCCGAGGAGGTCCTTCTGGTCCTTGTTGCCCTCGGTGAACTTGTAGACGTATGTGGCCACGGGGGTGCTCCCTCGTCTCGCTCGACGACTCAGCGTTGAGCCGACCTGTGCCTGATCGGGCGCCGACTCTATCCACACACCGCAGACTCGCCTTTTCATGAACCACGGTATTTGTACATTTCCGCAGTTCAGGGACATTGAACAGGTCTATACCAATGGTTCACCTATCTCATGCTGAACAGAGGCAGGGTGAACAGGGGGAGCGGGAAGCGCCACCGAGGCTGGGCAGGTCAGGGGTACGAACCCACCGGATTTCGATGATGATCGATCAAAGGAAGTGCACTTCGAACGAAGAAACCAATCCCCCTGCGCACAGCCTCACCCCAGTCCCCGTGTGCGGGGGGACACAGCGGTACCGGCAGGTAACCTACGCGACCGTAAGTTAGGCTTCGTGTGGACCCGCGACGGAGCGGACCGGCACGAGGAGGAGGCGATGGTGTCGACCGAAAGGGCAGACGGGACCGGACCGGCCGAGGGCGAGCACACCCCCGATCACGAACAGGACCCCGCCGAGGGACACAAGGCGTCGGTGCCCGAACGCGCCGCCCAGACCGCCGGGGACCTCCTGGAAGCGGTCAAGCCCAAGCTCCGCGGGTGGCTGCACCTGGGCACCGCCCCTCTGGCACTGGCCGCCGGCATCGTCCTGGTGGCCCTGTCCCCCACGGCGCCCGCCATGGCCGCGGCCGCCGTGTACGCACTCAGCTCCGTACTGCTGTTCAGCACCTCGGCGGTCTACCACGTGGGCCGCTGGTCCCCGCGGGGCCAGCGGGTGCTGCGGCGCATGGACCACTCGAACATCTACCTGATCATCGCCGGCACCTACACGCCCTTCATCGTGCTGGTGCTGGACGGGACCCTCCGCACGGCGATGCTCGCCCTGGTCTGGGGCGGCGCGATCGCGGGCGTGGCCTTCAAGCTCCTGTGGCTCAATGCGCCGCGCTGGCTCTCCACCGCGCTCTACCTGGCCATCGGCTGGGTCGCGGTGCTCTTCGTCCCCGAGCTCGTCGGCGGCACCAACCCGGCCACGTGGATCCTCATCCTGGTGGGCGGGGTCCTGTACAGCGTCGGCGCCGTGGTCTACGGCCTCAAGTGGCCCGACCCCGCTCCACGCTGGTTCGGTTTCCACGAGATCTTCCACTCGCTGACCATCGCCGCGTTCGTATGCCACTACATCGCGGTCTCGTTCGTGGTCTACACAGCGATCTGATCACGCATCCGGCGGCACAGCGTCCGCCTCCGTCCACCCCGCGTCACGATTCGCTCACGCGAAAGGACACCGGGTACGAAACTCCCTCGTACTTCGCTGTCCCTGGCGCTACGTTGAGAACGGTCCCCGCGGTCGTGTGCGGCCGCAGGGACCGGAGGCGGCCGGAAACCACTTCCCCCCGGGACCCGGTCGTCTCTTCTCTCGTCGCGGGCGGGGCGTCCGGTCCAAGCACCCCGCCCGCCCCAGGAGAAACGACGAGGCCGCCCGCCCCGGAAGGGACGGGCGGCCTCGCGCATGTGCCTGGGCCGTCGAGGGCCTCAGACGCCGGGCATACGCTCGATGAGGTAGCGCTCCACCTGGTCGAGGGAGACGCGCTCCTGCGCCATCGTGTCGCGCTCGCGGATGGTCACGGCGTCGTCCTCGAGGGTGTCGAAGTCGACGGTGATGCAGAACGGAGTACCGATCTCGTCCTGGCGGCGGTAGCGGCGGCCGATCGCACCGGCGTCGTCGAACTCCACGTTCCAGCGCTTGCGCAGGCGAGCGGCCAGGTCGCGGGCCTTCGGCGACAGGTCGGTGTTGCGCGAGAGCGGCAGCACCGCGGCCTTGACCGGCGCGAGACGCGGGTCCAGGCGCATGACGGCGCGCCTTTCCATCTTGCCCTTGGCGTTGGGCGCCTCGTCGACGTTGTAGGCATCGAGCATGAACGTCAGCACCGCGCGGTCCACACCGGCCGCCGGCTCGATGACGTACGGGATGTAGCGCTCGTTGTTCTCCTGGTCGAAGAAGGACAGGTCCGCGCCGGAGGCCTCGGCGTGCGTCTTGAGGTCGAAGTCGGTGCGGTTGGCCACGCCCTCGAGCTCGCCCCACTCGCTGCCCTGGAAGTTGAAGCGGTACTCCAGGTCCACGGTGCGCTTGGAGTAGTGGGACAGCTTCTCCTGCGGGTGCTCGTGCAGGCGCAGGTTGTCCTTGTTGATGCCGAGGTCGGTGTACCACTGGTACCGGGCGTCGATCCAGTACTGGTGCCAGTCCTCGTCGGTTCCGGGCTTGACGAAGTACTCCATCTCCATCTGCTCGAACTCGCGGGTCCGGAAGATGAAGTTGCCCGGGGTGATCTCGTTGCGGAAGGACTTGCCGATCTGGCCGATCCCGAAGGGCACCTTGCGCCGGGCGCTCTGCTCGACGTTCTTGTAGTTGATGAAGATGCCCTGCGCGGTCTCGGGGCGCAGGTAGGCCAGGCCCTTCTCGTCCTGGACCGGGCCCAGATAGGTGCGCAGGAGCCCGTTGAACATGCGGGGCTCGGTGAAGGAGTGCTTGGCGCCGCAGTTGGGGCAGGCGATCGCGGCCAGGCCCTCCTCCGGCTCCCTGCCGTGCTTGGCCTCGTAGGCCTCGATGAGGTGGTCGGCGCGGAAGCGCTTGTGGCAGGCCTGGCACTCGGTGAGCGGGTCCACGAACTCCTTGACGTGCCCCGAGGCCTCCCAGACCTCACGGGAGAGGATGACGCTGGAGTCCAGGCCGACGATGTCGTCGCGCTCCTGCACCATGGCCCGCCACCACTGACGCTTGACGTTGGACTTCAGCTCCACACCGAGAGGACCGTAGTCCCAGGCCGCGCGCAGACCCCCGTAGATCTCGCTGGAGGGGTAGACCAGACCCCGGCGTTTGGCGAGGTTGACCAGTGCGTCCATTGCCTCTGACTTGGCGGCCATGGGGAGACTCTCCATCCGGCTGGCGGTCGGTGGATCGCGGTGAGCGATTCATCGTGTGTTTCGGGTGTCGTGGCCCGCCCGACCGGCGACGGTCGCAGCGCGTGACCACATCAGTCCAGGCTAGAGCACTCGCGAAGCGAGCGCGCACGGATTCCCTTGCGGGTGGGGCTTCGCACGCCTCACGGGCTGTGTCCGTCGACGACCTCGTAGGCGCTGGGTTCGTCGAGCGCCCGGGACAGCAGCGGAACCGCGGCGACCTTGACCTCGTAGGAGGACAGCGCGCGACGGTAGGGGCCCGCCCCCTCCCACTCGGTGACCAGCGTCCACAGCTCGGGGTCGTCCGCGGCGCGGCCCAGCCGGTGCCGCAGGAACCCCGGGCGGGCGGCGAGGGCGGCCACGGCGTTCGCGGCCTCGGTTCGGAAGGCCTCGGCGTCGGCCTCGGACACGGAGTAACGGGTGATGACGATCACCTGCCCATTGTGGCGCACACACGCTGCCGCCCGGCCTTCGGGGACCGGGCGGCAGCGGGCTCGCGAGGTCCTACCCCTGGCCGAAGACGCGGTCGACGACGCGCGCCGCCGCGTGGCCGTCGTCGAGCGGGCAGAACTGGTCGACGAAGGAGCGGTAGGCGGGCTCCGCCTGCTCCTCGACCTCGCCGATGTTGCGCAGCGACTCGATGACCTGGTCGGACTCGGTCAGCAGCGGCCCGGGCGCGGTCTCCTCGAAGTCGAAGTAGAAGCCGCGCAGGTTGTCCCGGTAGCTGTCCAGGTCGTAGGTGAAGAAGAGCATGGGGCGGCCGGTGTTGGCGAAGTCGAACATCATCGACGAGTAGTCGGTGACCAGCACGTCGGTGATGAGGAACAGCTCCTGGATCTCCGGGTAGAGCGAGACGTCGTACACGAAGTCCTTGCCCACGATCGGCACGCTGTCGACCACACGCGGGTGTCGGCGCACCAGCAGCACGTGGTCGTCGCCCAGCTGGTCGTACATGCGCTGCAGGTCCAGGTGCAGGTCGAGCTTGTGCTTGCCGCGGGTGTAGTACTTGTCGTCGCGCCAGGTCGGCGCGTAGAGCACGACCTTCTTGCCCTCGGGCAGGCCCAGCACGCGCCGGGTGCGTTCGGCGACGGCCTCGCGGTGGGGCGAGAAGAAGATGTCGTTGCGCGGGTACCCGGTCTCGAGGATCTCTCCCTCGAACCGGAAGGCGCGGCGCAGGATCGGTGTCGCCCAGGGACTGGGCGAGACCAGGTAGTCCCACTGCTGTGTCTCCCACGCGAGCTTGTCGAAGTAGTCGCGGGACTTGCCCCGGATGTTGTCCACGTCGAAGCCGATGCGCTTGAGCATCGAGCCGTGCCAGGTCTGGACGACGGTCTGGTCGGGGTGGCGATGGAACCACACCGGCTGGCGGGAGTTGGTGACCAGGAACCGGCTGCGGGCCAGCGCCTCGTAGTACTCGCGGCCCCGGTGGCGCACCCGGGACAGGTCGTCCGGCAGGTTCACGCGCCCGTCGGCCACCAGCCAGGACATCGGGTAGTCGGACCAGCCCGCGCGGGTACGCAGCTCTGCGTAGATGCTCTGCGGGCTGTCGGAGTACTGGCGCCCGGTGTAGGTGTCGAACAGGACCCCGTCCACGACCGGCTCCTCGCGCTGGGCCGGGTAGTGGACCTCCTTGAGGCGGCGCTGGGCGAAGGCCCCCCGTTCTGACGGGTGCAGGTCGCTGCCGACCTGGAGCACCGGAACGCCGTGGCCGTGCGAGGTGAGCGTGTAGCTGCGCTCGTCGGTCTTCATCTCCAGCGGCATGTCGCCGACCAGGTCGTCGGAGAACTCCACGCCGGTGGTGAAGGTGCGCCCGTCCTCGCCGACGACGCGGCCCCACAGCTGGTAGCCGCCCACGGCCAGGGACAGGGTGCCCGAGAGCGTCTCGGTGTCGGCGGGGCCGAGCCGGGCGGTGAAGCGGGTACCCGCGCGCTCCACCGTGAGGGTGTGCTCCTCGTCGCGCCCGCGGGCGCGGGCGACCAGGCCCAACTCGGCGTCGGCTGTGAACTCGCCCTCCAGGTGGAGGTCGCGGCCCTCCCAGCGGGCGCCGTCGACCACACAGCGGGCCTGGCCGCCGCGCAGCTTGAGGTGCCCGGCCGAGGTGCGCTGGACCGAGATCTCCAGGTGGTCGGCGCCGGAGGCGTAAGCGGTGGTGGGCACGTCGTCCGGCAGCACCAGGGTGGCGGCGCGCTGGTCGCCGTCGATCAGGTGCACGTCCCATTCCTCCTGGCGGATGACGCCCCCGCACTCGGTGACGGCGCGGCCGAAGAGGTCCTGGGCGCCGATACCGACACTGAAGCGGCCCTGCTCCACGGTGAGCGGATAGGTCAGCACGGCGGTGCCCGGGCGGCGTGTCAGCCGCAGCTGGGTGGCCCCGGCGGCGGCCTCGGTGACGGTCTCGCCCTCCAGGGTCAGGTTCCCGGTGTCGCCGTCGAAGGTGTGGGCGTCCACGCGGGCGGTGGTGGACTCCACGGCCACGACCAGGTGCCGGTCGCCGCTCCAGCGCGGACGCACCCAGACCTCGCGGTCGACCTGGTGGTACCCGGGGCGCTCGGGCGCACCGATGACCGGGGAGGACAGGGTCTTGCGCCGGGTCAGACCGCGGTTGAACACCGTCAGTTCGATCTTCCAC
>NZ_ANBF01000067.1 GCF_000341025.1 Nocardiopsis salina YIM 90010 | reverse complement strand
TGACGGGCGGCCTCGGGAACGTCGGGCAGCCGGTACTCGGCGGCCAGGCGCACCTTGACGGGCACGCGCACGCGGCGGCGGTCGGAGGTGTTCACGGCGTAGGCCATGAGGTGCTGCTGCCAGCGCTTGCGGGCGCGCAGGTGGCGGATGCCGATGCGGCCGCTGACGAGCAGACGGCCGTCCTCCCAGCGGATGTCCTCGGTCTTCTGGCGGACCTTGAGCTCGTCGTCGAGGCGATAGATCTCGCGGGGCACGGCCTTGGCGGGGTCGTCGGCCTCGAAGAAGGGGTAGCCGATGTAGTAGGTCAGCCCGCGCCGGTGCACACGCGCGTTCTTGATCTCGACGCTCTTGGCGAAGGTGGCGACCTCGACGATGTCGTCCGTGCGGCGTTTGCGCACCAGGTGGTACATCAGCCGCTCGAGGACGGTCAGGTCGTTGAGCTCGCCCGCCGGGACGTGGTCGAGGTGGGCGTTGACCAGGTCGACGACGGTCTCACGGACCTCGGGATCGGCGTCCTGGAAACGCATCAGCAGGCGATGGAGTTCGCCCTGGAGCAGGGTGCGGTCCCAGAGTCTGCGGTCCTCGCCGGCGAGGTCGGCGGTGAGGTCCTTCATGGCGGTCAGGCGGCGGGTGAGCACGCCCTTGTCCAGCGGCACCGCTGTGTCGTGGCGTTCGCGCATGAGCAGCACGGGGCCGGGGAGCACGTCGACGGTGCGGGCCGAGAGCGCGCAGCGGCGCAGGTCCAGGTCGGCGTCGTCGGGGTGGAGGCCGTGGTCGGGCAGACCGAGCCAGAATTCGCGGCGCCACAGTTTGTTGCCCAGCACGGGGTCCGCTGCCAGAACGGGGACGGCACGGGGGTCCTCGGCGTAACGCTGCTTCGCGCACAGCTTCTTGTGGGTCTTGGAGGGCGAGGCACCCAGTTCGTTGAACTTGTGGACGTTGCCCACGACCAGGTCGGAGTGGGTGTCGCAGGCGGTGCGCCACAAGTAGGAGAGCGCGTAGGCGGTGAGGGCGTCGCGGCCCTCGAGGAACAGCAGGTGGCTCCCGGAGGACTCCCGGCCACCGCGGCGGCGGGCGGCGGGCAGGTCCGCATCGGGTTCGCCCTCGAGCAGGCGCACGCGCAGGCCCGCGGGCGGGTCCGCGGCGAAGGCGGCCGCGACGGCCAGGGCGTCCTGCCCGGTCTCGACCGACTCGTCGTGCTCCTCGTCGGCCTCGCCCTCCTCGTCGTGGCCTTGGGTGTCCTCGTCGGTGTCCTCGTCCTGGTCGCCGTCGTCGGCCTGGGCCTCGACGGCGGACTCCTGTCTGCCGCTGAAGGGCACCAGGAGGATCTCGGCGGTCACCTCACCCGGTCGGACCGTGTGGTCCCGGTTGTGGTGTCCGTCTCTCTGCCGTGACAGGGAATCCAGGCAGTGGCCGAGGTTCGGCTCGGTGACGTCGAAGGTCACGATGACGGTGGGCTCGGGCACGAAGGTGACACCCTCCAGAGGGTCCTCAGCACTCGGGCTACGGGCGGCAGCACGGTCACACCGTATGCGTCGGACGACTGTTGTGGACTACTTCAGGCAAGTGGGCGCTGACCGACCGTGCCTGCGACCTGGGAGGACCGGGGCACGGACTGCCATGGGGGATCGCACGGCGAGCACCGGCGCCCGCCGGCCCAGGCCCGCAGACCTCCGACCGGGGCCTGCACTAGGGTCTGAGCCACAAGTACCACAGGCCTTTGCGGGGCACAGCCCGCCACATCGGAGGATACAGACGGCGATGACCTCCCCCGACCACAGCCATGAACGCCCCGAGGGCCGCGATCCTTCCCGCGGCGGGGATTCGGACCCCTCCTGGAACTCGGGTCGGCTGCGCGGTGCGGTGGAGCGCCGCAGCGCGGTCTGCCTGCTCTGGCTGCACCAACTCCCCGCGTGGGTGACACCGCTCGTGCTGGGGCTTCTGTTCATCGGCGGACTGATGTTCCCCGTGGGGCCGGTGGGCGCGGTGTTCCTCGCCGCGGTCGCCTTCTTCCTGGGATGGTTGGCCTATCTCACGTGGCCAACCCTGACACGGCAGCAGAAGGCCCCCCGGGTGCTGATGGTGGTCGTGGTTCTGGTGTTGGCCATCGCCCGCGCTCTCGGATTTTGACAATCATTTTCGTTTTCGCCATACTAAGGGCGTGTCTGCCCAGTTCACGGGGGCCGGGACCGAGTTCCCGGGCGCCCCTCCCGCGCTCCAGGCCGTCGACGCCACTGTGGCCTACGACGGCACCCCCGTGCTCGACGGCGTCGACGTCCGGATCCACGCAGGCCAGACCATGGCCGTCATGGGGCCCAACGGATCGGGCAAGTCCACCCTCATGCGCGCGATGCTGGGCATCGTCCCACTGACCGCCGGCGAGATCCTGGTGCACGGCACCCCCTTGCGCCGCTTCCGCGACTGGCGCCGCATCGGCTACGTGCCCCAGCGCCTGACCGCCGGGGGCGCGGTGCCCGCCACTGTGCGCGAGATCGTCGCTTCCGGGCAGATCGCCGCACGGCGCCGGCTGTCCCTCACCAGCCGCGCCGACCGCCGGGCCGTCACCGACGCCCTCGAGGCCGTCGGGCTGGCCGACCGCGCCCGTGCCTCGGTGCGCGAGCTCTCCGGCGGGCAGCAGCAGCGCGTGCTCATCGCGCGTGCCCTGGCCGGACGCCCCGACACCTTCGTCATGGACGAACCCATGGCCGGTGTGGACGCCGAGAACCAGCGGGCACTTGCCGAGACGATCACGATGCTCGGCGAACAGGGCTCCACCGTCGTGCTCGTCCTGCACGAGCTGGGCCCGCTGGAACACGTGATCCAGCGCGCCGTCAGCCTCGACCACGGGCGCATCGTGCACGACGGAGACCCGCCGCACCCCACAGGCGAGTGCGCCCGCCCGGGCCACGACCACCAGCACCCCCATCCCGACCCCAACGCCCCGGTGCCGCGTGACGCGCACGGGGAGATCATCCGACTCGAGGTACCCGGCAGTGACTGAACTTTGGCAGTACGAGTTCATGCAGCGCGCGCTCGTCGCGGCCGTGCTCGTTGGCCTGGTCACCCCGGTCATCGGAACGTTCCTGGTCCAGCGCCGGCTCGCTCTGCTGGGTGACGGCATCGGCCACGTCGCGCTCACCGGGGTCGCCCTGGGTGTGCTCACCAGCACCTCCCCCGTGCTGACCGCGGCGATCGTGTCCGTGGTCGGCGCGATCCTCATCGAACTCGTGCGCGTTCGCACCCGCACCAGCGGCGACGTGGCACTGGCCCTGCTGTTCTACGGCGGCATCGCCGGGGGTGTGCTGCTCATCGGGCTCGCACCGGGCGCCAACAACGCCACCCTCACCTCGTTCCTGTTCGGATCGGTCAGCACCGTCTCCGAACAGGACATCTGGATCGTCGGCGCACTGGCCGTGAGCGTGGCCGCGGTCGTGGCGTTCTACGGCCGGGAGCTGTTCGTACTCTGCCAGGACGAGGAGGTCGCACGGGCCCACGGGCTGCCGGTGCGTTTCCTCAGTGTCCTGCTGGCCGTCACCGCCGCCCTCACGGTGGTCATCGGTATGCAGATCGTCGGTGTGCTCATGGTGAGCGCCCTGATGATCGTGCCCGTGGCCGCGGCGCAGCAGCTCTCCAAGAGTTTCCGCGTCACCATGGCCCTGGCCGTGGGGATCGGGCTGCTCTCGTCCCTGGCCGGCCTGCCCACGGCCTACTATGCGGACCTGGCCCCCGGCGCGACCATCATCCTGCTTGCGCTGGCGCTGTTCTGCGTCGCCGTCGGGGTCGGCGCCGTCCGCAAGCTCCGACCCCACCACGGCACCGCGGTGCCGGAGGCCGGTACGATGCCCCAGACCGGGCGGGGGAGGGTGACATGAGCACACGAAGAGAGTCGGTCCGCCAGGCGCTGAACGAGTCCGCCGGTTTCCGCAGTGCACAGGATCTGTACGCGGACCTGCGTGCCGACGGGTCCAAGATCGGCCTCACGACCGTCTACCGGGCCCTGCAGGCGCTGAGCGACTCCGGCGAGGTCGACGTCCTGCGCACCGACGAGGGCGAGGCGGTCTACCGCGCCTGCGCGACAGAGAACCACCACCATCACCTGGTGTGCCGGGTGTGCTCCACCGCGGTGGAGATCGAGGGGCCCACGGTCGAGCGGTGGGCCAGCGAGGTGGGCTCGCAGTACGGCTTCACAGGCATCACACACACCGTGGAACTGTTCGGTGTGTGCGCCCGCTGTGCCGATACCGGGTCGCCCGCCGGGGTCTGACCCGGCGGCCGGTCCGCCTGCTGCCCATCACACCTTCCCGCCACGTGATGGTTACCAGCCAGTAGCCCAGTGGTGTCACGGCGTCCCTAGTGTCGGACGCCGTGAACAGAAGAACGAGAACCGCACTGGTGGCCGCGTTGGCCGTCTGCCCGCTCATGGCCGCGACGCCGGCACAGGCCGAAGCGGACGGCCCCACCATCGCCACGTACAACGCCTTCCTCATGCCCACGTCCCTGTACCCCAACTGGGGACAGGAGATCCGGGCCGACCTCATCAACGAGGACGGCGTGCTGGACGGCGCCGACGTGGTCGTGCTCCAGGAGCTCTTCGACGACACCTCCGCCGAGGCCCTGCGCTCGGGGCTGTCCGAGGAGCTCCCCCACGGAACCCCGATCGTGGGCGAGTCCGAGGAGGGCTGGGACGACAGCACCGGCCTGCGGCCCGGCGCCGCCACCAACGGCGGGGTCAGCGTGCACAGCACCTGGCCGATCGTCCGGGCCGAGCAACACGTCTACTCGGAGGCCTGCGGGGCCGACCGCTTCTCCGCCAAGGGTTTCGTGCACGCCGAGATCGACTCCCCCGACGGCCCGCTGCACGTGTTCGGCACCCACATGCAGTCCGAGGACGGCCTGTGCCCGTCGGGCGAGGACGAGCGTGTGCGCACCGCACAGCTCGAACAGATCCTGGCCGTGGTCGAGGACGCCGACATCGGTGACGGCGAGCAGATCCACCTCGCCGGAGACCTCAACATCATCGGCGGCACCGAGGAGTGGGAGAACGCGCTCGAGCTGCTCGACGCGGTGGAGCCGGCCGGGACCGGCGACGCCGTCTCCTGGGACCCGCAGGGCAACTCCATCGCGGGCCACGACTACCCGGACTGGGAGGCCCAGCAGCTCGACCACGTGCTGCCGATCCGCAACGGCGCCGAGCCGGACCACTTCGCCAACCACACGGCGGAGGTCAAGAGCGAGCCCTGGACCGCCACCTCGTGGGGCCGGGAACACACCTACGACGACTACTCCGACCACTACCCGGTGTTCGGTTCGCCTGCGGCGCCCTGACCGGGCCCCGGACAGCACGACGCCCCCGCGGTCCGGTCACCGGCCCGCGGGGGCGTGGCACGTGCGGCGGGCGTCCGCCGGACACACCTAGTCGGTGCGGGACCCGGGGTCGCAGCGCCGGAGCGTGGGCCGCTTGGCGGTGACGTTGTCGCCCGAGGAACGCCCGGTCAGGCGCCGTCCGATCCACGGGACGAGGTACTCGCGCGCCCACGACAGGTCCTCCTGGCGGGCGGTGCGCCAGTCGCGGGGCTCCCGCGGCGGCCACGGCTCGTTCCACGCACCCACGGTCGGCAGGCCCAGGACCTCGCACACTCGCAAGGACATGCGGCGGTGGCCCTCGGAGGACAGGTGGAGGCGGTCGGTGCTCCAGGCGCGTGCGTCGTCGAAGATGCGCATCGACCACACATCCACAACGTCGCAGCCGTAGCGGTCGGCGACGGCGCGCATGTGCATGTTGTACGTGGCGATCTTGCCGCGCAGGTGGCGCATGACCGAGTGCATGCCGGTGTCGAAGCCTGTGAAGACCACCACACGGGCCCCGGTGGCGGTCAGGTCGGCCACGATCGACTCGAAGATCTGCACGACCTCGTCGGGGTCACCGCCGGGCCGGATGATGTCGTTGCCGCCCGCGCACAGGGTGATCAGGTCGGGCGCCATCTCCACGGCGGCGGGCACCTGCTCGTCCCGGATCTGCCGGATCAGCCGCCCGCGCACCGCTAGGTTGGCGTAGCGCACCTCGTCGATGTGGGAGGCCAGGTGCTCGGCGACCCGGTCGGCCCAGCCCCGGTAGCGGCCGTTGGGCACGGTGTCGCTGTCCGGGTAGGGGTCGCTCATGCCCTCGGTGAAGCTGTCCCCGAGAGCGACGTAGGACAGGATGTCCCGCTCCGTGATGTCCGTCGTCCCAAAACCGCTCATGGACACCAATGCTGCAACTCCGCGCCATGGTTACGCGACAGTAGGTTGATTCCGGGAACGGTTTTGGGTCCGACGTCACAACGCCGGCGGTGTTTCAGCGGGCCCCTCAGCGGCGTGCGGAGACCGTTGTCAGGGCCGGGATCTTGGCCGTGACCGAGTCCCCCGAGGAACGCCCGGTCAGGCGGCGGCCGATCCACGGGCCCAGGGAGTCCTTGAGCCAGTTGAGGTCCTCACGGCGGGCCTCGGCCCACCCGATCCGCTCCTGCTCGGGCCAGGGCTCGTCCCAGCGCTCGGGCACCGGGACGCCCAGCACCTCGCCCACCCGCAGCGCCAGCCGGCGGTGGCCCTCCGGCGCCATGTGCAGGCGGTCCTCGTCCCACGCGCGCGCGTCGGTGAGCACGTCCATGGACCACTGGTCGACCAGGTAGCAGTCGTAGCGGTCGGCGATGGCGCGCACGTTCATGTAGTAGCGCGCGAACAGCCCGATGGTGCCGCGCATGTACCCCGAGGAGACGTTGACGCCGGTGAAGAGCACGACCTCGATACCGGCGGCGCGCAGACGCGAGACGGCCAGGTCCAGGATCCGGGCCATGCGCTCGGGGTCCCCGCCGGGGCGCAACAGATCGTTGCCGCCGGCGCTGATGGTGACCACGTCGGGCGCCATGTCCAGGGTCGGCTGGAGCTGGTCGGTGACGATCTGGCGCATGAGCTTGCCGCGCACGGCCAGGTTGGCGTACTCCACCTCGCCCAGGTGGTCGGCCAGGTGCTCGGCCAGACGGTCGGCCCACCCGCGGAAGACCACGTCCTGTTCCGGGCCCGCCGGGTAGGGATCGCCCACACCCTCGGTGAAGCTGTCCCCGATCGAGACCAGGGACATCCCCCGTTTCAGCAGCGGGTTGTTCTCGTCGGAACTCGTGCGCGCCATCACTCGCCCT
>NZ_ANBF01000066.1 GCF_000341025.1 Nocardiopsis salina YIM 90010 | reverse complement strand
GGCCCGCCACAGGTCGCGGCGGTCGAAGTCGGGCCAGAGCTGGTCCAGGAACACGAACTCGGCGTAGGCGGACTGCCACAGCAGGAAGTTCGAGGTGCGCTGCTCGCCGGAGGAGCGCAGGAACAGGTCGACGTCGGGCACGCCAGGGGCGTACAGGTTCCGGGCGATGGCGTCCTCGGTGATCTTCTCCGGGGACAGCTCACCCGCCGCGACCCTGCGCGCCAGTGCACGGGCGGAGTCGACGACCTCGGCCCGTCCCCCGTAGTTGACGCAGAACTGCAGTGTCAGACCGGTGTTGTCCTTGGTCATCTCCTCGGCGTCCTGCAGCTCGGAGATGACGCTCTTCCACAGGCGTCCCGGCCGACCCGACCAGACCACACGCACACCCATCGCATGCAGTTCGTCGCGGCGTCGGCGGATCACGTCGCGGTTGAAACCCATGAGGAAGCGCACCTCGTCGGGCGAGCGCTTCCAGTTCTCGGTGGAGAAGGCGTAGGCCGAAAGGTAGGGGACGCCGAGCTCGACGGCGCCCTCGACGACGTCGAAGAGGGAGGACTCCCCCGCCTTGTGGCCCTCGGTCCGCGCCAGGCCGCGCTGTTTGGCCCACCGGCCGTTGCCGTCCATGACGACCGCGACGTGCCGTGGCACCAGGTCGGACGGCAGCTCGGGCGGCCGTGCCCCGCTCGGGTGGGGGGTTGGCGCGGCGTACTCCCGGTTCTCCCGACGCTTACCGGGATCGAAGCTGAACAGACTCAAGAACGCTCCACATGGCGCAGTGATCGGATTCCGTTTTCCAGGTGCCACTGTAGGTAGGCCGCGACCAGCCCACTGCACTCGGAACGTTGGCGGTCCTCGCTCGCGTCGGCGCTGTCCCAGTCGCCTCCGAGCAGGGCCGACATGAGCCGGAGCGTGTCGGGGGACGGATGGACGCTGCCGTGCGGGCGGCACACCGAGCAGACCATACCGCCGGCGTGGACCGCGAACGCCCGGTGATCGGCACGGCTGCCGCAGCGTGCGCACTCGCTCAGGGCGGGCGCGTACCCGGCAACGGCCAGGGAGCGCAGCAGGTAGGCGTCCAGGACCAGCCGGGCGTCGTGACTGCCCTCGCCCAGAGTACGCAGTGCGCCGATGAGCAGCAGGAACTGGCGCAGGGCGGGGTCCTTCTCCACGACCACGACCTTCTCGGCGGTCTCGAGGATGGCGGCGGCCGCGGTATAGCGGGAGTAGTCGAAGGCGACCGCCTCGCCGTAGGAACGGACCGTCTCGGCCTGGGTGATCACGTCCAGGGACCGGCCGGTGTGGAGCTGCACGTCGACGTGGGTGCACGGTTCCAGGCGTGCCCCGAATCGGGACTTGGTCCGGCGCACACCCTTGCCGACGGCGCGGACCAAACCGGTGCGCCGGGTCAGGAGGGTGACGATGCGGTCGGCCTCGCCCAGCTTCTGGGTGCGCAGGACGACGCCCTCGTCGCGGTAGAGACTCACCCCTCCATTGTCGCGGATGCCGGCCGCCCGACTCACACGCCCTCAGAAGACCGACACGACCTGCTTTATTACGTTTTGAATTCCCTTTTCGCCATCAGTGCTCTACTCTCCCCCGTCAGGGTGCGAAGCACCGAGCGCATGTGCCGACGCAGTGCTCTGCACCCGTCCCGGGCCCCGCACGCCCGGCACGGCCCCGGGAACCCACCCGGGCCGAGTTCCCACGCCTTCCTTTCCCCACGGAGGTTGACGATCATGGCTCGTGGTCGACGACGCAGACCCAAGACCGACGCCGGCGGCGATCCCGCGGAGGGCGCACGCCGACCGCGCCGCCGGTTCCTCCCGCTGGCCGTGGGCCTGTCCGCGGTCCCCGTCGGGCTCATCGTCGCGGCCTCGCTCGTGGCGGCCTCCGCCGGTGGAACCGACACCGCCGCAGGGGAGATCGGCGAAGGCGTGACCAACGAGACGGTCGTACCCGACGCCGCTCCCGACGAGGACTTCTTCGACGCCCCCACCGGCGCTCCCGACGACTCCTCCCCCGCGGGCGACAGTGATCCGCAGGACGCACAGGTGACCGCCTCCTCCACGCCCGACGGGGACGACTCCGACGACGCCGGTTCGGACGACGGTGGCAGCGGAGGCGGTTCCGGCGGCGGAAGCGGCGGAAGCGGTGGAAGCGGTGGAAGCGGTGGAAGCGGCGGTTCCGGCAGCGGTGGCGGGAGCGGAAACAGCGCCTCCTCCAGCCCGATGGCCGACGAGGTCGTCAGCCTCGTCAACTCCGAGCGCACGCAGAACGGCTGCGACCCGGTGTCGGTCGACGGCCGCCTGACCTCTGCCGCGCAGGAACACAGCGAGGACATGGACCAGCGCGACTACATGGACCACCACAGTCCCGACGGCGAGGGGCCGGGCGAACGTGCAGAGCGCCACGGCTACAGCTCCTGGGGGGCCGAGAACGTGGCCAAGGGCCAGCAGAGCGCCGAACAGGTCATGGACTCCTGGATGGACAGCCCGGGCCACCGGCAGAACATCCTCAACTGCGATCTCGAGGCGATCGGCGTCGGCGAGGCCGGACACGCCTGGACGCAGAAGTTCGGCTACGAGTGNGGTGCCGCGGGCCCCTCGATGTCGGGTGGGGCAGACGGTCAGATCCGGTTGGAGCGGCCGATGGCGCTGCACAGCGCCTTCAGCGAAGCCGTGGTGATGCTGCTGTGGATGCCCACGCCCCAGACCACGTCGCCCTCGATCTCGGCCTCCACGTAAGCGGCGGCGCTGGACTCGCCGTCCCCGCCCATGGAGTGCTCGACGTAGTCCATGACCTTGACCTTGACGTCCACGTCGGTCAGGGCGTCGCAGAACGCGGAGATCGGACCGTTGCCGGTACCGGTCAGCTCGCGGATCTCCCCGTGCACACGGGCGTCGGCCTCGACCCGGTAGGTGCCCTCGCCGTCGGTGCTGGACCGGTGGGCCAGCACCGACACCGGACCGCCCTCGGCCAGGTACTCGCGCTCGAAGATCGACCAGATGTTCTCTGCCGCGACCTCGCCGCCCTCGGCGTCGCTGTAGGTCTGGATGACGCGCGAGAACTCGATCTGCAGACGGCGCGGCAGGTCCAGGTTGTGGTCGCGGTGCATGATGTAGGAGACGCCGCCCTTGCCGGACTGGCTGTTGACCCGGATGACCGCCTCGTAGTTGCGGCCCACGTCCTTGGGGTCGATCGGCAGGTAGGGAACGTCCCACTCGGAGTCCTCGACCGGGATGCCGGCCTCGGCGGCGCGCTCCTCCTGCGCGATGAAGCCCTTCTTGATGGCGTCCTGGTGGGAGCCGGAGAAGGCCGTGTAGACCAGTTCGCCGCCGTAGGGGTGGCGCGGCGCGACGGGCAGCTGGGTGCAGTGCTCGACCGTGCGGCGGATCTCGTCGATGTCGGAGAAGTCGATCTTCGGGTCCACGCCCTGGCTGAACAGGTTCATGCCCAGGGTGATCAGGCAGACGTTTCCGGTGCGCTCGCCGTGGCCGAACAGGCAGCCCTCGACACGGTCGGCGCCGGCCATCACCGCCAGCTCCGCGGAGGCCACACCGGTTCCGCGGTCGTTGTGCGGGTGCACCGACACGGCCACGTGCTCGCGGCGCGTCAGGTTCCGGCTCATCCACTCGATCTGGTCGGCGTAGACGTTGGGTGTGGCGCGTTCGACGGTGGCGGGCAGGTTCAGCACGATCTCGCGGCCGGGGCCCGGCTGCCAGGTGTCCATGACCGCCTCGCAGACCTCCAGGGCGAAGTCCAGCTCGGTGTCCATGAAGATCTCGGGCGAGTACTCGTAACCGAAGTCGGTCTCCTCGCCCAGGTACTGCTCGGCGAAGCGCATGACGTCACGGGTGCCGTCGACGGCGATGGCCTTGCACGCCTGGCGGTCGACCTTGAAGACGACCTCGCGGAACGTGGGCGCGGTGGCGTTGTACAGGTGCACGGTCGCGCGCTTGGCGCCGACCAGGCTCTGCACGGTGCGCTCGATCAGGTCGGTGCGGGCCTGGGTCAGCACCGAGATCTGCACGTCGTCGGGGATCTGGTCCTTCTCGATCAGGGTCCGTACGAAGTCGAAGTCGGTCTGGCTGGCCGAGGGGAAGCCGACCTCGATCTCCTTGTAGCCCATGCGCACCAGCAGCTGGAACATCTCGTGCTTGCGGGCGGGGTCCATGGGCTCGATCAGAGCCTGGTTGCCGTCGCGCAGGTCGGTGGACAGCCACCGGGGTGCCTGCGTGATGGTCTTGGAGGGCCAGGTGCGCTCGGGCAGGTCCACCGGCTTGAACGCGGTGTAACGCTGGAAGGGCATCTGGGACGGCTGCTGCTGCGGGACCATAACGGTGAGCTCCTCGAAGAATGGTGCGCCTCGTCCACTCGGGACGGGTGATGCGCGTGGGTCAGTGGCCGACCTGAACATGCCGAACTCCCGCGGCAGGGAGCCGACCGTTTCTACCGATCCCCGCCGCGGCCACTAAGGAGGAGAAGCTCACGCAGCATAGTGGGCGCCACGTTAGCAGACGGCCGGGAAACTGCGGTATTTTTCGTCCACATTCTGAGACAAGAGACCTGTGCGCTGGGGCGATTCCGACGAGCCGCGTGAGATGCCCGTGCACCGCGAACGAGCTGGGATTCTGAAGTACCTCGACTTCAAGAGACCGCCCTCTACCGGTAGAATCGGAGGCGAACCCTTCAGTGCTAGGGGGGTTGTTCCGAGCTCCGCCGACGGGACCCAGGGTGCGGCCAACACCCGAGGCCCCCGCCCCACGCGCCGTGTACACGTAAGCCGCGCGGGCGGTCCGGCCGGCCCCGTCGGCGGAGCTTCTCGTTCTCGCAGGCACCCGCTCACCCCGTCGGCGCGTACCTTCTGTCACCCCGTGGCCGCATCCGGCCAACCGTGCATGCGCCACCCCGCCTCCCCGCAGCGGGCTCCACCTGGACCGCACGTCAAACCCCGGCTTCCACCGCAGTGGTCACGCACGGCAACGGGCATTGACACGAGGGTCACCAACGCCTCCAATACCGGCGAGACGACCGATGCCTCGACCCGCTCAAGGAGGCCTCGTGGCCCGCCCCCCGTACCCCCACTCCCCCTCCCCCGGCAGACACACCGCACTTCGCAAGGCCCTCGTGCCCGTCGCCCTGGGCGCGCTGCTGGCCGGCACGCTCGGGGCCGGCAGCGCCACAGCGGCGCAGGACGACGACCCCGGACCCGTCCGCGTCGCGGATGCCGGGACCGCCGCCGACCGCACGGAGATCGCCGGGACCGGTGTGTCCATCGACCTCGTCGAGGAGGACGGCACCCTCCTGGCCACCGCCACCCCCGACGACGTCGACGAGATCACCGACCTCGGCTACGACGTCGACAGCGTCCGCCTCCCCGACGGGGCGATGCAGCCCGACCCCGGTTACACCGGTTACCCCGAGGTCGTGGAGCAGGTCGACGCCCTGGCCGCCGCGTACCCCGACCTGGTGCACACCGAGGTCTACGGGCAGTCCTACGAGGGCCGCGATCTGGTGGCCGTCCGCATCAGCGACGACGCCGAGGCCGACCAGGACAGACCCGAGGTGCTGTTCACGCACTCCCAGCACGCCCGCGAACCGCTGACGGTCGAGATGGCGCTGCACATCATGGAGATGCTGACCGAGGGCCACGGTTCCGACGAGCAGATCACCGAGCTCGTGCAGAGCCGCGAGATCTGGGTCCTGCCCAACACCAACCCCGACGGCACCGAGTACGACCAGTCCGAGGACACCTGGCAGGACTGGCGCAAGACCCGGGAACCGAACGAGGGGTCGGACGCCCTGGGCACCGACATGAACCGGAACTGGGCCTACAACTGGGGTTGCTGCAACGGTTCCTCCGGCGACCCGGAGTCGATCACCTACCGCGGCGACGCGCCCGAGTCGGCCACCGAGGTCGAGGCGCTCGCGGACTTCGTGCGCAGCCGCGAGGTCGACGGCGAGCAGCAGATCACCACGGCGATCGACTTCCACACCTTCGGCGAGCTCGTGCTCTGGCCGTTCGGCCACACCTACGACGAGGTCACCGACGGCATGAACCAGGACGAGTACGACACCCACCAGGCGCTCGGCGAGCTCATGGCCGAGACGAACGGGTACACGCCGCAGCAGTCCAGCGACCTGTACATCACCGACGGGTCGATCAACGACTGGCTCTGGGCCGACCAGGGCATCGTCAACTTCACCTTCGAGATGTACCCGAGCTCGATGGACGACGGCGGCTTCTACCCGCCCTCCGACGTCATCGAGGAGGAGACCGCGCGCAACGAGGAGCCGGTGCTGGACCTGCTCGACTACGCGGACTGCCCGTACCGAATCATCGGCGAGGAGGAGGCCTACTGCGGCTGATCCCCGTGTCTTCCCTCCCGGGTGTGAGGACACCGATGGGCCCGGCGGTCGATGACCGCCGGGCCCATCGTGCGGGGCACCAGTTGCCGACTTCCGTGCCCCGGGTCGGGGATCAGGCGCCGGGGAGCGGCTCGAACTCCTTGACTGCGTCGATGGAGGGACCGTGCGGGGTGTTGGCCTCGCGCTCGATCATGATCTCCACGAGCACCGGACGCGAGGTGTTCCTGGCCTCCTTGCGCGCCCACTCCAGGGCGTCGCGGACCTCCGCGGGGTCGAACACGCGGCGCCCGGAGCAGCCGTAGGCCTCCATGATCTTGACGTTGTCCGTGCCGAAGTCGTCGTAGTGGATGTCGACCTCGAAGTTCATGTCGAACGGGATCTCGGCCTGGCGGATCAGGCCCAGGTACTCGTTGTTGAGCATGATCAGCACGTACGGGACGTCGTACTGGGCGGCCACGGCCAGTTCCTCGACCATGTACTGGAAGCTGTAGTCACCGACGACGCCGACGACCTCCGCGTCGGGTTCGGTGTCCTTGAGCGCCTTCTTCACGCCGATCGCCGCCGGGATCTCCCAGCCGAGCGGGCCGGCCTGGCCGCAGATCTGGTAGCGGCGGGGCTTGTGGGCCTTCTGGTGCTGGCCACCCCAGATCTGGTAGAGGCCGATGGCGGTGACGAAGTAGGTGTCCTCGTCGAAGACCTCGTTGATCTCCTTGTACACCCGCGGGGCCTTGACGGGCGTGGCGTCGAAATCCTCACGCCGGGTCATCGTCGAGCGCAGTTCCACGACCCGCTCGCGCCAGGCTCCGACCTGCGCAGTGGCGTTGCGGCGCTTGGCCTCGGCCAGCATCTCGCGCAGGAACACGCGGGCGTCGGAGACCACCCCGAGGTCCGGTTCGAAGACCCGCCCGATCTGGGTGGCCTCGATGTCGACGTGGATGAAGCGCCGCTCGCCCCGGTAGACGTCGATCTGCCCGGTGTGCCGGTCGGCGAAGCGCGCCCCGACCGCCAGCACCAGGTCCGACTCCAGGAACGAGGTGTTGCCGTAGCGCTGGGAGGTCTGCACGCCGGTCATACCGGAGTACAGGGGCGAGTCCTCGTCGAAGGAGCCCTTACCCATGAGGGTGACCTGCACGGGAACCTGCAGGTACTCGGCCAGGGCCCGCAGGTCGTNGGCGGTGATCCCCCCCCCGCCGGCGAGCAGCAGCGGGCGCTCGGCCTCCAGGAGCATGTCGAGCGCGCGCTCCACCCGCGGCCGGTGCGGCAGCACGGTGTTGCGCTGGAGCGGGGCGTCCAGGGCGGGGTCGTACTCGATCATCTGCTGTGCGACGTCGAGTGGGATGTCGACGAGCACCGGGCCGGGACGCCCCTCCTGGGCGAGGCGGAAGGCCTCGCGGAAGATCCACGGGGCGGTCGCCGCTTCCTTGATCTGCACGGCCCACTTGGTGACGGGCTTGGCGACCTCGACGATGTCGACCGCCTGGAAGCCCTCCTTGTCGAGCAGGTCGGTGCGCTGCTGTCCGGTGATGCACACCATCGGGATCGAGTCGGCGATGGCGGTGTAGAGGCCGGTGATCATGTTGGTCCCGGCGGGGCCGGAGGTGCCGATGGCCACGCCGACCTTGCCGGTGGTGCGAGACCACCCGTCGGCCATGTGGGTGGCGCCCTCCTCGTGGCGGACGATGAGGTGCTCGATCCCGCCGACCTGTTCCAGTGCCTTGTACAGCGGCAGGATGGCGGCGCCGGGGCAGCCGAAGGCGGTGTCGACACCCTCGTCCTTGAGGACCTCCACGACCGCGTTCATCGCGGGCATCTGTGGCATGGCTGGTGAACCCTTCAGTGCTAGGGGTGCTGCGGGTGGGTGCTAGGGGTGCTGCGAGTGCCAGGGGTGTTGCTGGGAACCGGGACCGGGACCGGGTCCGGGCCCGCACGGGCCGGGCCCTCGGGTGCGGCCAACACCCGGGGAGCGGCAAGGCGGGCCGGCGGTCCGGTCAGTGCTTGCGGCCGGAGAGCTCCTCGACGAGCTTCAGGAGCGCGGAGTGGTCCAGGTCCCCGTGGCCCTGGCGGTTCAGGGAACCGACGAGCTGGGCGACCTGCGCGCCGAGCGGAACGGTGACCCCCGAGGTGCGCGCAGCGTCGGTGACGATGCGCAGGTCCTTGTCGTGCAGGGCGATCCGGAAGCCGGGCTGGAAGTTGCGCTCGCGCATGGCCTCCCCCTTGCGCTGCATGACCGTGCTGCCGGCGAGCCCACCGCCCAGGACCTCCAGTCCGGGGCCGGTCTGCACACCGTGCGCCTCCAGGAACACCAGGGCCTCGGCGAGGAGCTGGAGGTGCCCGGCGACGATGAGCTGGTTGGCGGCCTTGACGGTCTGTCCGGCGCCGTGCGGGCCCACGAGGACGGGGGTCTTGCCGAGCACGTCGAAGACCGGCCGTGCGGTGTCGAAGTCGGTCTGCTCGCCGCCCACCATGATGGACAGCGCGCCCTCGATCGCGCCGGCCTCGCCGCCGCTGACGGGGGCGTCGAGCACCCGGAGCCCGCGCTCCTGGCCCTGCTGGGCGAGGGTGCGGGAGACGTCGGGGCGGATCGTGCTCATGTCGATCACGAGGGTGCCGGGCCGGGCGTGGGCGAAGACGCCGCCCTCACCGGCGAGGAGGGCCTCCACGTCCGGGGAGTCGGGGAGCATCGTGATGACGGCGTCGGCGTCGGCGACCGCCTCGGCGACGGAGTCGGCACCGNGCGTCGACCTTGCCGCGGCTGCGGTTGTGGCCGGTGACGGTGTATCCGGCGCTGACGAGGTTGCGGGCCATGGGCAGGCCCATGATGCCCAGTCCGACGAACGCGATCTTCTGCAGGGCCATGGTGTTCCCTCTCGTGGCTGTGGTGGCCGTGGTCGTGTGCGGGTGCAGGTGCGGGGCGGGCTCGGTGCGGCCGCCTGGGGGCCGGTGTTCCCGGCCGGGTCCGGTTCGGCTCAGCGCATCCAGCCGAAGCTCTCCGCGCTGGGCACGGTGGGCTTGTACTCGAGGCCGACGAGACCGCTGTACCCGTTGGACTGTGCGTCCGTGAGCAGGGCGTCCAGGGGCAGGTCGCCGCTGCCGGGTTCGCCGCGCCCGGGGGCGTCGGCGATCTGGATGTGGCCGAACTCGGCGGCGTGGTCGCGGACGACCCGGGCGACGTCGTCACCGTTGACGGCCAGGTGGAAGAAGTCGGCGAGGAACGCGACGTTGTCGGCCCCGGCCTTGCGGGCCTCCTCCACGAATGCGAGCCCGTCGGCTGCGGTCTTGAGGGGATAGTCGTCGGCGCCGCTGATGGGCTCGATGAGCACGGTCCCGCCGACGCGGGCCACGGCCTCGGCGGCGGCGACGGTGTTCTCGAGGGCGGTGCGGTGCTGTTCTGCGGGGTCGGCCCAGTCCTGGGTGCGGCCGTAGAGGGCGTTGAACCCCGTGGCTCCGGTGCGCTCGGCGATCTGGGCGACGAGTTCGGTGTTGGCCCGGAACTCCGCGATGCGGTCGGGGTGGCTGAGCACGCCGCGGTCGGGCCCGGGCAGCTGGCCGGCGAAGAAGTTGAGGCCCGTCAGGCGCACGCCGGCGTTCTCGATGGCGCTGATGAAGGCGTCGATGTCGGACTGGGGCGGGGTGGCGGTGTCGAAGGGCCACCAGAACTCGACGGCGTCGAAACCGGCGTCGCGGGCGGCCCGGGGGCGCTCGTTGACGGGCAGCTCGGTGAACAGCAGGGAGCAGTTCACGGTGTGGCCGAGGGTGTGGCTCATGGCGACTCCGTTATTTCGTGATGTGGAATCAGCTTTTCGCTTTGAGGAATGATTTGAGTGTGCGCCGGGCCACCCGGGCCTGTCAAGCACGGTTCGGCGCAACATCCCGCCCGCGCAACCGACGGCTGCTGACCCCAGGCGTCACATGCGTGTCATGCGCCCCGCACAGACCAGCAACTTCAGTGGTTCTTCATATGAAGACACAGATGGCTCAGTTTCTCGCCGGGATCCCCTTGCGGGTGTTGACAAGATCACACGACTGTCGGCTAGAGTCCCTCCAATCCGTAATACGGAATCATCAATCTGCACTACGAAAAGACCGGTCGGTCCGAGCCGCACACGGCCCTCCGCGGACCGGGACCGGCCGGGCCCCGGGAGACGACAACACATGCCCGACAGCAACCCGCACGGCGGGGACACCGACCCCGACCCGGGTCTGGCACGCCTCAACGCGCTCACCGCCGAGGAGCTGCGCACCGACCTCGCCCAGTGCCTCGACATCGAACGCTGGGTGGAGGCCCTCGCCTCCGAGGCGCCCTTCACCGACCGCGACACCCTCCTGGCCCGCGCGGACACACACGCGCGCGCGATCACGGGCGAGGAGGTGGCCGGCGCCCTGGCCCGCCACCCGCGCATCGGAGAGAAGGCGAAGGGCCGCGGCACCGAGGCCAACTGGTCGCGCGGCGAACAGTCCGCCTTCGCTTCCGGCACCGACGACGCCACCGCCCGGGTTCAGCGTGTCTTCACCGCCGGGCAGGAGGAGTACGAGGAGCGTTTCGGGCAGATCTACCTCGTGTGCGCCAGCGGGCGCGGGCCACGCGACCTGCTGGCCGACCTCGTCGAGCGCCTGTACAACGACCGCGAAACCGAACTGGCGGTGGTCGGCGACGAACTGCGCAAGATCGCCGGCCTGCGCCTGGTCAAACTCCTGGAGTCCGTATGAGCCACGTGACGACCCACATCCTCGACGCCTCGCTGGGCCTGCCCGCGCGCGAGGTCCCTGTGCGCCTGGAGGCCGCTGCCGACCGGGAGCGCACCTCCTGGAAGCCGGTCGCCGAGGGCCGCACCAACGACGACGGGCGCGTGCCCGACCTGGGCCCCGACCAGCTCGAGGCCGGGTTCTACCGGATCGTCTTCGACACCGGCGCCTACTTCGACTCCCTCGGCCAGCGCGCCTTCTACCCCGAGGTGACCGTCGTCTTCGACCTCGCCGAGGAGGACCGCCACTACCACGTGCCGATCCTGCTCAACCGCTACAGCTACACGACCTACCGGGGCTCCTAGGGCCTGCTCGGCGGGCACCCGGTCAGCGCGCCGTGAGGCGCCGGCCGAACGGCCCTGACCGCACCGGGTGAACCGGCCCCACGCGGTCCCTGATCGCCCGGAGCCCCGGTAACACACGTCCGACACGCCGAAACCGCCGAAGGAGCCCCATCAGGTTCGAATCCCCCAGGTGAGCCACCTGACCATCTTCGAGTGCGTGACAGGTCCTTCCGCACGACCGCAGCGGTCCTCCCTCGACGCACAGCGCATGGGCGCAAGTGACGACACGTATGCACACGGATGGAGACACCCTGATGGGCATCCGACTCGGAGACAACCAGTACGGCAAGGCCGAGGTCCGCCTCGTCCACGTCAACCGCGACACCGACGTCCACCGGATCAAGGACCTCAACGTCACCTCGCAGCTCCAGGGCGACCTGGAGGAGGTCCACACCGTCGGCGACAACGGCAAGTGCCTGCCGACCGACACCCAGAAGAACACCGTCTACGCCAAGGCCCGCGAGTGGGGCGGCACCGGCGCGATCGAGGACTTCGCCCTGCGCCTGGCCCGGCACTTCGTGGACGAGCACGAGTACGTGTCCGGGGCCCGCCAGGAGGTCCAGGAGTACTCCTGGAACCGCATCAACACCTCGCACGGCCCGCACGACCACGCGTTCTCGCGGGACGGCGCCGAGACCCGCACCACCGTCGTCCACAAGGACGGCGACCGCGAGTGGGTGGTCTCCGGCTTCGAGGCCCTGACCGTGCTCAAGTCCACGGGCTCGGAGTTCCACGGTTACCCGAAGACCAAGTACACCACCCTGCCGGAGACCAACGACAGGATCCTGGCCACGGACGTGACCGCGCGCTGGCGGTACATCGGGGTCGACCACGACTACGACAAGGCCTACGCCGCCGTCCGCGACCTGTGCCTGGAGGCTTTCGCCGACACCCACAGCCTCGCCCTGCAGCAGACGCTGTACGAGATGGGCAAGGCCGTTCTGGAGGCGCGCCCCGAGATCGCAGAGATCCGTTTCTCGATGCCGAACAACCACCACTTCCTCGTGGATCTGAGCCCGTTCGGCCTCGACAACCCGAACGAGGTCTTCTTCGCGGCCGACCGTCCCTACGGCAAGATCGAGGCCGTGGTCGAGCGCGACGACGCCCCCGACGCCGGCGACGCCTGGAAGAACGTGCCCGGCTTCGTGTAGGGCCTACCGCTGCTCCCCGGGGTCCGTCCCGGGATCCCCGCGTGTGGCTACGGGGACCGCGCCCTCACGCGGTCCCCGTCCCTCCCCCTGCCCCGGGAACGGGGAGTTGTGCCCGGCCCGCCCCGTCCGGCGGGCCTCCGGCCCCTCCGGCGTGCGTGAGAACGCCCTGCCGTGGGCCGATGCGTCACAGCACGGGCCTCTGTGCCCGG
>NZ_ANBF01000065.1 GCF_000341025.1 Nocardiopsis salina YIM 90010 | reverse complement strand
CCCGCCGCTGCCGGCGGCCCTCCACCGCAAAGGCTGGTATCTGGCCATGTCGAACAGTCCGTCCGCGAAGGACCCGGCCACACCGAACGCCTCCTCCCCCGAACGGCCCGAGGACGAGAAGCTGCCGCCACGGCTGCTCTTCATCTACGGGCTCCAGCACATCCTGACCATGTACGCCGGCGCGGTCGCGCCGGCCCTCGTCATCGGCGCCGCCGCTGGGCTCGCGAACGACCCTGCCGCCATGGGCATCCTCGTCAGCGGCGCGCTCATCGTGGCGGGTATCGCCACCTTCATGCAGTCCGTGGGACACCGCAGTATCGGTGCACAGATGCCGATCGTGGTGGCCTGCTCCTTCGTCCCTGTCAGCGCGATCACGTCGCTGGCGGCGGGCAACGACGGCGAGAACCTTCCCGTGGCCTTCGGCGCGTCCCTGGCCGCGGGTCTGTTCGCCCTGTGTCTGACCCCGTTCTTCGGGCAGCTCATCCGCTTCTTCCCGCCGGTGGTGACCGGCACGATCATCACGGTCATCGGCGTCAGCCTGATGCCGGTGGCCGCCGACTGGATCATGGAGGACGAGTCCGTCGAACCCTCCGCCCCGCTGGGCAACATGGCACTGGCCGGGTTGACGCTCGTGGTGATCCTGATCGGTTCGCGTGTGCTCCCGGGGATCTGGGGGCGCCTGTCGATCCTCATCGGCCTGCTCCTGGGAACCTTGGTGGCGATCCCGTTCGGGATGGCCGACTTCTCCCGCGTCAACGAGGCCGACACCGTCTTCGACCCGACTTCGGTGTTCCAGTTCGGTGCCCCGCAGTTCGAGGTCGCCGCGATCGTCACCATGTGCATCATCATGCTGGTGGTGCTCACCGAGGGTGCCTCGCACATCATCGCGGTCGGCGAGATCACCGGCTCGAAGGTGGACGCCAAGCGCATCTCCGCGGGCCTGCGCGCCGACGTGAGCGGTTCGATCCTGGGCCCGATCTTCAGTGCGACCCCCACGAGCTCCTTCGCCCAGAACATCGGCCTGCTCGCGCTCACCGGCGTGCGCAGCCGCTACGTGGTCGCCACAGGCGCGGGGATCCTCCTGGTCCTGGGCATGTTCCCGGTGCTGGGCGGGGTCATGGCCGCCATCCCCGGCCCCGTGCTGGGCGGCGCCGGACTGGTGCTGTTCGGCAGCGTGGCTGCGAGCGGTATCAAGACGCTGGCCAAGGTCGACTTCACCGACAACCTCAACCTGGTGCTGGTCTCGGCGGCGATCGGTGTCGCGATCGTTCCGCTGGCCTACCCGACCTTCTACCAGCAGCTGCCCGAGGCGGTGGAGCTGGTGGCCCACTCCGGCATCATCGGTGCCGCGGTGGTCGCGATCGTCCTCAACATCTGCTTCCACGTGATCGGCCGCCGCCCGCAGGACGGTGCTCCGGCAGGCATCGAGGAGGAGGACATCGGCAGCGCCGGCCCCGGCGAGGCCAAGTACACCGACCACGCCGGTGCCGCCTACCGCGACGACGAGAGCGGGGAACGGCCCGGCGGTGACCGTTCCTGACCCCCGCCCCCGCGGGGAGAGCCGACCGGGAGGGGCAGCGCCCCCTCCCGGTTCGGCGCCTGCGCCCGTACCTGGTACTTCTGGGCCTGTGACCGACTGGGATCTTCGGAAGTTGCGGGTACTGCGGGCACTGTCGGAGCTGGGGACGGTGCGGGCCACCGCCGACGCGCTGTGCATGACACCCTCGGCCGTCTCGCAGCAGCTGTCCTCGCTCGCCCACCAGGTGGGCACCCCGTTGTTGGAGTCGCAGGGACGCGGGGTGCGCCTGACCGAGGCCGCCCGGGTGCTGCTGCGCCACACCGACACCGTCCTGGCCCAGCTGGAGCGGGCCGAGGCCGAGCTGGAGGGGTTCGCCCGCGGTGAGGCCGGGGGTGTGCGTGTGGGCGCCTTCGCCACCGCGATCCCCCGGCTGGTGGTTCCGGCCCTGGACACGCTCTCGCAGGAACGCCCCGGGCTGTCCACGCGCGTACACCAGGCCGACGCCGCCGAGGTCTACGAACTGCTCGCCGCGGGCGAGATCGACATCGGGCTGTCGCTGGCGGCCCAGGCCCCGGCCGGTCCGGACGGGCGCTACGACCGTTCCGAACTCCTGGCAGACCCGTTGGACGTGGCGCTGCCCGCGTCCCACCCCCGGGCCCGAGCGGAGCGGGCGCCCCGGCTGTCCGACCTGTCCGGGGAAGGCTGGATCTACGGCGCCTCCGGGCCCTGGCGGGAGATCACCCTGGCCGCATGTGCGCAAGCGGGGTTCGTTCCCGACCAGGCGCACGTGGCCTCGGACTGGCGGGCGATCCTGGACATGGTCGCGGCCGGGATGGGCCTGGCGCTCGTACCGCGTCTGGCCGCGGCGGGCCACACCCCCGGAACGGTGCTGCGGGTGCCCTCGGGGGACCGGCCGCGGCGCCACGTCATCGCGGTGGTACGGGCCGGCGCCGGGGAGCATCCCCGGATCGCGGCGGCGCTGGAGGCGCTGCGCCGGACCGCAGAAGGGCTCGACGAGGACAATGTTCAGATCTCCTGAACGTACTGATCAGAAACTTTCGCTGGTGCTTATCGGTTTCCGTTGAGACGCTGGTCGTGTCCCACCCACCGACACGACAGGAGCCCCATGAGCACCACCCCGGCTTTCGATCCCCTCTCCTACAACGCTCAGCCCTATCCCGGCGGCGACCCCTTCGCCGACTACAAGGAGAGCAAGCTCGACCTCGACGGCCTGGTCGACCTGGCCGACCGGCGGCTCGGCGGCGCCGTGGTGGCCGCCAACGACGAGTTCTTCGCCCACCGGGAGAACCTGCTCAAGACCGAGTCGGCCGTGTTCGATCCGCACGCCTTCGGACACAAGGGCAAGGTCATGGACGGCTGGGAGACCCGGCGCCGCCGCGGTGTGAGTGCCGAGCAGCCCCACCCCACCGACGAGGACAACGACTGGGCGCTGGTCCGGCTGGCCCTGCCCGGACTCGTGCGCGGGGTGAACGTGGACACCGCCCACTTCCGCGGCAACCACCCCACCGAGGTCTCCGTCGAGGCCGCCAGTGTGCCCGGAACCCCCACCACCGAGGAGCTGCTGGCCGCTGAGTGGACCGAGCTCGTCCCGCGCACGCCCGTGTACGGGCACGCCGCCAACGGGTTCGAGGTCACCTCGGCCCGCCGCTGGACCCACCTGCGCCTGAAGCAGTTCCCCGACGGCGGGGTCGCCCGGCTGCGGGTGTACGGCGAGCCGGTCGCCGACCCGCGGTGGTTGGCCGCGCAGGGCTCCTTCGACGTGGCCGCCCTGCTCAACGGCGGCGCTGTCGAGGACGCCTCCGACCGGTTCTTCTCCGCACCGGAGAACATCATCACCCCGGGTCGTTCGCACAAGATGGACGACGGCTGGGAGAACCGCCGGCGCCGCGACACCGGGAACGACTGGGTACGGTTCCGCCTGGTGGCGCAGGCCGAGGTGCGGGCTCTGGAGATCGACACCGCCTACCTCAAGGGCAACTCGGCCGGGTGGATCACCGTTCTGGCCCGTGACGCCCACGGCCCCGCCCCCGAGGCCTGGACCGAGGTCGTGGCACGCACCCCGCTGCAGCCGGACAGCGAGCACCGTTTCGTGCTGGACACCCCGGTCACCGCGACCCACGTGCGTACCGACGTCTTCCCCGACGGTGGCCTCTCACGCCTGCACGTGTACGGGTCTCTGACCGAAGCCGGCGCCCGGGCGCTCCAGGAGCGCTGGGACTCCGCCCAGGCCTGATCCTCACGGGTTCCGGAGCAGAGCGCGCCCCGTTCCGGCCCCGAGCCCCGTCCCGGACGCGGGCGGCCACGGCGCAGGGACCTTGGCCGGGCCACCAGCGGCTCCGCCCTCGCGGTCCGGCTGGTCAGCCCTGGGGCCCGGATGCTCGTTCAGCCCCAGGACGGACGCCCGGGTGCGCATGCGCACGGGCACCGTCCTCAGGAGCGTGTTCCGCACGGCAGCGTGCCGCCGCCCCTTCGACGAGGAAGACGTGCGGTGCCTCGTGGCGACGATGGTCCGCGGCGCACAGGGGCTGCCCCACCGCGGAAGGTGGCAGGCGCCGGGCGCCCGCCACCACCCTCGACGGACTGCTCCCCCGCCAGTCCGACGGCTCAGTCCTGGCGCTCGATCATGCGCCCGTCCGTGCTGGTGCCGTCGACCTCGACACCGCGCAGGAACGTGCGGCGCACCCGGCCGACCAGCTCGGCCCCGTCGTAGGCACTGACCGGGTTCCGGTGGCGCAGTTCGGCCGCGTGCACGGAGAAGGCCTCGTCGGGGGCGAAGACGGCGAGGTCGGCATCGGCGCCCGCCACCAGGGCCCCCTTGCCGCGCAGGCCCGCCACGCGGGCCGGGCCGGAGGACATCCAGGCGACGGTCTCCTCCAGGCCCACGCCCCGGCGGCGGGCCTCGGTCCACATCGCCGACAGCCCGACCTGGAGCCCGGACACCCCGCCCCAGGCCGTGCCGAAGTCGCCGGTGTCCAGGTCCTTCAGATCGGGGGTGCTGGGCGAGTGGTCGCTGACCACGCAGTCGATGAGCCCGTCGCGCAGGGCCGCCCACAGCAGATCGCGGTTGGCCTCGTCGCGGATGGGCGGGCAGCACTTGTACTCGGTGGCGCCCTCCGGGATCGCCTCCGCGGCGAGGGTGAGGTAGTGCGGGCAGGTCTCCACGGTCAGCCGCACACCCTCGTCCCGGGCCCGGGCGATGAGCGGCAGGGCGGCGGCGCTGGACAGGTGCAGGATGTGTGCGCGCACCCCGGTCCGCCTGGCCACGTCGATGACCCGAGCGATCGCCTCGTTCTCGGCGGTGTCGGGACGGGAGGCGAGGAAGTCCGCGTAGTCGCGCCCGGCGCAGTCCGGGGCCCGGTCGAGCACGTCGGGGTCCTCGGCGTGCACGATCAGGCGCCCGCCGAACGTTGCGATGGCGTTCGCGGCGGTCTCCAGCTCACCGGGCGAAAGGTTGCCGAACTCCTCCACCCCGGAGGGCGAAAGGAACGCCTTGAACCCGAAGACGCCCTGTTCGTGCAGGTCGGCCAGTTCCCCGGTGTGGCCGGGGGCGCTGTTCTCGGGCACTGAACCGCCCCAGAATCCCACGTCGATGGCGAGTTTGCCCTCGGCGGCGGCGCGCTTGGCGGCGAGCCCACCCACGGTGGTGGTGGGCGGAACGCTGTTGAGCGGCATGTCGACGAGCGTGGTGACCCCGCCCCGGGCGGCGGCGCGGGTGGCGGTGGCGAACCCCTCCCACTCGGTACGGCCGGGTTCGTTGACGTGCACGTGGCTGTCGACGAGCCCGGGCAGGAGCACCTCGTCCTCGGCGAGGGTGATCTCGTGGTCGACCGGGACGGCGGGCTCGGTACCTCGGGGCAGAATCTGCTGCACGGTGCCGTCGGCGACCACGACCGTGTGCGGGGCCAGGCCCTGCGGGGTGAGGACACGATCGGCGTGGACGGCGAAGCTGGGGCTGGTCATCGGCGTGTGTGGGCGCCCGCGGCGGGGCACCCGTCTCCTTCCTCGGTGCGTCCCGGGGCCGGACCGCGGCTGACCCGGCCCCGGTGGTGTGTGGCGCTACTGGCCGACGCGGCGGTGGGCCATGGCCACCAGTGTGGCGGTGTCGGTGCCCGTGGCCTCGGCGACCTCGGTCTCCTCCAGGGCACCGCATCCGAGACCGGCGGCGAGCACGGCGGCCAGGGCCTGCGCGGTGGCGGGCTCGTCCACCACGTTGCCGGAGACCTGGCCGAGGTAGGCGCGCAGGCGCTCGGCGGCGGGGGCGAAGGCCTCACGGTAGAACACAGCGGTGGCCAGGTGTCGGGTGACGAGCTGGTTGGGGTGCAGGTCCCAGCCCTGGTAGTACCCGCGCTCGAGGGACCGGCGCACCAGGCCGGCGTGCAGCCCCCAGGCCGAGCGCACCTCGTCGGTGGTCCCGGCGGGCATGATGTTGCTGCCCCCGTCGGAGAGCCACACCCCGGTGCCGGCCGCGGCGACCTGCATGACGGCCTTGGCGTGGTCGGCCGCCGGATGGGCCAGGCTCTGGTGGGCGGCGGCCACGCCCATGGAGGCGCTGTAGTCGTAGGTGCCGTAATGCAGTGCGGTGACCCGGCCCTGTCCGGCGCGGATCATCGGGGCGACGGCGGCGGTGCCGTCGGTGAGCATCACCGACTGCGGTGTCTCGATCTGCAGCTCGAAGCGCAGGCGACCGTGGGGCAGGTCGAGGCGGCGTTCCAACTGCCCGGTCAGCCAGACCATCGCCTCCACGTGCTCGACGGAGGTGATCTTGGGCAGGGTGAGCACTAGTCCCTCCGGGAGGGAGCCGTGCCCTTCGAGCAGGGACTGCAGGAACAGGGTCAGGCTGCGGACCCCGCGGTGGCGCCCGGCGGCCTCCATGCCCTTCATCCGGATCCCGAACCACTCGAGGGCCTGCCCCTTGGCCAGGTCCGTGACGAAGGCGTCGGCGACGGCCAGGACGTGGGTGTCCTCGGTCTCGTCGCCACGGTCGCCGTAGCCGTCCTCGAGGTCGGCCCGCAGGTCCTCGATCGGGTTCTGCTCGAGTTTGGCACGCACGCGGGGCAGGGCGTCGGCGACGGCGGCCTCACTGAGTCCGGTGGCGGCGGCCAGGTCGGCGGGGGTGGGGGCGTGCTCGTCGAGCGCGTTCAGGGCCTGGCGCCCCCAGTCGGCGGCCAGGCCCGCGTGCACCCGATCGGCGGGGACGTAGACGCTGTGCACGGGTTGGCGGGCGGTGCGGGCGCCGGGGTAGTCGCGGTCCAGTCGGGTGTCGGCCTCGCTGAGGCGGGCGTCGAGCCCGGCCGCGAGTGTGTCCACGCCCTGCAGGTCGTCCCTCGCCACGTGGCTGTCCTCCTCCGTCGGTGGGGGGTCCGGCCCTCGGATGAGAACCGGCCACGATTTCTACATGCGGATAATAACTTCTGCTATCCGGAACAACAAGGGTTCACTGTGGCTCATCCAGGCCAACCACTGCCCTAGAACCCCGTCCCGTGAGAAGCTGGTTTCGTATAGCAGAATGATCACCGTGACCACCGCGGCCGACAGCACGGGAGCACGATCCTTGGCACCCTCACAGACCCCCCGGACGGAGCCGTCCGCCGCCGTGGAGGACACACCCCGGCGCGCGAGCGGTGTCCAGTCCCTCGACCGCGCTTTCGCCCTGCTCGAGATCATGGCCGACTCGGGCGGCGAGGCCTCTCTGAGCCAGCTCGCCGATTCCTCCGGCCTGCCCCTGCCCACGATCCACCGCATCATCCGCACCCTGGTCGGCAACGGCTACGTCCGCCAGCTCCCCTCGCGCCGCTACGCCCTGGGCCCGCGCCTCATCGGCCTCGGAGACAAGGCCTCCCGCATGCTCGGCACGTGGGCCCGCCCGCACCTGGCCCACCTCGTCGAGGAGCTCGGCGAGACCGCCAACCTGGCCATGCTCGACGGCGACAAGGTCATCTACGTCGCCCAGGTCCCATCGCCGCACGCCATGCGCATGTTCACCGAGGTCGGACGCAGGGTCCTGCCGCATTCGGCCGGGGTCGGCAAGGCCCTGCTGGCCCAGCTCACCGACGACGAGGCCCTGGCCACGATCACCCGTACCGGGATGCCTGCCGCCACCGACCGCACCATCACTGCGCCCGAGGACTTCGTCAGCGAGCTGGGCCTCATCCGCGACCGCGGTTTCGCCATCGACGACGGCGAACAGGAGATCGGCGTGCGCTGTGTGGCCGTGCCCGTCGAGGGTGCCCCCTCGGGGATGGCGGTCTCCGTCTCCGGCCCCGAGGCCCGAGTGAGCTGGGACTTCGTCGACCACGCCGCCCCCATCGTGCAGCAGTGCGCCGAGGCCCTGGCCACCGACCTCAACAACCAGAGCTGACACCGGCCCGCCCCGGACACGACGAGGGCCCGGAGGAGGAACGCTCCCCCGCCGGGCCCCATGGCGGGGGATCTTGCTACCAGAGCCGGGTTCAGCGCCGATATTGGCTCCAGTAGCAAGATCCCCGGGGTTCTGCGCCGCCTCAGGTCTGCTGGTCGAAACCGAGCCGACGCAACAGCTTCGGGTCCCGCTGCCAGTCCTTGGCCACCCGCACCCGCAGGTCCAGGAACACCCGGTGCCCGAGCAACCCCTCGATCTGCTTGCGGGCCCGCGACCCCACGTCGCGCAGGCGTTTGCCCTTGGTCCCGATCACGATCGCCTTCTGGCTCGAGCGCTCCACGTACAAAGACGCGTAGATGTCGATGAGGTCCTTGCCGTCACGGGTGCCCTCGCGCTCGTCCATCTCGTCCACGACCACGGCGATCGAGTGCGGGAGTTCGTCGCGCACGCCCTCCAGGGCCGCTTCGCGCACCAGCTCCGCGACGAGCATCTCCTCGGGCTCGTCGGTGAGGTCCCCGTCCGGGTACAGCGGCGGCCCCTCCGGCAGATGTGAGCACAGGACCTCGGCGACGGTGTCCAACTGGAACTCGCCCTGCGCCGAGACCGGAACGATGTCGGACCAGTCCCCCAGCTCACTGACGGCCAGCAGCTGCTCGGCGACCTTGTCCTGGTCCACCAGATCGGTCTTGGTCACCACCGCCACCACCGGCGTGGAGGTCTGCTCCGCAAGCTCCTTGGCGATGTAGGTGTCGCCCCGGCCGATCGGCTCGTCGGCCGGGACGCAGAAAGCGATCACGTCCACCTCGACCAGGGTGGAACGCACCAGCGAGTCCAGCCGCTCTCCCAGCAGGGTGCGCGGCTTGTGCAGACCTGGCGTGTCCACGACGACGAGCTGCGCCTCGGGCCGGTGCACGATTCCGCGCACCGTGCGGCGCGTGGTCTGCGGCCGGTTGCTGGTGATGGCCACCTTCTGGCCGACCAGCGCGTTCATCAGGGTCGACTTGCCCACGTTGGGGCGGCCCACGAAGCACGCGAACCCGCTGCGGAACCCCTCCGGGTAGGAGGGCATCTCCAGCGGCAGACGCAGCTTCTCGAGGTCGAGGTCGTTCATGGGTCCTTCTCAGCGCTGGACGATGGACTTCGGCGCCCCGTCCGGGGCGGCGACCACCGTCACCTGGGTCTTCAGGTCGTCCGCGACAGCGCGGTCGTCCTCGGTCAACTCCTCGGCGTCTGTCACCACGACCGCCGCCTCCAGCGCGGAGGCCTCGCTGGAGACCGCCGCGGCCACCGCGGCCTGCAGCGCGCTCAGACGCAGTGACCGCAGTTCCACGGTCGTGGCCACGTAGGTGCGCCCGGTCTCGTCGCGCACGGCGGCGCCCTCGGGTGCGGCATTGCGTGCGCGGGAGGCCCGCGCCAGGGTGATGAGCTTGCCGTCCTCGGGGCCCAGCTCCGTCGTCTCCGTCACTGCTCCGTACTCCTCACGTGGGTCTCCTGTGCGCCCTGCTCGGTCAGGCGCTCCACCAGAACCGTCGTCATGCGGTTGCGGCGGCTGCTCTTGCCCTCCAGAGTCAGCCTCAGGCCAGCGTATTCGGCGCGGGCCCCGCCGGCCGGGACACGACCCAGCACGAACGCGACCAGACCGCCGACCGTCTCCACGTCGTCCACGTCCAGCTCGGTGTCGGGGAAGAGCTCGGCCAGCTCGCCCAACGGCAACCGGGCCGTCACGCGCACGCGGTCCTCGTCCAGGCGCACCACCGGGGGGATCTCGTGGTCGTACTCGTCGGTGATCTCGCCGACGATCTCCTCCACGATGTCCTCCAGCGTCACCAAGCCGGCCGTGCCGCCGTACTCGTCGATGGCGACCGCGACGTGGTTGCGCTTGCCCTGCATCTGGCGCAGCAGCTCGTCGATGGGCTTGGTGTCCGGAACGTACTGCGCGGGGCGCATCACATCCGCGGCGGTCAGGGGTGAGGCGTCGTCCGAACCGGCGCGCCAGCGGTCGCGCATGCGCTCGACCAGGTCCTTGAGGTAGACAATGCCGACCACGTCGTCCTCGTCCTCGCCCGTGACGGGGATACGCGAGTAACCGCTGCTCAGGGCGGTGGTGAGCACCTCGTCGGCGGGGGTCCCGCTCCCGGTGAAGACGATGTCGGGGCGCGGCACCATGACCTCGCGCACCGACGTGTCGTCGAGCTTGAACACCGAATGGATCATCTCGCGTTCCTCGGGGTCGATCACCTCCCCCTTCTCCGCGAGGTCCACGAGCTGGCGCAGCTCCACCTCCGTGCTGAAGGGCCCGTCCCGGTCGCCCTTGCCGCGCGGGGTCAGAGCACGCCCGGCGCCCACCAGCAGCTGCGCGAGCGGTCCCAGAACGACCTGCACCGGGTGGATCACGGCGGCGCTGGTGCGGGCGATCGGGGCGGCGAACTGGCGGCCCAGGATACGCGGGGCGATCGCGATGAGCACCGACTCGACCACGACCATCGCCACGGCGGTCAGGGCGAACGCGGTCCACCCCAGGCCCAGCAGGAACACCATGCCGACCGTGGCGGCCAGCACAGCGCACACCTCGCACACCACGCGCAGGAACAGCAGCACGTTGAGGTGGCGCGTGGGGTTCGCGGCCACACGGTCCCAGGAACGGGTCGCCAAGGTGGCACGTTCGGTGTTGGAGGTCTCGGGAACCCCGATCGACAGCACGCGGGTCACCGCGGCCTCCGCTGCCACCAGGAACCCGGCCACGGCGGTGAGCGCGAGAGCGATCGCGAATGCCGAGAGCCACTCGGCCGGTTCGCCGGTGCTCATCGGGGCCAGATCGGTCCAGGACGCTGGGTTCACCGGGACCTCTCGTCCCCGTCGGAGCGCGCGGCCTCGCTCTCGGCCCAGGACCTCAGGATCTCGCCCTGCAGCCCGAACATCTCCTTGTGCTCCTCGGGCTCGGCATGGTCGAAGCCGAGCAGGTGGAGGATGCCGTGCGTGCACAGCAGGTCGATCTCGGCCCGGGTCCCGTGGCCGGCCGTCTCGCCCTGGCGCTCGGCCACCTGGGGGCAGATGATGACGTCACCGAGCACACCCGGATCGCTGGTACGGCCGGGGCCGCCGGGGCGCAGCTCGTCCATGGGGAACGAGAGCACGTCGGTGGGTCCGGGCTCGTCCATCCAACGCACGTGCAGGTCGGTCATGGGGCTCTCGTCGACCAGGACGACGGACAGCTCCGCGAGCGGGTGCACGCGCATCGCGTCGAGCACGTGGCGGGCCAGACGGGAGAGACGCTCCTCGTCGATGCCGGTGACACCGGATTCGTTGGCGACCTCGATGGTCATCGCTACAGCAACTGCCTTACTTGGACGTGTGGGTGATCGAGTTGCTCGGGCCGAGCGTTGCACGGAGCCGGTGACCGCCGGTGCGGCCACCGGCTCCGTGCACAGTGTCCGTGGGTTCCCCGGGCGCACCGGGGACTCCGTCTCCCTAGTCTGCCCCGTACCCGGGCTCGTTCGGCTCGTCGCCGTCCGAGCCGGAGGACTCGCCCCGGTCCCGGCGCGGTGCGGCGCGGCGCCCGCGTTGGCCGCCGCCGCCCCGGCGATCGCCCTGATCCCCGTTCTGCTGGGCGTCGTAGCGGCCGTAGGCGTCCACGATCTGCCCGACCAGCTTGTGCCGGACGACGTCCTCGCTGCCCAGACGGGAGAACGCGATGTCGTCGATGTCACCCAGGATGCGCTCGATCGTGCGCAGACCGCTGGTCTGGCCGCCGGGCAGGTCGACCTGGGTGACATCGCCGGTGACCACGATCTTGGAACCGAAGCCCAGGCGGGTGAGGAACATCTTCATCTGCTCGGGCGAGGTGTTCTGTGCCTCGTCCAGGATGATGAAGGAGTCGTTGAGCGAGCGTCCCCTCATGAACGCCAGGGGCGCGACCTCGATCGTCCCGGCCGCCATCAGCTTCGGGATGGACTCGGGGTCGAGCATGTCGTGCAGGGCGTCGTAGAGCGGGCGCAGGTAGGGATCGATCTTGTCGTAGAGGCTGCCGGGCAGGTAACCGAGGCGTTCGCCGGCCTCCACCGCGGGGCGCGTGAGGATGATCCGGTTGACCTCTTTGTCCTGCAGCGCCTTGACCGCCTTGGCCATCGCCAGGTACGTCTTGCCGGTTCCCGCGGGACCGATACCGAAGACCACCGTGTGCCGGTCGATGATGTCGACGTAGCGCTTCTGGTTGACGGTCTTGGGGCGGATCGTCTTGCCGCGGTTGGACAGGATGTTGGTCGTGAGCACCTCGGCGGGGCGCTCACCGCCGGCACCGAGCATGTGGATCATGCGCTCGATGGTGTCGGGGGTGACGTGGGTACCGCTCTTGGCGAGCTCGATCAGCTCCTCGACGAGGCGGACCACGACCGCGGTCTCCTCGGGGGTGCCGCTGATGGTGAACTCGTTGCCGCGCACGTGGATGTCGCTGTCGAAGGAGCGCTCCAGGGTGCGCAGGAGCTCGTCACCCGACCCCAGCAGGTTGACCATCGTGTGCTCGTCGGGCACCACGACCTTGACCTGAGTCTCGTGCCGCGGCTGCGTGTGGATTGTCTCGGCCATGGTGAGGCCTTGCGGCCGCTGTCCCTACCCTTCGGTCCGGCCCCACCCCGGTGCGGGTGGGTACGTGTGTGCGTGGCCCGGAACCCCGATTCTACCAACGGGACCCGGGCCGCTTCGATCCACTTCTGCCGCCTGTGGACAGGCCTTTCTACCCGGGGGGCCAGTTGAGGCCGCGACCACCCAGGACATGGGCGTGCAGGTGGAAGACGGTCTGCCCGGCGCCGCTTCCGGTGTTGAACACCAGGCGGTATCCGGTGCCGGCGATGCCCTCGGCCTCGGCCACCTCGTGCGCCTCCTGGACCACCTCGTCGACCAGGCCGGTTCCGGCCGCCGCCGCCGACGCCGCGTCGGGGTGGTGTTCGCGCGGAATCACCAGCACGTGGGTGGGGGCCTGGGGGTTGATGTCGCGGAAGGCGAGGGTGCGCTCGCCCTCGCGCACGATCTCCGAGGGCACCTCGCCCTTGGCGATCTTGCAGAAGAGGCAGTCTGCCTCGGCCATCGGGAACCTCCGTTTCCTCGAGGGTGTTCCGGCCCCATCATGCCGCAGGCCGGGCCCGTCCGCCCCGGAGCGGCGGGAGCCACGGGTTCGTGGGTGTGCCCGGTTCCGGCGCGATAGGCTTTTCACCCGTGCGCGTCGGCCTCGACGGTCCCGCCCCCTTCCACGCGTGTTCGGACGGCAACGGATGGAATCGCACCACGACTTGGAAAAGAAGAGGTATGCCCTTTCGTAAACCCCGCGACAAGGGTGTGCGTCGAACCGATGTGACGACAGAAACCATGGTGGCCGGAGCCACCACGGCCCCCCTCGCGGTGGAGTGGGACGCCGACCACGCGGTGACGGAGCTCTACAGGGAGCACTACCGGCCGCTCGTGCGGCTCGCCTCCCTCCTGGTCCGCGACCACGCGACCGCCGAGGAGGTCGTGCAGGACGCGTTCGTGGCCATGCACGGGGCCTGGCGGCGCCTGCGCGACCCGAACAAGGCCCTGTCCTACCTGCGCCAGGCGGTCGTGAACAAGGCCCGGTCGGTCCTTCGCCACAGGGCGGTCGTGGAGAAACACGCCCCCAAGGCCCTGCCCGACGCCCCCAGCGCCGAACACGGCGCCATGAACATGCTGGAGCGCGAGGCCGTGATCCGCGCTCTGCGCAAACTCCCCACCCGTCAGCGCGAAGCGATCGTGCTCCGTTACTACGGCGACCTGTCGGAGGCGCAGATCGCCGACGCGATGGGCATCAGCCGAGGCGCGGTCAAGAGCCACACCTCACGCGGGATCACCGCACTCCGCTCTGTTCTGGAGCAGACGACATGACCAGCCCACACGACAACCACGACGAGTTCGAGGCGCAGCTGCGTCAGCTCCTCAAGACCGAGGCCGATTCCGTGCAGCCCTCCGCCGAAGGGCTCAACCTGATCCGTGAGAGAACCGAGA
>NZ_ANBF01000064.1:20403-21986 GCF_000341025.1 Nocardiopsis salina YIM 90010 | reverse complement strand
GGGAGGACCCCCCGCCGGTCGACAGCGACGGCACCGACAACAGCGGCGAGGTCGCGGCGCCCGACACCTCCACCGACTCCGACGCCGGCACCACTCAGCCCGAGGGCGAGGAGCCGGACGAGCCGAAGCCCGAGCCGAGCCCGCAGGAGAGCCCCACCGCCCCCGAGGACGAGGACGTCGAGACGGCCGCCTCCTGCCCGCCCGAGGGCGGCGAGAGCCCCGGGACCGAGCCCGACGAGGACGAGGACGACGGTCCGGGCGTTCGCGAGACCGACGAGGAGTGCCAGCCCTCCGACGAGCCCAGCGAGCCGGACGAGAGCGACGAGCCCTCCCCCGGCGACGAGGACGAGGACGAGGACTACGGCGACCAGGACAGCGATCCGGATGTCCCCGAGAACGAGGACTCCGGCAGCATCTCCTGACCGCGGTCACCCGCCCCGCACGTCGAGCCGCGGAGCACCGGAACCCGGCCCGCCGCGCCTACGGTCGGGCCGGGAGGAACCAGGAGAGGGTCACCAGCGCCCGGTACGCGCCTGCAGCACCGAAAGCGCCGCAACCCCCGCGGTCGAGGTGCGCAGGACTCCGGGGCCCAGGAGCGCGCGCACGGCACCCGCTCCGGTGAAGGCCTCCAGCTCCGTGCCGGAGAACCCGCCCTCGGGGCCGACCACGAGCACGATGTGCGCGTCGTCCCCCTGCGGCAGCTCGGCCGTGGAGAGGGTCCGGTCGGCGTCCTCGTGCAGCACCACGGCGAGTGTGGCATCGCTCAACAGGTCGGCGACGGCACGGCGGTCCGCGAGGTCGGCGACCTCGGGCAGGCGTGACCGGCGGGACTGCTTGGCGGCCTCCCGGGCGGTGTTGCGCCACTTGTCCAGGGACTTCTGCACACGCGGACCCTTCCAACGGGTCACGCAGCGTTCGGCCGCCCACGGGACGACGGCGTCCACACCGGCCTCGGTCATCATCTCCACGGCGAGTTCACCGCGGTCGCCCTTGGGCAGGGCCTGGACCACGGTCAGCCGGGGACGGGGTTCGGGTTCGGTGTGCACCTCGCCGAGGCGACAGTCGATGCTGTCCTTGCCGACACCCACGACGACGGCGCGGGCCCGCAGACCCGCGCCGTCGGAGAGGTCGACGGCCTCCCCCTCGCGGATACGCCGCACCACGGCCGCGTGACGCCCCTCGGGCCCGGCCACGGTGACCGTGGTTCCCGGGCCCGAGAGGAGGTCGTCCGTGCCGACGAGGAAGACCGGCGGTGTCACTTGGCGCCGAAGGCGTCGCGGATCTTCGAGAAGAACCCGCCGTGCCCGGGGCTGAACTTGCCGGGCGTCTTGTCCTCACCGCGCAGTTCGGCGAACTTGCGCAGCATGGACTCCTGCTCCTCGTCCAGCTTGCTCGGGGTCTCGACGTCCACACGGATGCGGAGGTCGCCCCGGCCGCTGCCCTCCAGGCGCGTGACGCCCTTGCCCGGCAGGGTGATGACGTGCCCGGAGTTGGTGCCCGGGCGCAGGTCGATGTTCTCCGTGCCGTCGAGCGTGTCGAAGTCGAAGGAGGCACCGAGCGCCGCCGCCGTCATCGGGACGGTG
>NZ_ANBF01000064.1:0-20397 GCF_000341025.1 Nocardiopsis salina YIM 90010 | reverse complement strand
CACGATCACGTCGCCGCGAGGGCCGCCGTTGGGGCCGACCTCGCCCTCGCCGGCGAGCTGGATGCGCACGCCGTCGTCGACACCGGCGGGGATCTTGACCTTGCGGGTGACCTTCTCGCGCACCCGGCCCTCGCCCGTGCAGTCGACGCAGGGGTCGGTGATGACCGAGCCCTGGCCGGAGCACTGCGGGCAGGGGCGGGAGGTCATGACCTGGCCCAGGAAGGACCGGGTGACCTGCGAGACCTCGCCCTGGCCGTGGCACATCTCGCACGTGGTGCGGTGAGAGCCGGCCGCGGTCCCCTCCCCCTGGCAGGTGTCGCACAGGATCGCCGTGGGGAAGGTGATCTCCTTCGTCACGCCGAAGGCGGTCTCGACGAGGTCGAGTTCGACGCGGATCTTGATGCTGCGCCCGCGCCGCACACGCTCGCGCGGACCGCGACCGCCGCCGGGCTGGCCGCCACCGAAGAACGCGTTCATGATGTCGTCGAACGCGAACCCGCCGGCGCCCCCGAAGCCCCCGGCACCACCGCCGCCGCCACCGGCGGCCGCGAAGGGGTCCTGACCCATGTCGAACATCCGACGCTTGCTCTCGTCGGAGAGGACCTCGTAGGCCTGGGTCACTTCCTTGAAGCGCTCCTGGGTCGCGGGATCCGGGTTGATGTCCGGGTGCAGCTCGCGTGCGAGCCGCCGGTACGCCTTCTTGATCTCGTCCTTGGACGCGTCTCGACGCACCCCGAGAATCTGGTAATAGTCTCTGGCCACTGGGTTACTGTCCTGCCAAAATCTGTCCGACATACCGAGCCACCGCGCGGACCGCCCCCATCGTCCCGGGGTAGTCCATACGGGTGGGTCCCACCACACCGATCTTGGCCAGCGACTGGTTTCCCACACCGTAGTCGGCCGACACGACGGAGGTGGATCGAAGACCCTCGTGGAAATTCTCCTCGCCGATGCTCACCGTGAGCATCGAGGGATCCTTCGCCTCACCCAACAAACGGATGAGGACCATGTTCTCTTCCAAGGCCTCCAGGACGTCCTTGAAGCTGGCGGCGAAGTCGACCGCGGCGAGGTTGGCGGTGCCCGCCAGCACGATCTTCTCCTCATGGCTTTCGACCAGGCTCTCCAGCAGGACCGAGAGAACCGACACCGCGATGCCGCGGTGTTCGGGAGGCACCTGTGCGGGCAGGTCGTCGACCGCGTCGGGGACGTCGCCGAGGTAGCACCCCGCGATGGCTCTGTTGAGCATGGCGCGCAGGTCGTTGACCGCACGCTCGCTGACGGCCTCGAGGCCGTCGATGACACGCTGTTCGACCCGGCCCGTGTCGGTGATGACGACCATCATGATCCGCTGGTTCCCGAGCGGGACCAGTTCCACGTGCTGGACCGACGAACGCGTCAGCGAAGGGTACTGCACGATCGCGACCTGGCGGGTGAGCTGTGCGAGCAGGCGCACGGTGCGGGCGACGATCTCGTCCAGGTCCACGGTGTTGCCGAGGAAGGACTCGATCGCGCGGCGCTCTGCCACGGAGAGCGGCTTGACCGAGGAGAGCCGGTCGACGAACAAGCGGTAGCCCTTGTCCGTGGGCACCCGGCCGGCACTGGTGTGCGGCTGGGCGATGTAGCCGTCCTCCTCCAACGCCACCATGTCGTTGCGGATGGTCGCTGGGGAGACACCGAGCGGGTGACGGTCGGCCAGAGCCCTGGATCCGACCGGCTCGTTGGTGTTGACGAAGTCCTCGACTACAGCACGCAGGACTGCGAGCTTGCGCTCGTTCAGCAACTCGCCACCTCCTGGCACTCCATGGTCCACAGTGCTAATTCTATGCCCGTTCGCAAACGCGGGCGGTGACGCGGGGGTGAGGTCCGCCCGTCCTGCCGTTCCGGGCCCGGCCGGCAGCGCGCACCCGATGCGCGAGCAGGAGGGGCGGGCAACAGTAGACTGCACCACCGTGGCAAGCGAGGGAACCGGCCGCTACGGCCGTGACGTGCTGGCAGGAGACTGGCGCCGACCGCGCAAGGGTGCGGTCCGCGAGGTCGAGGTGGAACGCGGGCTCGTGGTGGAGGACGCCGACGAGACCTTCTGCGGGGCAGTCGTGTCCTGGGACAAGGCCACGGTCACTCTCGAGGACCGCGCCGGCGGGCTGCGGGTCTTCGACCTGGGGCCAGCGGCCTTCCTGCTGGAGGGACGCCCGGTGACCCTGGTGCGCCCCGCGCCGTCGCCCCCGCGCGGCCCCCTGCGCAGCGCCTCGGGGTCGGTGGCGGTCACCGGCGCCGAGGCACGAGTGGCGCGGGAGAGCCGCATCTACGTCGAGGGCGTGCACGACGCCGAGCTGGTGGAGAAGGTCTGGGGCCACGATCTGCGTGTTGAAGGCGTTGCCGTGGAGTTCCTGGAGGGGGTGGACGACCTCCCCGGGATCGTCGCGGAATTCTCCCCCGGCCCCGGACGCCGTCTGGGTGTGCTCGTCGACCACCTGGTCCCCGGTTCCAAGGAGAGCCGGATCGCCGAGCATGTGCGCGGCGAGGACGTGCTGGTCACCGGGCACCCCTACGTGGACGTGTGGCAGGCCGTGCGCCCGCGTGCGGTGGGCATCGACGCCTGGCCGGAGGTGCCGCGGGGCCGCCCCTGGAAGGAGGGTGTCGTGGACGCCCTGGGGTGGCGGTGCAGCACCGGTGAGGCCTGGGGGCGGATCCTCGGTTCGGTGCGTACCTATGCTGATCTGGAGCCCGCCCTGCTGGGGCGGGTCGAAGAACTCATCGACTTCGTGACGGTATCCCACCCGGAGGAACCGTAGGATTTCAGGCAGCGTCACAGCACGTGCGCGCGGTCCGTGCCCTCCGACCCCGGGCCCCACGGTCGTCGGTACTGCCCGGTAGGACCCATCAGCGCCCCCAACCAGCGGAGCCAAGGAAAAGCATGAGCGATACCCCGACGAACCCCCCGTCTCCGGACGACCCCCAGGAGGGACAGCAGTCCGGCTCGCAGCAGCCGTACGCGCCGCAGCCGTCCGGCGAGCAGCCCTCGGGGGCGCAGTCGCCGTACGCGCCCGAGTACGGCCGGCAGCAGCCGGGGCAGGGTGTGCCCGGCGGTGACCAGGGCGCCTACGGCCAACCCCCGCAGCAGCCCCCGTACGGCCAGCCGGGCCAGCCCGGACAGCAGCCCCCGTCCGGCGGGCAGCCCGCCTACGGACAGCCCGGCTACGGGGCCCCGCAGCAGCCGGGTCAGCCCGGGTACGCTCCGCCGCAGCCCGGGTACGGCCCTGCGCAGCCCGGTCACCCCGGTGTTCCCGCCGACCAGGGGGCCTTCGGCCAGCCCCCGCAGCAGCCCCCGTACGGCCAGCCGGGCCAGCCCGGACAGCAGCCCCCGTCCGGCGGGCAGCCCGCCTACGGACAGCCCTCCGGCGGACAGCCCGGCTACGGCCCTCCGCAGCCCGGTCAGCCCCAGCCCGGCTACGGTCAACCACAGCCCGGATACGGCCCCCAGCCGGGTGGCCCCGGTCAGCCCGGCGGTCCCGGTGCCCCGGGCCCGTACGGCGCTCCGGAGCGGCAAGCGTTCGGGCAGCCCGGCGCCCCGGCCCAGCAGGCTCCCGGCGGCGGCAACGAGGTGCTCGTCGGAATGCTGGCGCACCTGTCCGGCTTCATCCTGGCGTGTGTGGGGTGGCTGCCTCCGCTGGCGATCTACCTCGCCAAGCGCAAGCAGTCGGCGTTCGTGCGCCACCACGCCTCCGAGGCGGCCAACTTCCAGTTCACGCTGCTCATCCCCTACGTCATCGCGGCGGCGACCTTCATCGGCCTGGGGATCTTCTTCCCCACGCTGTCCTGGATCGGCTCGGCGGTGTTCGCGCTGATCTGGATCGTCGCGATCATCTTCGGCGTTCTCGCCGCCACCAACGCGAACAAGGGGCAGTGGTACCGCTACCCGGTGAGTATCCGCCTGCTCAAGTGACCCCCGCCTCCGGTGCCCTGATCCCGCCAGGGGGCAGCTTGTACCACCAACAGGACGACTGAGGAACACACATGTCCTATCCGAACCCTCCCGGAGGCCCGGACGGCCAGGGATGGCAGCACGGCGGCATGCCGCCCCAGGGGGACCCGTCGGGCGGATACCCTCCGCCCGCCCAGGCCCCGGGGGGCCACCCGCCCCAGCACACGGGGGGACAGCCCCCGCACCCCAGCGGCTACGGGCCTCCCCCGCCCGCGCCCGGCGGCCACCCCGGTGCCCAGGGCATGCCCCCGGCCGGCCCGCCCCAGGGCGGGCCACCGGTCCCCTACCACGACCCGTACGCACAGCAGGGCCAGGGCTGGGGCAACCCCTACGCACAGCAGGGCCAGGCCTGGGGTGACCCGTACGCCCAGCAGGGCCAGGGCTGGGGTGACCCGTACGCCCAGCAGCAGGGCATGTACGGCCACGGACACCCGACCCCCGCCGAGTGCGACTCCGCCAAGGTCGTGCACATCGGCGGGATCTTCGGGGTGATGGTCGCGCTCATCATGTACCTGATGAAGAAGGACGAGTCGCCCTACGTGCGGTACCACGCCGCGCAGGCACTCAACTTCCAGCTGCTGATGATGATCGGTTACTTCATCAGCGGTCTGCTGTTCATCATCGTGATCGGTGTGTTCACGTGGATCGCGCTGCTGATCACCTCGATCGTGCTCCAGATCAAGGCCGCCGGCGCGGCGGGACGCGGTGAGTGGCACCGCTTCCCGTTCAACGTCAGCTGGGTGAGCTGAACACCGGCGCACAGAACAGGAGGGGGTCGCTGCGGCGGCCCCCTCCTTCGTTTCCGGGGTGGTCAGGTGAGCTCGCGCACCACGGCGTCGGCGAGCAGGCGGCCCTTGCGGGTGAGGACGGCCCGGCCCCTGCCGTGGGCGTCGGCCTCGAGCAGGCCCTTGGCCACGGCGTGCTCGGCGGCGGCGCGCCCCTGCGGGTCGAGGAGATCGAGCGGACAGCCCTCCGCCACGCGCAGTTCCAGGAGGATGCGTTCGAAGCGGCGCTCTTCTGCGGAGAGGACCTCGCGGGCGTGGCCGGGGCTCTCCCCCGCGGCGAGGCGCTGGGCGTAGGCGGCCGGGTGTTTGACGTTCCACCAGCGGGTGCCGCCGACGTGGCTGTGGGCTCCCGGGCCCACGCCCCACCAGTGTCCGCCTGTCCAGTACAGGTGGTTGTGCTCGCTGCGCCCGTGGGGGCCGCGCGCCCAGTTGGAGACCTCGTAGGCGCTGTAGCCGGCGGCGGTGAGGGCGTCGTCAGCCATGAGGTAGCGCTCGGCCATGGTGTCGTCGTCCGGTGCGGAGAGCTCGCCGCGGCGGACGCGCACGGCCAGGCGGGTGCCTTCCTCGACGATGAGGGAGTAGGCGGAGACGTGGTCGGGGCCGGCGGCGATCGCCGCGTCCAGGGAAGCGGCCCAGTCGTCGTCGGACTCGCCGGGGGTGCCGTATATGAGGTCGAGGTTGACGTGGTCGAACCCGGCCTCGCGGGCCCAGCGCACGCACTGCTCCGGGCGGCCGGGGGTGTGGCCGCGTTCCAGGACCTTCAGGACGTGTTCGCGGGCGCTCTGCATGCCGAAGGAGACCCGGGTGAACCCCGCCTCGCGCAGGCGGGCGAGGTATTCGGGGCCGACCGTCTCGGGGTTGGCCTCGGTGGTGAGCTCTGCGTCGGGGAGCAGGCCGAAGCGCTCCCGGATGCCGGCGACGATGCGGCCGAGGTCCTCCGGCGGGAGGAGTGTGGGGGTGCCGCCGCCCACGAAGACGGTGCTGACCGCGGGGCGTTCGCCGTCCAGGACCCGGTCGGCGAGGTCGATCTCGGCCATGGCCTGGCCGGCGTAGGTCTCGCGCGAGGACGTGGCGGTGCCGTCGCGGGAGACGAGTTCCTCGGCGGTGTAGGTGTTGAAGTCGCAGTAGCCGCAGCGTGTGACGCAGAACGGTACGTGGACGTAGAACCCGAGGGGGCGCCGGCCGAGCTCGGCCAGCGCCTCCTCGGGCAGGGCGCCGGTGGACGGTACGGCTTCGCCGTCGAGGGCTACGGAAGGCATGCCTCCAGTGTCACCGACCCGGCGGCGTGCCCCGGCCCACGTCCGGTACGGCCCCCCGCACCACCGCGTCCTCACCTCCCTGCTGCCGGCACCCCCTGCGTGGGCACGGCACGCTCAGCCCCGCCCCCATGCCCTTCCGTCCCGGCGGCGCCCGGGTCCCCGTCGAGGGCGAGCCACACGGTGTCGCGTGCCAGCGGCAACCGTGTGAAGCGGTGCCCGGTCGCGTCCCTGACGGCGTTGGCCAGGGCCGGGGCGACGGGGTTGAAGGGGCTCTCGCTCATGGGCTTGGCGCCGAGGGGTCCGAGGGCGTCATCGGTCTCGGCGAAGTGCACCTCGAGCCGGGGAACGTCCGCGTAGGCGGGGATGTGGTACTTGCGGAAGGCCGTGGACTCCACCTCCCCGAGGGCGTCCAGGCGGACGTTCTCGTACATGGCGGCGCCCAGGGCCTGGGCGAACCCGCCCTCCACCTGTCCCCGGCACTGGTTGGGGTTCATGACCCGCCCGGCGTCGGCCGCGTGCACGGCGCGCAGGATGCGGATCTCGCCCGTGTCCGGGTCGACCGCCACCCGGAACCACTGGCCGTTGAAGGCGACCGACCTGGGTGTGCCGCCCCAGTGCCCGTACGCGGTCAGCGGCCGGCCGGAGGCGGTGGCCCGGTCGTGGAGCCGGGTGAGGGGTACCGACCGACCGGGTGCGCGGGCGGCGTCGCGGTCCAGTGAACACCCTTCCGTGCCGGAGCCCAGGAACGCCGCGGCCTCCTCCGACAACAGTTCGCGCAGGGCGGTGGCGGCACGATGGGTGGCCTTGCCGGCGACCACCGTGCCGGTCGAGCCGAACGCCCCGGTGTCGTGGCCGACCACGTCGGTGTCGGACTGGCTGACGACGACCCGGTCGGCGGTCGTGCCCAGGACCGTCGCGGCGATCTGCCGGTGCACCGTCGTGGTGCCGTTGCCGAACTCCGCGGTCCCCACCGCCAGCGCGTACCGGCCGTCGGGGAGCAGGGTCACCTCGGCGTCGGCGAAGTGCCCGCGGGGCGGCACGGTGTCGATCATGCACACCGACATCCCCTGCCCGACCAGCCACCCGGGGGGCGGCTCCACACCGTCCGCACCGGGGTCGTCCTGGGCGGCGCGGAGGGTGCGCAGCATCTGGTCGAGCCCGTAGCTGCCGTACTCGACGTCCTCCTCGTCCTCGTGCAGTGCGGACATGGGGTCGCCGGGCCGGATGACGTTGCGCTCGCGCAGTTCGAGGGGGTCCATGCCGAGTTCGCGGGCGAGTTCGTCCATGGCCTGTTCCACGGCGAACACCGTCTGGCTGAGCCCGTACCCGCGGAAGGCGCCGGCGGGGACGGTGTTGGTGTAGACGGCACGGGCATCGATGCGCTTGTTGGGGCAGCGGTAAAGGGACACGGACTCGCCGCAGCCGTGGAACATGACGCCGGGACCGTGGTTGCCGTACGCGCCGGTGTCGGAGAGCATCCGCATCTCGAGGGCGGTGAGGGTGCCGTCCGCGCGGGCGCCGAGCTTCACCCGGACGGCCATGGGGTGGCGGGTGGAAGTACCGGTGAACTGTTCGCTGCGGGTGAGCTCGATCTGGGCAGGGCGGCCGGTGCGCATGGCGGCGAGGGCGGCGATGTCCTCGACCATGGTCTCCTGCTTGCCGCCGAAGCCTCCGCCCACGCGCTCCGCGTACACCCGGACGTTCTCGCGAGGCAGGTCGTAGAGGGTGGCCAGCGCGTCCCTGGTGAGGAAGGGGACCTGGGTGCTGGAGCGGACCGTGAGCTGGTTGCGGGCGCCGTCCCACCAGGCGATCGCGCAGTGGGTCTCCAGGTGGGCGTGCTGGACGCGCTGGGTGTGGAACTCCTCCTCGTGGACCACGTCGGCCTCGGCGAACCCGGCCCCGACGTCCCCGGTCCCGCCGTGCACGTGCGCGACGACGTTGCGCGCGGGGTCGGCGATCCGGGACTCGGGGCCCTTGTCGTGGATGACCGGCGCCCCGGGGGCCATGGCCTCCTCGGGTGTGTAAACGGCGGGCAGGGGCTCGTACTCGACGCGGACGAGATCGAGCGCGCGGTCGGCGATCCGTTCGCTGTCGGCGACGACCGCGGCCACACGCTGGCCCTTGTGGCGGACGACGTCGTCGAGGAGGCGCAGGTCGTCGGGGTCGTCGCTGCTGTGTTCGTGGCGGGCCGTGGAGTAGAGGCGTTCGGGTGCGTCGGCGTGGGTGAGGACCGCGTGCACCCCGGGCAGGGCCGTCGCCTCTGCGGTGTCGATCCGGGTGATGCGGGCGTGGGAGTGCGGGGAGCGCAGCAGTTTGACGTACACGCGGTCGTCGACCTCCACGTCCAGCGTGTAGCGCACCTGTCCGCTCACGATGGTTTCGGCGGCGGGCGCGGACAGGCTCCGTCCGGCTTCGGCGCCGGCGCACGGTTCCTCGATGTTGCGGACGCGGTTCACCGCGTCCTCGATGGTCCGGTAACCGGTGCAGCGGCAGAGGTTGCCCTTGAGGGAACGGGGCAGGTCGGAGCGCTGCTCGTCGTCGAGGGCGGCGGTGGTCATGATCATTCCGGCCGTGCAGAACCCGCACTGGAAACCCTGGGCGTCCACGAAGGCCTGTTGGACGGGGTGCAGTTCGCGGTCGCTGCCGAGCCCGGCCAGGGTGGTCACCTCGTGCCCCTCGGCCCGGTGTGCGGGGTACAGGCAGCTGTGCACGGGGCGGCCGTCCACGTGGACCGTGCAGGCGCCGCAGTCGCCGGCGTCGCAGCCCTTCTTGACGTCCAGCCGTCCGACTTCGCGCAGGTAGGTGCGCAGGCACTGGCCGGGGTGGGGGCGGTGCGGGTACTCCTTGCCGTTGACGTGGAAGCTCACGTGGTACCTCCGGAGAGCTCGGCGCGGATCTGTTCCGCGAGCAGGTGGGTGACGTGCCGGCGCCAGCGCGGGTGGCCGTGCATGTCGTCGAAGTAGTCCTCCGGGGCGAGCCGGTCGGCCAGGGCGGTCTGCAGTGCGTCCGCGGAGGGCACGGACGGCCGGCGCAGTTGGACCGGGCTCGGTGTGGACGCGGTGACGGTGAGCGTGAACGCACCGTCGGCGGGGTCGACCGTGCCCACCAGGAGGGCGGCCGATCGGCCGTGGGGGGTGAGGGAGACCTGGCGGAACGCCGAGTGCCGTCGCAGGGCCCGGTGAGGGATGCGGACGGCGCGCAGCACCTCGCCCGGTTCGAGCTGCTTGAGGCCGTTGCCTGTGACGAACTCGGCGACGGGCACGGTTCGGCCGGGCCCGCGTCCGGGGGCGGCCTGGAGCAGGCACTCCCCGTCCAGCGCGGCGGTCAGCGAGATCATGGGGCCGGCGGGCAGGCCGTTGCACAGGTTTCCGCCGACGGTCGCCTCGTTCCAGATCTTGAAGGAGGCCAGGAAGGCGCGGGAACACTGCTCGACCAGTGCGAACGAGGCCCAGTCGGGGTCGGGTTCGAGGGCGCGGAGCTGGGCGACGGTGCACGTGCCCGCGATCTCCAGGTGGTCGGATCGGCGCACCAGCGGGGGCCAGTCCAGGTCCTTGAGGTCGAGCAGGCGGGANCGCCGGCGAGCCAGGCGTCGCCGGGTCGCCAGTCGGCCGCCGTGGCGGGCTGGACCTCGTCGACGGAGTTCAGGTCCATGGGCCGGCGCTCCTCTCGTGGGGGTCGTAGGGCTCGGAATCCCGGACGGACGGAAAAGGCGCCTTCGACATTTCTGTTCCGCGGCCGCAACACCCCGGGCCCGGAAAGGAACGGAATCCCTTTCCGTGAACGGGGAACCATCCGCCCGGGGTGTTGCACGGCCACCGCGTATCGGCCGGTGCACCGAGTTGAACAAGGGATCCGCACCACTGTCGATTGGTCCGTCACACGGGATCCCCGGCGCACTTCAACACCTCTTCGTGTGATCGCCCAGCGAACCCGAGCAGTGGCGATCCCGCACCCCTGCCGCCCGGAGGGGCCGGTTAGGCTCGCACGTGCCACACCCGATCAGGAGTGAGAAGGGGATGCCCCCACCGAGGAGGAAACGTGCTCGTCCGGGACCTGCTCACCGAGAAAGAACTGGGAATCTGCGTCAGATGGGCACCCGGAGGAATTCTGGACCGGAGAGCCACCGGCGCGATCACCACTGATCTTCCCGACCCTTCCCGTTATCTCGAGAGCGGCAGAATTCTGCTGACCGGGCTCGTGTGGTGGCGGGCCGACGACCCCTCCCACGCGCTGGACGAGTTCGTGCGCAGGCTGGTGAGGGCCGGGGTCGCGGCCCTGCTCGCCGGCGAGGCCGCGCACGGACCCGCCCCGGACGCCCTCGTGGCAGCCTGCCGGGCACAGGGGGTGCCCCTGCTCTCGGTACCGAGTTCGACCGGTTTCCACCAGGTGTCGGAGTACGTGCACCGTCGGTTGTCCGCGGAGGAGTACGGGCGGGTCGAGGGATCAGGCCTCCCGGAGGAGCTCATGCGGCGCGATCTGACCGCCCTGGTCTCGGACGGGGTGGGTGCCGGTGCTCTGCTGGAACACGTCGCCGCCGCCCTGTCCGCGCAGCGCTGCGAGATCGTCACCACCACCGGGCGGGTGGTCGCGTCCGGTTCCCCGACCGGCTCCCCCGGGCAACGGGGCACCGAGGGTTCCCGGGACCGGCCGGCGGTGGCGCCCGTTCCCGGACCGTCGCCGCTGGAGACCTGGTGGTTGCGGGTCTGGGCCGACCGCCTCGTGCCCGCCCGCCCTCTGAAGGATGCGGCCGAGGTGGTCGGGTTGGAGCGGGCACGGTCGGTGGCCTCGCGCCACGACCACCGGCGCTCGGCCGACCACCTGGTCTCGGCCCTGCACCGCACCCGGGGCGATCGGAACCCGGTGCTCACAGCGCTCTCGGCCTGCGGCATCCCCGACGGCGCCCACCTGTCGGTCGTCACCGCGGTGCTGACGGGGCCCGGGGCCGAGGCCGAGTGGGCCCGGTCGGCACTGGAGGAGGCACTGCGTCCCGCGGAGGAGCGCCCCGTCGTCGGGTTGTCACCGGAGGGGACCGCCGTCGGTGTCGTCTCGGCACCGCCGGAGGAGCTCCTCCGGGCGCTGCACGATTCCTGGAACCCCCTGCACAGCGCGCTGGGCCGGGGCACTGCGCTGTACGCGGGGGTGAGCACCCCGGTCGCCACCGCCGATCTCCTGCCGACCGCTCTGGCACAGAGCCGCTTCGCGCTCGGTTCGGTCTCGGGCGGCGGGCCGGAGGGCTCGACCGTGATGGCCGCCGCCGACATGCGCGGCGTGGGCGGGCTGCTCGCCGGACTGCCCGCCGAGGTCCGGCGCGACTACCACCAGCGCACCCTGGGCGGGCTGTTGGAGCACGACCGGCGCACCGGTAGCGAGTTCGCCCGGACCCTGCGGGTCTTCCTCGACCAGAACGGCTCGTGGGTGGGCACCGCGCGCGCACTGCACCTGCACGTGAACACAGTGCACTACCGCGTGCGGCGGATCGAGGAGCTGACCGGCACTGATATGAGCGTCCTCGACCACCGCCTGGACCTGCGCGCCGCGCTCATGTGCGGCTAGAGCCCGCTTGGAGCGCAGGTCAGGTGCGGGCGAGGGCACGCTCGGCCTGGGCGGCCCAGACCTCGGACGCACCGGGCACGGCGGCCAGGCCGTGCAGGGTCTCCGCGTCGCCGGCGCGGGAGGCCCGGAAACCGGACAGGACCGTGAGGCCGTGGGCGGGCCGGTGTTCGACGGTGACCGGATCGCCCGGTGTGACGTGGCCGGGTTCGAGCACACGCAGGTAGACCCCGGTGCGGCCCTCCTCGGTGAAGCGGCGCACCCACTGGCGCTCGGCCAGCCAGGCCTGGAACACCCCGCACGGGGTCCGGGGCAGGGTCACCTCGAGCAGTACGGGCCCGACCCGCCAGCGTTCCCCGACGACGGTGTCGAGCAGGTCGAGGCCGGCCGTGGTGAGGTTCTCGCCGAAGACGCCGTTGGCCAGGGTGCGCCCGAGACGGGCCTGCCACAGGTCGACGTCCTCGCGCGCGTAGGCGTAGACGGCCTTGTCGGGGCCGCCGTGGTGCTCGACGTCGGCCTGCTCGTCACCATCGAGCCCGAGCGGGCCGACATACGCGCCGCCCTCCACGGGGGTCTTGTCGATGGCGGTGCGTTTCAGGCGTCCGGCCCAGTCGGCGTCGAACGCACGGCCGGTCTGGACGGAGAGGATGCTGGAGGTGGATTCCATGTGGGAAGCCTAGAAGGAGACGCAGGGCTCCGGCCAGGGAGATCCCGTTCACAGCAGGCGTCACGGGGACGTCGCACACCGGCCCCGGCCTGCACCCGGAATCCGGGTCAGGCGGGCCGGGGTTCGGCCACCGCCGCGGCGCGGGAGGGCGCGGCGGTGGTGGACCCGCGCACGACGAGTTCGGGCGCGAACATGTACTCGGCGCGGGAGACCGCGTGCCCGGCGATCTCGTCGCACAGGGTGCGCACCGCGGCCAGCGCCATCGCCGTGACGGGTTGGCGCACGGTGGTCAGCGGCGGGTCGGTGAACGCGATGAGCTGCGAGTCGTCGTAGCCGACCACGGAGAAGTCCTGAGGCACACGCAGGCCGAGCCGGCGCGCGGCCCGGATCGCGCCGAGCGCCATCATGTCGGAGCCGCAGACCATGGCGGTGACCCCGCGTTCGATGAGCGTGGTCGCGGCGGCCTCCCCGCCCTCGACGCCGAACAGCGACAGCTCGACCAGGCCTTCGCCGTCCAGCCCGTGCGAGGCCAGCGCCTGGTGGTACCCCTCGAGCTTGCGGTGCACCGGGACGTAGCGCTCGGGCCCGCTGGTGAAACCGATGCGGGTGTGGCCGGTGGCGACGAGGTGGTCGACCGCCTGGCGTCCGGACTCTCGGTCGTCGCAGGAGACGAACGCGGCCGGGATGTGCTCGGAGTAACCGTTGACCAGAACGATCGGCAGGCCCCGCGAGACCAGCGACGCGTAGCGCTCGCGGGGCGCACTGGAGTCGGCGTGGCGGCCGGAGACGAAGATGATCCCGGAGACGTTGCGTTCCAGCAGGAGTTCGACGTACTCGTCCTCGGTGATGCCGCCGGGCGTCTGGGTGCACAGCACGGGCGTGAAGCCGCGCTGGGCGAGGGCGCCCTCCGCGGCCTGGGCGAACATCGGGAACACGGGGTTGCCGAGCTCGGGCACGACCATGCCGACCAGACCTGCCGAGCGCTGGCGCAGCCGCGCGGGGCGTTCGTATCCGAGCACGTCCAGCGCGGTGAGCACGGCCTTGCGTGTGTCGCCGCCGACTCCGGGTTTGTCGTTGAGCACCCGCGAGACGGTGGCCTCGCTGACGCCTGCGTGCCGCGCGATGTCGGCCAGTCGTGGACCCATGCGGCCGATTTTAGTCGAGATGACCGCCACTCGACAGAAAGTTGACGGTAATCTTGCGCAAGAACTTGCACAGGCCCATTGGGAAGGACCTCCATGGAGTCGCACTGGTGGCGCGAGGCGGCCATCTACCAGATCTACGTGCGCAGCTTCGCCGACTCCGACGGCGACGGCGAGGGCGACCTGGCGGGCATCCGCCGGAAGCTCCCGGACCTGGCGGAACTGGGCGTGGACGCGGTCTGGCTGACCCCCTTCTACGTCTCGCCTCTGGCCGACGGCGGCTACGACGTCGCCGACTACCGCGACGTCGACCCGCGCTTCGGCACCCTGGACGACTTCGACGCCCTGCTGGCCACCGCGCACGGACTCGGCATCAGGGTGATCATCGACGTGGTCCCCAACCACACCTCGTCGGCGCACCGGTGGTTCCGCGAGGCGGTGGCGGCCGAGCCGGGCAGCCCCGAACGGGCGCGGTACATGTTCCGTGATGGCCGAGGCCCGGGCGGCGACGAACCGCCCAACAACTGGACCTCGATCTTCGGCGGCCCGGCCTGGACCCGCCTCAAGCGCCCCGACGGCACCCCGGAACAGTGGTACCTGCACCTGTTCGACACCGAGCAGCCCGATCTCGACTGGACCGATGGGGAGGTGCACGAGGAGTTCGACGACGTCCTGCGGTTCTGGCTGGACCGTGGTGTGGACGGTTTCCGCATCGACGTCGCGCACGGCATGGTCAAGGACCCGGAACTGCCCGACGTGGCCGAGGGCACCGACGCCGGCCTGCTCGACGGGCACCACCGCCTCCCCTACTTCGACCAGGACGGCGTGCACGAGATCTACCGCCGCTGGCGCTCGATCACCGATTCCTACGAGGGCGACCGGGCCCTGGTCGCCGAGGCCTGGGTGGAGGACGCCGATCGGATCGCGCGTTACGTGCGCCCCGACGAGCTGCACCAGGCGTTCAACTTCGAGTACCTGACTGCCCCGTGGGACGCCGCGCGCCTGCGGAAGGTCGTGGACACCTCGTTGGCCGCCAACGGCGCGGTCGGGGCGACCACGACCTGGGTGCTGTCCAACCACGACGTGACGCGCCACGTGACCCGGTTCGGCGGCGGCGAGCAGGGGCTGCGGCGTGCGCGCGCGGCCACGCTGCTGATGCTGGCGCTGCCTGGATCGGCCTACCTGTACCAGGGCGAGGAGCTGGGCCTCCCGGAGGTGACCGACCTGCCGGAGGACGCCCTGCAGGACCCCACGTGGGAACGTTCGGGCCGCACGGACAGGGGCCGGGACGGCTGCCGGGTCCCGCTGCCGTGGGAGGGCGAGCACCCCCCGTTCGGGTTCGCACCGGAGGGGACCATGCCGTGGCTGCCGGTGCCGCAGGCCTACGGTCCGCTCTCGCGCGCGGCCCAGCGCGGGGTGGAGGGTTCGACGCTGGAGCTGTACACGCGTGCCCTGCGACTGCGGCGCGAACTGGACGCCCTGGGCGATGGGCAGCTGGAGTGGCTGGATTCCCCCGAGGGTGTGCTCTTCTTCGACCGCGGGTCGGGCGTGCGCTGTGCGGTGAACCTGACCGGGAAGCCGGTGGAGCTGCCGGGCGGCGAGGTACTGATCTCCAGCGGCCCGGTGCAGGCGGGCGGCACGCGCCTGACGCTGCCGGGCGACACGGCGGTGTGGCTGCGCGTGTGAGACACGGCGGGCCCGGCCGGGGCGGGACGCAGGTTCCGCCCCGGCCGGGCCTTTCGTGTGTGCGGACCCCTTCCACCGGGGCTTCGCCGGGGCCTACGGTGTGCACCACGCGCACGTCAGCAGCCTGCTGCGGTCGGCCCGCCCCGACCTCGACGACCGTGTGATGGCCGACGCCCTGCTCGATCCGCTGTCCTCGACCCTGGTCACCCACGAGCTCGAGGCCGGCCACCACGGCTTCGACAGCCTCGAGGCCGTGCTCGCCGCACTCGTCGACGGACTGGAGGCGTGCGCGCCCCGCTGATGGCGGCCGGAACGACAACAGATCCTGTGTCGGGTGGTGAACGGTGAGCACCGAACGCGAACTCCTCGTCGTGGGCGGGACCGGCATGCTCCGCCCCGCCGTCCACGACCTGCTGGGCTCCGGCGCCAGGGTCGTCCTCGTCTCGCGCCGTCCGGAGCGAGCCGCGGCCGGGGCACCCGACCGCGGGCGACTGGTACCGGTCGCCGCCGACTGGTCGGCCCCGGAGCGGTTGGGCGAGGCCGTGCGGGAGGCCACGGGCGGGCGGCCGATGGCCGAAGCACTCCTGTGGGTCCACACGCCCTACGACGAGGGTGTGCACGCGTCCCTCGATCCGCTGCTCTCCGCGGACGCGACCGTGGTCCAACTCTGGGGCAGTGCCGGCGCCGACCCCCGCCTCAGCCGACCCCTGCCGGGCCAGTATGCGCCGCCGCGCGCCTACCGCAGCGTCGTGCTCGGGTTCGCCGACACCGCACGTGCCACGCGCTGGCTCACCGACCGCGAGGTCTCGGACGGCGCTCTGCGCGCGTTGAGCGACGCCGCGCCGGAGCAGATCGTGGGCAGGGTGGAACCCTGGTCCGACCACCCGTGAGGGCGATGCGCGGGCCACGGGCGATGATTGCGCCCACGACGGCCGACCGCCCGTGACACTCACCCGCAGTCATTCGGTTCTCACACCGGGAACACCATGACGGGACTGTTCTCGGCGCGTTTCCACATCTTTACCGAGGCGGCCTGCAAGGCATTTCAATTCACGCAAATTATTGCTAGCGTCACATCACCACGCACACCCCCGACGGGCCCGCCTCCCCGGCGGACCACGTGCGCTCCCCCAGGCAGGCCCCCGGAAGGAACACGAATGAGAATGCGCAGCGCCCCGGCCCTGGCCGGTCTCGCGGCCCTCAGCCTGATGACCACCGCGTGCGGCGGTGGGGACGGCGACGAGGGCGGCGGCAGCCAGGAGGGCACCCTCGTCATCTGGTCCGACCCCGACCGTTCCGGCGCCATCCAGGAGGCCGCCGAAGAGTTCGCCGAGGCCAACGGTGTCGAGGTCGACGTTCAGAACGTCTCCTTCGACGACATCCAGGGCGACGTCGTCAACGCCCACCAGGCCGGTAACGCCCCCGACCTTTTCCTGGGCGCACACGACTGGACCGGCAACCTCATGCGCAACGGGGCCGTGCAGCCGATCGAGCTGCCCTCCGACCGCGCCGAGGGCCTGGACGGGACCGCGGTCGAGGCCATGGAGCTGGACGGGCAGCTGCTGGGTGTGCCCTATGCGCAGGAGAACATCTTCCTCATGCGCAACACAGAGCTGGCGCCCGACGCCCCCGAGACCTTCGAGGAGCTCGTCGAGGCCGGCACGGAGCTCAAGGACGACGGCGAGGTCGACGAGGTGCTGTCCATGGCCGTCGACCAGGAGGGCGATCCCTTCCGCATGAACGCCCTCATGCGTTCGGCCGGGGGCGACCTGTTCGGGCAGGACGCCGACGGCGGGTGGGACGCCGAGGACCTGCGCGTGGCCTCCGACGAGACCGTCGAGGCCATGGAGGCCGTCGCCGAGTACGGCGAGGACGGCGAAGGGGTGCTGCGCCGCAGCATCGACACCGAGAACGACGCCGCGCTCTTCTTCGACGGTGAGGCGCCCTTCTTCGTCGCCGGGCCCTGGAACCTGGCCGACGCCGGAGACTCCGACGTCGAGTTCGACATCAGCGCGATCCCGGGTTTCGAGGACGGCGATCCCGCCAGCCCCTACCTCGGTTACCAGGCCTTCTTCGTGACCGAGGGCGGCGCCAACAGCGCGCTGGCCGAGGAGTTCGTGGTCAACCACGTCACCGACACCGACTTCGTGCTCGACCTGTACGACGCCGACCCGCGCACCCCGGTACAGACCGAGGCCCTGGACACCGTCTCCGAGGACGACCCGAACATCGCCGCGGTCGCCGAGGCCGGTGAGGACGGCCTCGCGATGCCCAACTTCCCGGAGATGGGCGAGACCTGGAAACCCCTCGGTGTGGCCCAGGCGCAGATCATCGGTGGCGAGGACGCGCGTGAGGCCCTGGAGAACGCCCACGAGCAGATCGCCGAGCGGATCGGGCAGTAGCGGTGGGCAAGGACAACAGCGGGCCCGCGGGTTCCCCCTCCGCCGGGGCACCCGCACGCCCGCCACTGCCCGGGGGACGTTTCGCCGCACGCGGGTCCCTGACCGGAACGCTCGTCAAGATCGCCCTCCTCGGCCTGTTCACCGCGCTGGGTGTCTGGGCGGTGCTGCCGCTGTACGTGGCGGGCAACTGGTGGGGCATCGCCCTGGCCGTGGCCGTGGTGGCGCTCGTGTACTGGGTGTACCTGTCGGGGCGTTCGGTCCCGGCCAAGTACCTGGTGCCGGGTGTGCTGCTGCTGATGGCCTTCCAGATCTTCCCGGTGCTGTACACGATGAGCACGTCGCTGACCAACATGAGCGACGGCCACCGCGGCACCAAGGAACAGGCGATCGCCTCCATCGAGGCCTACTCCGTGGTGAGCGCCGACGACTCCGAGGAGTACACGCTCACCGTCGCGACCACGGGCGACCCGGACACCGGCGAGCTGGTCTTCCTGCTCACCGACGACGACGGGCAGGCCTATGCGGGTGACTCCGAGGGCCTGGAGGAACTGCCCGGCGCCGACGTCGACGACTCCGGCAAGGTCACCGAGGCGTTCGGGTACACGGTGCTCTCCCCCAACGAGGTCAACGCCCGCAGCGACGAGCTCCAGGAGTTCGCCGTCCCGACCGGCGACGGTGCCGGGATCCGGTCAAGCGGCCTCAACAGCGCCTTCGAGGGCACAGCGCAGCGGGTCCACGACCCCGGCTGCGACTGCATCGAGGACACGGAGACCGGCGCGGTCTACACCGCCGACGACGAACGCGGCGCCTTCTACGACGAGGACGGCGAACGCCTGGCGCAGGGCTGGCAGGTCGGCGTCGGGTTCGACAACTTCCTGCGGTTCCTGATCAATCCGACCTTCGCCTCGGCCTTCTTCGGGACCCTGGTGTGGAACATCGCCTTCGCCGCCTCGGTCACCTTCCTGGTGTTCGTGGTGGGCCTGGCGGTCGCGCTGACACTGCACACGCCGCGTCTGCGCGGCAAGACCGTCTACCGGATCCTCGTGGTGTTGCCGTACGCCATGAGCTCGCTGGCGATGTACCTGTTGTGGCGGGACATGTTCAACACCGACTTCGGCCTGTTCAACCGGATGCTCGGCACAGACGTGGACTGGCTCGGCGACGCGTGGGCCGCACGGGGTGCGGTGGTCCTGGCCAACGTCTGGCTGGGGTACCCGTACATGTTCCTGGTGGCGACCGGTGCGCTGCAGGCGATCCCACGCGAGCTGTCGCAGGCGGCGCGGTTGGACGGGGCCGGGCCGTGGCAGGCGTTCCGACACGTGACCCTGCCTCTGCTCATGGTGGCGATGGCGCCGATCCTCATCGCGACCTTCGCGTTCAACTTCAACAACTTCAACGCGGTATGGCTGCTGACCCGGGGCGGCCCGTTCCCGGCGGAGGGGACGATGTCCGGGGGCGCCACCGACCTGCTCATCACCTACACCTACCGCCTGGCCTTCAGCGAGGCCACAGCCCAGTACGGGTACGCGGCGGCCATGTCGGTGATGATCTTCCTGATCGTCTCGGTGATGTCGGTGGTCAGCCTGAGCCGCAGCAGAGCACTGCAGGAGGTGGACCGATGACGGCCGAGACCGTCGACACCGCCGTACGACCGGTGTACCGCCCCACCGCCGGGTCACGGTTCGCCCTGTGGTCGCGCCGGCAGGGGTGGCGCCACGCGGTGATGCTGGTCGTGGCGGCCTTCGCACTGTTCCCGGTGCTGTTCGTGATCTCGGCGGCGCTCAACCCGGTCGGCACACTCAGCAGTTCGCAGCTGTGGCCGACCGGGGCGAGCCTGGACAACGCGCGGGACCTGTTCCGGAACACGCCGTTCCGGGCCTGGTACACGAACTCGCTGTTCTTCGCCGTCGCCAACGCCTCGGCCACCGTTCTGCTGTCCGCCCTGGCCGCGTACGCCTTCAGCCGGATGCGGTTCAAGGGGCGGCGTGTGGGGCTGGTGGGGCTCCTGGTGATCCAGATGTTCCCGCAGTTCCTGGCGATCGTGGCGATCTACCTGATGTTCTCCAACCTCGGGGAGCTCTACCCGGCGATCGGTTTCGACACCCGGTGGGGGCTGCTGCTCGTGTACCTGGGCGGTGCGCTGAGCATCAACACCTGGCTGATGAAGGGGTTCTTCGACACCGTGCCGAAGGAGCTGGACGAGTCGGCTCAGATGGACGGGGCCACACACGCCCAGGTCTTCTTCCGGATCATGCTGCCGTTGGTGACCCCGGTGCTGGCGATCGTGGCGCTGCTGGTCTTCATCAACACGATCAACGAGTTCCTGCTGGCGAGTGTGTTCCTGCGGGACACCGGCTCGCAGACGCTGGGGCTCGGGCTGTACCAACTGGTGGATTCGCAGCGCAACGCCAACTTCGGGATGTTCGCCGTCGGGGCGATCATGCTCTCCCTGCCCACACTGGCTGTCTTCTGGTTCCTGCAGCGCTACATCTCCGAGGGCCTCACCTCGGGCGCGGTGAAGGGCTGAGGAGCTGGTTCACCGGGCACGGCCGGCCGTCCACTTGGCGGCCGGCCTTCGTCGTGCGCGATCACGCCGTCGCGGCATGGGCGGGGCATGGACCGGGCTTTCCAAGAAGCAGTCGTGTTGTGTCGGACCGGTCGTCGGGGTCGTTCTGGTGTTGCCTCGGGGGTGGTGGTCCGTCGGGGCCGGGATCGTAGCTCGGCCGGGCCCTCACGCAACCCTTCGGCACCACCCCCGGACGTTTTTTCTTGGCGGGAGGGTGCGGGTGTGGTGGTGGGTCGGTCTGTGGCGCCTCGGGGTGTGCGTTCCGGCCCTGTTGGCCGGGCTGACCCGACCCGCATCGACGAACCCCTGTTCACCCCCGAGGCCCTCTGGCAGCCCAAAGGAACGGGGGTCCACTGCC
>NZ_ANBF01000063.1 GCF_000341025.1 Nocardiopsis salina YIM 90010 | reverse complement strand
TGAGCACTGACAACCAGAGGGCCGGGAGCCCGAAGGGCCGACGGGCCAGGGCAAGGTGTGGCTCCGACTCAGCCGGAGGAGCCAGTGGGGCGGGCAGCCCCGGCCTGGCCCCGGTGGAGTCGGTGGCCCTCGCTCAGCCGGCCCGCCGGGTGCCGGTCTAGCTGGTCCCGGTCTCGCCGTCCTCTGCCGGGGTGTGGTGGTTCTTGGTGCGGCGGTACTTGAGGCGGTTGTGCAGCGAGCACAGCGGCTGCAGGTTGGCCGCGGTGGTTTCACGCACGGGCCATGTCCCCCAGCGACTTGACCGACATCGCAGGCCGGTCGGCCTTCATCCCGGCCAGACCCCGATCGAGCGTGGCCCGGTACAGAA
>NZ_ANBF01000062.1 GCF_000341025.1 Nocardiopsis salina YIM 90010 | reverse complement strand
AACTGGTCGATCTGCTCACGCACCGCCCGGAGGCGCTCCAACACCGTTGCGGCCGCACCGAACGGCACATCCCCCGACATCGTCGCGGTGAAGGTCTGCACCGCAGCCACCAGCGCGGACACGACCGCGTCCGGGGCACTGCCCGGGGCCGTGTCGGTGGGGTCTGCGGTGTTGTTCGCCATGATTCAACAATAAGCGGGAAACCCCGGAAAAGGGGAGTGCCCCAAAGGCCACACAACCCTTACCCATTACGGACTCGGAACCCTCGACTGGCCCGAATTACGGGCGTCCTATTCATCGCAGAAAATGGCCTTGTGGGTAACTCCACGGCGATGGTTTTCCGGGATATTCTGGAACGGGAGAAAGTGTACCCACGCCCCGCCCGCCGGGCGGGAGAATCTCCGAAACGGTGCGCGGCCAGCCCGGCTCGGGCAGCAGGACCCCCGCCGGGCCACCGCACACACGTGTCACCCCCGACACTCAATGCCCCGCCGGGAGTGCGCGGGGCGTGCCGTTGCCTCCGCAGGAGCGAGCCACCGCCCGCACGCCGCAAGCGTTGGTCGCAATGGGGCCACCCCAGGGGGTCTGCTTTTGGACCCCACACCTTTTCGGTTGCGGGGCGGGCCGGAGGGTGTTCGTCGGCGAGAGCGGTCCAGCCCGGGAAAGGGGCGGACCGCACACCCCGAGGCGCCGGCCCCAACCCCGCACAACGCCGCCACACCCCCACCCACACAACGAACAGGGGGTGGCGCCGACGCGGGTTGCGGGAGGCCCCGGCCGGGCTACGCTCGACCCGACGACGAACACCACCCACCCCGACCACAAGCCCACACAGCCCTCCACCTCCAGACCGCGCAGACCCCCACCCACCCCCACCCACGAACCCCCGAGGCAAGGCCGGGAGAACTCGCGGAACCCCAGTTCCGAGCCCCTCCGAGACAGACCTCCGGGGGCACCACCCAGCCACCGGACAACACCGCCACACAACCGAACCCCGCCCCGCCCGACGGTGGAACGTTGGTGCATGATGTGCCCCGCGACACATCATGAGAGGTGGCATCCGTGTCCGAACCGACCCCCTGCCCCTGTCCGGTCTGCGGATCATGGAGCTGTCCAGTTTCGTGGCGACCCCGCTGTGCGGGCTGACACTCGCCCAGCTCGGCGCGGAGGTGATCCGGGTGGAACCGATGGGCGGGGCACCCGACCGGGGCCGCTGGCCACTGAGCGCACAGGGCACCAGCCTGTACTGGACCGGCCTCAACCGCGGCAAGCGCGGCGTCGAGGTCGACCTGTCCCGGGACGAAGGGCGCGCCCTGGTCTCCGACCTGATCGTGGAGGGCGACGGGATCGTCGTCAGCAACGCCGAACGCCGCGGCACACTCGGGGTCGACGCGCTGAGCGAGCGCAGGCCCGATCTGGTGCACGCCACCCTGGTCGGGCGGCGCGACGGCGGTACCGCGGTCGACTACACGGTGCAGGCCGCCACCGGGTTCCCGCTCGCGTCCGGGCCGACCGACCACGAGGGCCCGGTCAACAGCCCGGTACCGACCTGGGACCTTGCGGCCGGGCTGTACCTGGCCACGGGGATCCTGGCCGCCGTGCACCACCGGTCGGCCACCGGGCAGGGGCGGCGACTGCGGCTGGCCCTGGAGGACGTGGCCCTGGCGACCGCAGGCACTCTCGGGCACCTGGCAGAGGCGCAGCTGTGTCCGGAGAGCCCGCGCGAGCCGGACGGCAACCACGTCTACGGGTCCTTCGGGCGCGACTTCACCAGCGCCGACGGTGAACGGTTCATGGTCGTGGCTCTCCCCCCCCGCCACTGGACGGAACTTGTGGAGGCGGCCGGGCTGGGCGAGGTCGTCGAGGCGCTGGAACGCAGCCTGGGCGCCGACCTGTCGCACGAGGGCGAGCGCTACCGGCACCGGGAGGCCCTGGCCGCGCTGCTGGCGTCCTGGTTCGGGCGCACCGGGGCCGAGGACGTACGTGCGGCCCTGGGCGCGACCCGGGTCCTGTGGTCGCAGTACCGGACCTTCGCCGAGACGGCGGCGGGGCTGCCCGACGACCCGCTCTTCCACGAGGCCGAGCAGACCGGCGTGGAACCCCATCTGGCCCCGGCCGCGCCGGTCGCGCTGGACGGGGAGCACACGCCCCCGGCCCCGGCGCCGCGCGTCGGCGAGCACACACACGCGGTGCTGGGTTCCGCGCTCGGGCTGGGCGGAGGCGACCTCGACCGGCTCGTGGAACAGGGGATCGTGCGCCCGGACGGGGGCACATCCGCCGGCTGAGCACTGCGGTGGTGG
>NZ_ANBF01000061.1 GCF_000341025.1 Nocardiopsis salina YIM 90010 | reverse complement strand
CCCGCCTGTGCCGGCCCGCTCCCCCACGGGGGCGGCGGGCGGGCCGAGCAACAGCACGAACGAGAGCAGCACCAGCGCGACCGGGCCCGCGTAGACCACGAACACACTCCCCCACGGGAAGCTGATCGCCACCCACGCGTATCCACAGGCCAGCCCCGAGAACCGCAGCATGTTGTGCAGGCCCAGCGCCGCACCATGGCTCGCGGCGGCCGAGCGCATCACCCCGAGCGCTGCGTTGGCCTGAACCGCGCCGATCGCCGAGCCGACGACCACGAGCACCACGACGGTGACGGCGACTGCGGTGGCCTGCCCGGCGGTGCCGACCCAGCCGAGCGTGAGCAAGCCGAGGCCGAGCGCGGCGAGCCCGCCCTGGAGCACGGCCCGGGGGGTCAGGCGCGCCCCGATCCAGGAGGACACGGGCGCGAACAGGGTCATCGAGACCGCGAGCGCGACGGTGACCGCAGCGATGGTCTCCGGCCCCATACCGTGCTCGCGGCCCAGGTGCAGGGGCGTGGCCACCACGACGACACCGAGGCAGGCCATGACGGTCCCGGCTGCGGCTGTACTGCGCAGGTAGCGGCGTTCGACGAGCAGGCGGGGGTCGACGAGCGCGGCCGGGTTGTGGTGCGCGATCACGGCGTGCGCGGCCAGGCCGACCACACCGGCGACCACCAGGGCGATGCCCACACCCGGGTTGCCCTGCTGCCCGGCCCAGGTGAAGGCGCCCACGAGGGACCCGATGCCGATGACGAGGGTGAGCATGCCGCTGATGTGCAGCGGCGGACGGCCGGAGGGCGCGGCCGGGACGATGCGCGCGATGAGCACCATCAACACGAAGCTCAGCAGTGCGTGGGTGCCGAAGACCGCCCGCCAGCCGAGCAGGTCGGCCACCAGCCCTCCCAGGGGCAGCCCGAGAGCTTGACCGACCCCGATCGCCGAGGCCCACGCGGCCATCATCCGGGCGCGGTGGCGGGGCCAGAAGTGCGCGAGGCTCTGTTGCACGGCGGGAGGGGTGGCCGAACAGGCGATCCCCTGCAGTGCGCGCATGGCCACGAGGAACCACAGCTGTTGACTGCACGCGGCGCCGAGCTGGGCCAACACCATCAGCCCCAGGGAGGTGACCAGCACCCGGTGCGGCCCCAGGCGCTCGCAGGCCCATCCTGCGACCGGGGAGAACAGCACCATGGCCAGGGTGAAGGCGCTGACCGCGAAGACGATCCCGCTGGGCCCGGCGTCGATCGCGTCGGCGATGACGTTGATGGGCGCACTGATGATGGTGCTGGTCAATGTGCCCAGGGCCGAGCTCGCCAGGAGGACGACGTAGGCCGGGCCCGGCGGCGCGTCCGGGCCCGGGGCGTTCGGGGCGCTCACACCCGTGTTCCGGTCGGGGACCGGTCCTCGCTGTGCCCGCCCCTGCGCCGCCCGGCGAAGCGCACCGCGAGCGCCGTCGCCACGATCGCGCCGAGCCCGACGAGGCTGCTGACCGGTCCCGGGGTCAGCGCCGCGAAACCCGCGCCGAGGGCGACCAGGCGGCTGAACGGGCCCATGGGGTGTTCGGCTCCCACGAGGTAACCCTCGAACGCACAGCCCATGGCCACGACACCCACGACCGCGAAGAGCACCGCGAGACCGACCTCGGGCAGGGGCGCGCGTCCGACCAGCGCTGGGTCGAGCACGAAACAGAACGGGACGACGTACTTGACCGCACCCAACCGCATCGCCGTGAGGCTCGTGGGGATGGGTCTGGTCCCGGCGATACCGGCGGCGGCGAAGGCGGCCAGCCCCACGGGCGGGGTGATGTAGGAGACCGTAGCCCAGTAGATGACGAACAGGTGGGCGGCGATCGGGTCGATTCCCATCCCCACCAGTGCCGGGGCCAGCACGATCGCCAGGAGCACGTAGACCGCCGAGACCGTCATTCCGAGGCCGAGCACGAAGGAGGTGAGCGCGCCGGCGACGAGCACCAGCGCCACCGACCCGCCCAGCGCTGTGACCATCTCGCGGGCCAGGGACAGCGAGACGCCCGTCATCGACAGTCCGCCGATGATGAGGCCGA
>NZ_ANBF01000060.1 GCF_000341025.1 Nocardiopsis salina YIM 90010 | reverse complement strand
GTACAGCAGCAGCCCCGCCACGACGATGAACGGGGCCTGCGCTTCGCGGTGGTGGTACACCAGCAGGAACAGTAGGGCGGCGAGCGCGAGCAGGTACGGCCACCCGTGCAGCAGCACCGGGACCGTGCGCGGCAGGTGCTCGCGGGCGATGCCGTGCAGGCGGTGCTTGGCGGCGTAGGCGTCGACCTGCACGTAGATGCCGAGGAAGAACAGCAGGGCGGGGATGGCCGCGGCCAGGGCGATCTCGGCGTAGGGCACCCCGACGAAGGAGACCATGAGGAAGGCCGCGGTGCCCATGATCGGCGGGGTGATCGACCCGCCCGAGGACGCGGTGGCCTCGACGCCGGCGCCGTAGCGTCCGGAGAACCCGGCCCGCTTCATCGAGGGGATGGTCATCGGGCCGGTGGTCAGCACGTTGGACACCGCGCTGCCGCTCATCATGCCGAGCGTGGCGGAGCCGGCCACGGAGACCTTCGCCGAGCCGCCGCGTGCGGTGCCGAACACCGACCGGGCGAAGTCGTAGAAGAACTCGGCACCCCCGGTGTGCCGCAGGACCACGCCGAACAGCAGGAACCCGATGAGGATGGTGGCGGCGGTCTGCAGCGGCAGCCCGAGCACGGACTCCGCGCCCATGGTGTGCATCTGCGCGAGCCCGACCGCGTCGTACTGGATGCCCTCCAGGATCGGGATCGGGATGCCGCCGGCGATGAGGGGGTACAGCGAGAAGGCCATGGCGATGCCGGTGACGATCATCCCGGCGGTGCGCCGCAGCGCCTCCAGCACGAGCGCCCACTGCACGAAGCTCAGCACGGTCGCGGTGGCCGGCGCGATGTAGTCCCAGCCCTCGGTGAGGATGCGTTCGCCGTGCATGCCGTAGTAGACGTTCACCCCGGACACGGCCCCGGCCAGGAGGGCGTCGTAGGCCGGCACCCTGGCCTGGCCGTGCTCGGCGCTCAGCGGGAAGGCGAGGAAGACGATCGGCAGGAAGCAGGCCAGGACCAGGTGCAGGAACTCGTTGATGAGCAGGGGCCGTCCGAACGGGTTCCAGTGGAAGACCTGGCCGAGCGTGAGCAGCAGCCCGGCGACGGTCAGGGCGACGACGACAGCGCGCCAGGGGCCGGTGCAGCGGGCCGCGGCGGCGGAGGGCGCCTGCTCGCCGGGGCCGGATCCGGTGTCCTCCGGGGCTTCCCCGTCGTCCGGTCCGGTGGTGCCGGGGGTGTCCCCGCCGGTGCGGTTCAACGGTCCTCCCCGTCGTCGTTCTCTTCGGCGCCGTCGGGTTCCCCGTCGTCCGTGCTCTGCTCCGCGGCGTGCGGGTCGGGGCGGGGGACGTCGGCCTTGACCTCGGGCCAGGTGGCACGGGGGTCGTCCTGCTCGGCCACCTCGGGCCACAGCTCGCGGAGCCGTTCACCGCGTTCGACCAGGTCCTCGTTGAGCTCGTCGGCCTCCGGTCTCCAGTCTCCGCGCTCCTCGAGGAACTCGACGAGGCCGTCGTGGAACGGCACCTCCTTGGGTGCGGTGAGCACCTCGTCGGCCGACCAGGACGGGAGCGTCGCGGTGGAGTCCTCGTAGTGCTCGAAGTTCTCGACCATCGTCTCGATGGTGTGCCGCACCAGCTCAGGGTCGGTGTCGGCGTAGGTGACGACCGGCAGCGTGTAGATCATGCCGGTGTCGCTCTCCCCCTCCTCCTGGCCGGGGGCGCCCTCGAACTCGCCGAGCTCCACCGACGGGGACACCTCGAGCACGTTCGCCAGCGACTCGGGGTCGGTGTCCGGGCTGAGCCAGCGCACGTCGAAGGCGGACTCCAGTTCGTACAGCGAGGAGCCGTGGACCTGCTGGAAGAGCACGTCGATGAGGCCGTTCCTGAGCGCGTCGGGCTGCTCGCCGTACCCGACCTCGACGGGGTTGACGTCGCCCCAGGTCAGCCCGGCGTTGGCGAGGAAGGCCTCGAGCTTGTCGTTCACCGACGGGTTGGCGGTGATGTAGGGGAAGTCGGCACCGCGCAGGTCCTCGATGTTCTCGATTCCGGAGTCGTCGTCCACGAGCAGGCCGTGCGGGGCGACCGGGGCCCAGACCACGCGCACGTCCTGGGGTCCCCAGAGTTCGGTGGTGAAGTCCTCGTCCCCCTCGAAGGAGAACACGTACTCGTCGCCGGTGCGGGAGAAGTGTGCCGGCCCCTCGCGCAACGGCGCAAGACGGCCGATGGCGGTGTCGGAGGTGATGACTCGGACGGGACTGCCCTCGTGTGTGGTGATGGCGTCGGCCACAGCGGCGACGTCGGCGTAGGTGGACGTGCCGGTGCCGTAGGTGGTCCAGACGAGCTGGCGGGGCAGCCCGTCCTCGCCCAGCTCTTCGTGGTTCGCGCATCCGGTGGCCGCGAGCACGACCGCCAGGGCCAGTGCGGCGGAGCACCACCGGATCGGGGCAGGGGGGCTGTTCAAGGGGCGCTTCCTCCCAGGCATCGACTCAGGGAAGCCTTTGTGTCGCAGGTCACTCTGCCTGGGATGTCGCGCCGATTTCCAATACTTTGTCCCCCGCACACTGATACCCGAACCGCATCAATACCCCTGGCACAAGGGTGCTCGTGGCATCAAGAACCGGGCATCATGGCCTTGTGAGCCCGAACACCTCGTACACCCCACGCACACCTGCCCCCGACCCGTCCGGGACGGCCGGGTCCGGCGGCGTCACCCTCGAGGAGGTCCTCGCGCTCCTGGAGCTGCGCCCTCTCGAGCCCTCCGGCGCCCACCTGACCCGGTGGCGCGGAGGGACCCAGCACCCCCCCGCCGACCGGCTCTTCGGCGGGCTCCTCCTGGCCCAGGCCATCGTGGCGGCCGGACACACCGCCGCCGGCGACCAGCGTGTGCTCAGCGTCCAGGCCGACTTCGTGCGCGGGGTCCCCACCGAACAGGACCTGGTGTGGGAGGTCGAACGGGTCTCCGACGCGGTCTCCATGTCCACACGCCGCAGCACACTGCGCGACGGGCGCGGGCGCGAACTGTTCACCGCGACCACCCGCTGGGCCACCACCCGAGGGGACCTGCCCTCCTACAGCGCCCTGGCCCCGCGCCGGGTCGCCGGCCCCGAGGAGCTGCCGGACCTGTGGGAGCGCTTCGCCGGCGACGAACGCATCCCCGCGTGGTGGAGCGAGCCGCGTCCGGTGCACTTCCGGCCGGCCTCCACCCCGCCGTTCCTCGCCGAGCACGTGGAGCAGGACCCCGAGCCGGGTCAGACCGTGTGGATCCGGGCCACGTCGCCGCTCCCCGACGACCATCTGGTCCGGGCGGCACTGGTGGCCTACGTCAGCGACATGAGCATCATCGAGGACGCGTTCCGGGTGCTGGGGTCGGCCCGCCACGAACCCGGCGGCCGGATCCTGAGCCTGACGCACAGCCTCACCTTCCACCGCCGGCCGGATCTGTCGTCGTGGCACCAGTTCGACGCCCGGGTCGGGTCCGTCTCGCACGGCAAGGCGCTGGGTACCGGCGAGATCTTCGACGAGCGGGGCTCCCACCTGGTCTCGGCGAGCCAGATCGCGCTGGTCCGAACGCCCGATGTCTAGGCGCACGGCCCGCGACCCGAACAGTGTTCAGGGCAGGTCCACCCCGACCAGGTGCTCGGGGGTGGGCAGCGCCTCCTCCGACGCCCGCAGCACCTCGCGCAGGGCCGGGCTCTCACCGTCGCGCCTCCAGGCCAGCCGTGCGTACGAGGGGCTGATGTCCTCGGCCAGGCGCACGACCCGGATGCGCTCGCGCGGGACGTTGGCGACGGCGGTGTCCAGGGTGAAGGTCAGCCCGACCCCGGCGCCCACGAGAGCCATGAGGGTCCAGGAGTCGGAGGCGACCTGGACGATGTCCGGGGAGAACCCGGCGTCGTAGGAGGCGCGGATGAAGGTGTCGCGCACGGTCGACCCGGGGTCGGCGGCCAGGGCGACGAAGGGTTCGTCGCGGCACTCGGCGAGACTGACCACCTCGCGGTCGGCCAGGCGGTGGCCCTCGGGCACGGCCAGGACGTGGTGTTCCTCGGCCACCACCCGCTGGGCGATCTCCGGGGGTTGCACACCCCAGCGCACGATCGCCAGATCCAGGCCGCCGTCGATGACCGAGCGCAGCGCCTCGTTGGCGTAGGTGGTGCTGTGCAGCCGGAGTTCGATGCCGGGGCGGCGCTGGCGCACCAGGCGGCTCAGGTCCCCCACGAGCAGGTACGAGGAGGGCCCGGCGAACCCCAGGCGCACCGACCCGGTCTGGCCCTCCCCCGCCGCGCGCACGGCGTTGCGCGCGGCCCGGCAGCCCTCCAGCACCTCCTGGGCGGGCCCGATGAGCGCCTGACCCGCGGTGGTCAGATGGACCGAGCGGGTGGTGCGCACGAACAGCTCGGCGCCGAGGTCGCGCTCGAGCTGTTTGATGGTGCGAGTGAGCGGGGGCTGGGCCATGTGGAGGCGTTCGGCCGCGCGGCCGAAGTGGAGCTCCTCGGCGACCGCGAGGAAGGCGTCCAGGTGGTGCAGGTTCATGGTCGGCAACCTACGTCACGGGTGTCAGGGCGCCCGCAGGCGACTCCTGCGCACGTCGGAGGTACCCCGACCGAATTATTGCGCTCGGGGTATCAATGTGCCTTCATCGAGTATTGGACACGTATGGGCGGGGTCGCGATGATCGGGGCCATGAGTTCCGAGACCGAGGTCACAGCAGAAGACTTCACCCAGATCCGCGACCAGGTGCGCGACTTCGTGCGCACGGCCGTGGTCCCCCGCGAGAACGAGATCCTGGACGCCGACGCCGTCCCCGACGACCTGCGCCGCGCCGCCGCCGACATGGGCCTGTTCGGGTACGCGATCCCTCAGCGGTGGGGCGGCCTCGGGCTGGACCTGGCCCAGGACGTCGAACTGGCGATGGAACTCGGCTACACCTCCCTGGCCCTGCGTTCGCTCTTCGGCACCAACGACGGCATCGCCGGGCAGGTGCTGGTCGGTTACGGCACCGACGCCCAGCGCGAGCGGTGGCTGGAAGCACTGGCCTCCGGCGAGGTCGTGTCCTCCTTCGCCCTCACCGAGCCGGGCGCCGGTTCCAACCCCGCGGGGCTGCGCACCAAGGCCGTGCGCGAGGGTTCGGAGTGGGTCATCGACGGCCACAAGCAGTTCATCACCAACGCCCCGATGGCCGGGTTGTTCGTGGTCTTCGCACGCACCGCCGACCCTGGGCCCCAGGGCAACGGGATCGCCGTGTTCCTGGTCCCGGCCGACGCCCCCGGGGTGACCGTTGGCCCCAAGGACGCCAAGATGGGCCAGGAGGGCGCCTGGACCTCCGACGTCACCTTCGACTCGGTACGGGTGGGCGCCGACGCCCTGGTCGGGGGCGAGGAGAAGGTCGGTTACAAGGCCGCGATGACCTCCCTGGCGCGCGGCCGTGTGCACATCTCCGCGCTCGCCGTCGGTTCCGCCCAGCGCGCGCTGGACGAGTCGGTCTCCTACGCCGCCTCCAACACCCAGGGCGGGGTCCCCGTCGGTGAGCACCAGCTCGTACAGGCCATGCTCGCCGACCAGTACACGGGTGTGGCCTCCGGTCGCGCGCTCGTGCGCGAGGCCGCCGCACAGTACGTCAGCGGCCAGGACCGCCGCATCATGCCCTCGGCCGTGAAGCTGCACTGCACCGAGATGGCCGCGAAGGTGGCCGACCTCGCGGTGCAGGTGCACGGCGGTGCCGGGTACATGCGCGGGGTGGCCGTGGAGCGCATCTACCGCGATGTGCGGCTGCTGCGCCTGTACGAGGGCACGAGCGAGATCCAGCGGCTCATCGTCGGCGGCGGCCTGGTGCGCCGGGAGAGGACGAAGAACTCGTGAACGGTTCGGACGAGCAGGGCGATCTGCCGCTGGAGGGCACGCTCGTGGTCTCCCTCGAGCAGGCGGTGGCCGCCCCCATCGCCACCCGCCACCTGGCCGATCTGGGCGCCCGGGTCATCAAGCTGGAACGCCCCGGCGAGGGCGACTTCGCCCGCAACTACGACGGCGCCGTCGACGGGCTGGCCTCCCACTTCGTGTGGCTCAACCGGTCCAAGGAATCCCTTGCGGTCGATCTGAAGTCGGAGCACGGCCGCCGCGTCGCCCAGGAGCTCATCTCCCGCGCCGACGTGTTCGTGCAGAACTCTGCGCCCGGGGCCGCCGAGCGGCTCGGACTGGGCGCCGAGGCGCTGCGCGAGCACAACCCCGGCCTGGTCGTGGTGAACTTGTCCGGGTACGGCGATACGGGCCCGAAGTCCACGCGCAAGGCCTACGACATGCTGGTGCAGGCGGAGTCCGGGATGGTCTCGGTGACCGGCACCCCGGAGAGCCCCACGAAGACGGGGGTGCCCAACGCCGACATCGCCGCAGGCCTGTACTCGGCGATGTCGGTGCTCTCCGCGCTGCTGCGGCGCACCCGTTCGGGCCGCGGCGCCACCGTCGAGGTCTCCATGTTCGACTCGGCGGTGGAGTGGATGGGCCACGCCATGTACATGCAGATGTACGCGGGACGGCAGATCCCGCGCATGGGCCTGAGCCACGCCTCCATCGCCCCCTACGACGCCTACCCGACCCTGGACGGGGAGATCCTGCTCGGAGTGCAGAACGACCGGGGCTGGGCGACGCTGGTCGGCGAGGTCTTCGGCGAACCCGGGTCGGCCGAGGACCCCCGGTTCCGCACCAACGTCGACCGGGTCGCCAACCGAGCGGAGTGCGACGCCTACGTGGCGAGCCGGACTCGGCAGTGGGAGACCTCCGAGCTCGACGAGCGCCTGGCCCGGGCGGGGATCCCCGCGGCCAGGCTCAACCGGCTCTCCGACGTGGTCGAGCACCCGCAGCTGTCGGAGCGCGACCGCTGGCGCACCGTCGGTACCGAGAGGGGCGGGATCAGCGCGGTCCTGCCTCCGATGACCTTCGACGACGTCGAACTGCGGATGGCCCCGGTGCCCGCGCTGGGCGAGCACACCGCGGCGATCCTGGCAGAACTCGGCCTGACCGGGCACGACGAACCGGCAGAGGCCGCACACCCCTCCCCCACCACGAAGAAAGGCGTACCCCATGCGTGAGGTCGTCATCTGCGAACCCGTGCGTACCCCGTTCGGCCGGTACGGCGGCATGTTCAAGAACGTGACCGCTGTCGACCTGGGCGCCCAGACTCTGACGGGGCTGCTGGAGCGCACCGGCCTGGACCCGGCCGAGGTCGACGACGTGGTCCTGGGCCACTGCAACGGCAACAGCGAGGCACCCGCGATCGGGCGCGTGGTGGCCCTGGACGCCGGGCTCCCGGTCTCGGTGCCCGGGCAACACCTGGACCGCCGGTGCGGGTCCGGGCTGCAGTCGGTCGTCAACGCGGTGATGGGTGTGCTCAGTGGTGCCCAGGACCTGGTGCTGGCCGGCGGGGTGGAGTCGATGAGCAATGCGGTGTTCTACTCCACCGACATGCGGTGGGGCGGGGCCCGCAGCGGGATCACGGTGCACGACGGGCTCGTACGGGCGCGTGAGACGGCGGGCGGGTCGCACTACCCGGTTCCGGGCGGCATGATCGAGACGGCCGAGAACCTGCGCGCGGAGTACGGCATCTCCCGCCTGGAGCAGGACGAGCTCTCCGTGGAGTCGCACGCGCGTGCTGTGGCGGCCCAGAAGTCAGGTGTGTACGCCGAAGAGATCGTCCCGGTGACCGTGCGCAGCCGCCGGAGCGAGACGGTGATCGACACCGACGAGCACCCTCGCGCCGACACGAGCGTGGAGACTTTGTCCGGGCTCAAGCCGATCATGCGCTCCCAGGACCCCGACGCGACGGTGACCGCGGGCAACGCGAGCGGGCAGAACGACGCCGCCGCCCTGTGTGTGGTCACCACCCGGGACAAGGCCGAGGACCTGGGGCTGCGCCCGCTGGTGCGCCTGGTGACCTGGGCGGTGGCCGGGGTGCAGCCCAAGGTCATGGGGATCGGCCCGGTGCCCGCCTCCGCACGCGCCCTGGAGCGGGCCGGCCTGACCCTGGCCGACATGGACCGCATCGAGCTGAACGAGGCCTTCGCCGCCCAGGCCCTGGCCGTGATGCGCGAGTGGGGCTTCACCGACGAGGACCGCGAGCGCACCAACGTGCACGGGTCCGGGATCTCCCTGGGCCACCCGGTCGGCGCTACCGGCACGCGCATGGTCGGCACGCTCGCCCGCGAACTGGACCGTACCGGTGGCCGGTACGGGCTGACCACGATGTGCATCGGCGGTGGGCAGGGGCTGGCCGCCGTCTTCGAGTCGGCCTCCCGGAACTGACACCCCGGCGCGTCCCCGTCCACCCCGAGCTCAGAAGGAGGGCCCGTGATGGGCCGCCTCGCCACCACCGAAGGCCTGACCGCCGACCAGCATCAGGCGGTCCAGTTCCGGATCGCGGAGATGGGCACCAAGGTCGAGGCAGGGCACGCGCTGGTCGTCAACGCCGCCCGCAAGAAGGACTCGGGCGAACGCAACGACCTGGAGTCGGGCATGGCCAAGTATCTGGCCTCGGAGTACTGTCGCGATGTCGTGGAGGACGCGTTCCGCATCCACGGCGGGTACGGCTACTCCACCGAGTACGAGATCGAACGCCTCTACCGGGAGGCCCCGATGCTGCCCATCGGTGAGGGCACGGCCGACATCCAGCGCATGATCATCGGCCGCCGCCTGCTGGAGGAGTACCGCGTCTGAGTCCCCGCCGGGGCGCACGGGTGCAGGGGCCGCACGCAGCGGGGGCGGGGCCGGATCGCACCGGCCCCGCCCCCGCTCGCAAGAACGACTACTACTTCTTCTTCTTCTTGTCGTCCTTGTTCTCGTCGCCGCCGTCGGTGGACAGCGCCGAGATGAAGGCCTCCTGGGGCACCTCGACCCGGCCGACCATCTTCATGCGCTTCTTGCCCTCCTTCTGCTTCTCCAGCAGCTTGCGCTTACGGCTGATGTCACCGCCGTAGCACTTGGAGAGCACGTCCTTGCGGATCGCGCGGATGTTCTCGCGGGCGATGATGCGCGAACCGATGGCCGCCTGGATCGGCACCTCGAACTGCTGCCGCGGAATGAGCTCGCGCAGCTTCTTGGTCATCTCCACGCCGTAGGCGTAGGCCTTGTCCTTGTGCACGATGGCGGAGAAGGCGTCCACGGCCTCGCCCTGCAGCAGGATGTCGACCTTGACCAGGTCGGACTCCTGCTCGCCGGTGGGATCGTAGTCGAGGGAGGCATACCCCTTGGTGCGGGACTTGAGCTGGTCGAAGAAGTCGAACACGATCTCGGCCAGCGGCAGGGTGTAGCGCATCTCCACACGGTCCTCGGACAGGTAGTCCATGCCGTGCAGGGTGCCGCGCCTGTCCTGGCACAGCTCCATGATCGGACCGATGAAGTCCGCCGGGGTGAGCAGGGTGCCCTTGACCATCGGCTCGTAGATCTTGTCGATCTTGCCGGCGGGGAACTCGCTCGGGTTGGTGACGACGTGCTCCTCGCCGTCCTCCATCTCGACCCGGTAGATCACGTTCGGGGCGGTGGAGATGAGGTCGAGGTCGTACTCGCGCTCCAGGCGGGCGCGGGTGATCTCCAGGTGGAGCAGGCCCAGGAACCCGCAGCGGAATCCGAAGCCCAGGGCCGCGGAGGTCTCCGGCTCGAACTCCAGGGAGGCGTCGTTGAGCTGCAGCTTCTCGAGGGCGTCGCGCAGGACCGGGTAGTCGGTGCCGTCGATCGGGTACAGGCCCGAGAACACCATCGGCTTGGGTTCCTGGTAACCCGGCAGCATCTCGTCGGCGGGCCTCTTGAAGGCGGTGATGGTGTCACCGACCTTCGACTGGCGCACGTCCTTCACACCGGTGATGATGTAGCCGACCTCGCCGACGCCCAGCCCCTCGGACTTGCGCGGCTCCGGCGAGCTCACGCCGATCTCGAGGATCTCGTGGGAAGCCCTGGTCGACATCATCTGGATGCGCTCGCGCGGGGCAAGGCGGCCGTCGACCACACGCACATAGGTGACCACGCCGCGGTAGGTGTCGTAGACCGAGTCGAAGATCATCGCGCGGGCCGGGGCGTCGGCCACGCCGACCGGTGGGGGGAACTGGTTGACGATCTCGTTGAGGAGCTCCTCGACGCCGTCCCCGGTCTTGGCGCTGACCTTGAGCACGTCGGAGACCTCACAGCCGATGATGCCGGCGAGCTCCTCGGCGTACTTCTCCGGCTGGGCGGCCGGGAGGTCGATCTTGTTGAGGACCGGGATGATGACGAGGTCGTTCTCCAGCGCCATGTACAGGTTCGCCAGGGTCTGCGCCTCGATGCCCTGCGCGGCGTCCACCAGCAGGATCGCACCCTCGCAGGCGGCCAGCGAACGGGAGACCTCGTAGGTGAAGTCGACGTGGCCGGGGGTGTCGATGAGGTCGAGCGTGTACTCCTGGTCGTCGAGCGCGGTGAAGGGGATGCGCACCGCCTGCGACTTGATGGTGATGCCGCGCTCGCGCTCGATGTCCATGCGGTCGAGGTACTGGGCGCGCATCTGGCGCTCCTGGACCACCCCGGTCATCTGGAGCATCCGGTCGGCCAGCGTCGACTTGCCATGGTCGATGTGCGCGATGATGCAGAAGTTCCGGATCAGCGCGGGATCGGTCCAGTTCGGCTGTGCCACCGTGCTCCGTTCAACAGGTTGGGTGCTGGTCGTGCGTGCCCTGGGCGGGCGCCGA
>NZ_ANBF01000059.1 GCF_000341025.1 Nocardiopsis salina YIM 90010 | reverse complement strand
CCGCGCCCGCCTGTGCGGCCGGAGGCCCGGGACACGGACGGGGCGGGCCCCGAGGGCGAGAGCGGTGTGGCCCGGGAGCGGGTCGTGGAAGGAGCGGTCGGGTGAAGTGGCTGTTGACACGCTTGCTCGCCGGGGTGGCCGCGGTGGCTGTCCTGGCGGTGGCGGCGAGTGCGCTCCTGGCCCACCAGTATTCGGGTGAACCGGACGCGGAGGTCGGCGGCACCGGGACGGACGCGGCCTGGGTGGGTTCCTGGGAGGACACCGACGCGTTGGAGGCCGTGTTGGACACCGGCGGCATCGACACCGTGTACGTGCACGCGGGGGAGATCGCCGACGACGGTTCGGTCACACCCGTGGAGGACACCGACACGCTGGTCTCCTGGCTCGGTGAGCACCACCCCGACGTACAGGCACTGGGGTGGCTGCGGCACACGGCGGACGGCTCCTCGCTGGTACAGGACCGGTTCCGTTCGGGGCAGCGCGGGGAACTCGTTCCGGCCGCCGGGGAGATCGCCGACGGGTTCGACGGGGTGCACCTGGACGTGGCCCCGGTGACGGTCAACGATCCGTCGTATCCGGCGCTCGTGGAGGAGCTGCGCGAGGAGCTCGGCGAGGACCCGGTGCTGTCGGTGCGCGCCCACCACGTGGAGCTGGTCCCGGGCGGACGGATGCCCTCCTTCGTCTTCGGCAGCGGGGAGAAGTACTGGTCCAAGGGGTACCTCGAGCGGGTCACCGAGCCGGCCGACGACGTCGTGCTGCCGGGGGTGGACGCCGGGATGCCCGTGGAGGCGATGTACGGCGGTTTCATGGCCCGCCAGGTCACGCAGACACTGGACGCCCTGGACCGGCAGGACGGCGTGAGCGTGCGGTTCGGGATCCCGGTGCACTCGGGCGAGGACTGGGCCCCCCAGCACACGAGCGAGGAAGCGCTGACCGCGCTGCGGGGCGTGCGCCTGGGGCTGACCGACGCCGACACCGGGGCGGACGCCGGCACCGGGGTGGCGCTGTACGTGGCCGACGAGGCCGACGGCGACGACCTGCAGGCCTACCTCTGGGAGTGGCTCGGCAACGGGTGATGCGGGGTGTGGGGGCGGGGCGGCCGATCGCCGCTGGGCGTGCGGGAACCTTCGCACGGACGAGCGGGAGGTGTGCCGGACGCCGCCCTGCCCGTGTGCACCAACCAGTGTGCAGGTTTGGCATACTGGAGGTCCGTGTCTCGGACTTCCACGCTCGGTTTCGAGCCCTGTGGACTCACACACCCCGCGCCGGCGCCCACGCACGCCACTCACGGAACGGCTGCACGCGAGTAGGACGGCCTGTTCGACCGGCGCACAGCAACAGATCAACTGGAGCACGTTTTCGCATGGCGAACATCAAGTCGCAGAAGAAGCGCATTCGGCAGAACGAGGAAGCTCGTGTCCGCAACCAGGCGGTGCGCTCTTCCCTGAAGACCGCCATCCGGCGCTTCCGTGAGGCCGCCGAGGCCGGGAACGTCGAGCTGGCCGTGACCGAGCAGCGCAGGGCCGCCCGCGCGCTGGACAAGGCCGCCAGCAAGGGCGTCATCCACAAGAACCAGGCCGCGAACCGCAAGAGCTCGATCGCCAAGCGCCTGGACCAGCTCCAGGCCGCCTGAGACCCCCGGGTTCTGTGAGGCCCGGTCCCGGTTGCACCGGGACCGGGCCTTCGTACGTCAGGAACGGGTGTTCCGGCTTCCCCCGAGTTGTCCACAGCTCGAAATCGCCTGCTGACACGCATCGGACCCCTCTCTAGCGTTGAGGTATGACCCCTCGCTCCCGCCAGCAGGAACGCCTCCGCTCACTCGGCCTGGCCCCCGCCGAAGGTCCGCGTCCGTTGCACGAGTCTCCCGCGGCGCGGCGTCTGCGTTCGCGCATCCCGCGTCCGCCGTTGGCCGATTCCCCCGTGCCCGCCGCCCCGTACGCGGTGGACGAGACCGGGACGGAGTACCACCCGCAGGTCGCGCGGAACATGGCTTCGCCCGCCCACCGTCGTTCGTCCGTCCCCACCCCGCGCCACCACGCCGCTCCCGGTCAGCAGGAGCATCCGTCGGAGACGGCGGGATCAGCGTCCGGCACGGCGAGGGGCAACGCCTCGGCTCGCAACACCCCCGCCGGGAGCGCGTCGCCCGCTCCGGGCACGGCCGTCCGGGTTTCCGGCAGCGAATCCGCGCCCGCCCGCGGTTCGGAGGAGGGCACCCCGCTGACGGAGTTCCTGGAGGAGACCGACACCGAACGCCTGCCCCCGCCCGCGCGAGCGGACGCCGTGCGCACACAGGCACCCGCGCACGTGCCGACGGACCGACGGACACCGGCGCGCGGTCCCGGCCCCGCCGAAGGCCACACCCCTGGACGCGCGCCGGTCCACGCGCCCGGACAGGAGCAGGACCGCGGGTACGGCGACGGGCGCCCAGAACACCCCGGGTACGTGGACGGCCCGTCCTCCGCCCACGTACCCGGGGCCTCCACCAGGTCTCCGGCCCCTGGGCCCGGCCCGGAGACCGGCACGAGCCCGGGCATCGACCACGGTGCGGCGCACGTGCCCGTCCCCGGCGTCGACCGGGCGCAGGACCACGTCTCCGACACCGGTGGCATGCACGGCCAGGACGGCCAGGAGCCGGATGAGCTGCTCGAGGACCACGACACGGCCCGTCTGCGTCCGGCCCGGACCCGAGCCCCCGACCCGCGCCTGTGGAACGAGCCGCCGATCAGCGCCCAGATGCTGCGCCACCACCGCGACGTCACCCCCGGCCCGCCGCTCGGCAGCCCCGGGACCGTGACGTCCGGTTCCGCCACCACTCCCCCGGTCGGGGCCGCCTCCCCGTTCGGAACCGGCGACGACGTCACTGCGTCCACAAGCTCCGCACCGGAGAACGATCCCGGGCCGGACGGGCCCGAGGACCTCGACGACCTCCGTGCGAGCGGCGGCACCGTCCGCCTGCACCCCCGCAAGGCTGGGAGGCCGGCGGGGCTGCCCTCGACGGCCCCGGACCGACGGGACCGGCCCGACCCCCCGCCCACCAGCCGCAGGTGGGTGGGGCATCGTCCGCTGAGCGAGCAGCCGCGCGAGTACCGGCGCCCCTCCTGGCCCGCCGCTCCCCCCGACGGTCCGCGGTCCGACACCCCTGCCCACGGCTCCCCCTCCCACGACCGTCCCCCGGGTCACCACCCGCTCGACGACCCACCGCCGGACGGCCTCAGGAACGCCTCGTCCGACGCCTGGCCCGAGCGCGACCCCGACGACTCCGTCACCGTCCCCGGGGCAGCCCCGGACCACGACGCCCCCGGCATCCACATCCCCGCACCACCGGACTCCCCCTGGCTGGACCCCGACGACGAGGAGGTCCTCAAGGAACGCCGTCCTCCCTCCGGTTACGTGGAGTTCGATCCTCGCGACCCCTCCGACACCCCCGTCAACCGCTTCGCCCGGATGTGGGGCCCCAACGCCACCCTGTCGAAGCGGGCGGTCATCGCACTCTTCGTCCTGGGCGCGGCCGCGGTCGTGGCGGCCCTGCTGTTCCTGCGTCGGGAACCGGGGGACGTCGACGTCCCCGAGATGGTGCCCCAGTCCGCACCCGACGGTGAGAACGGCGAGGCGAGCGGCGGGGACGGGGGGCAGGAGGCCGAGGGGAACGGCGCTTCCTCCGGCGGCTCGGCCGACCCCTCGGGTGACGGCGCCGACGGCTCCGATGAGGACGTGGTCGTGCACATGGGCGGCGACGTCGAGGATCCGGGCCTGTACACGCTCCCGTCCGGATCGCGGGTCCTGGACGCGGTCGAGGAGGCCGGCGGCGCCCTGCCCGATGCCGACCTCGACCTGGTCAACCTGGCCCGGCCCGTGGTCGACGGCGAACGGATCCTGCTGGGCGCGGAAGGGGCCGAAGCGGCCGAGGCCGATGGAGAAGGGGATGCGCAGCGGGTGAGCCTCAACCAGGCCGACCAGTCGGCGCTGGAGGCGTTACCGGGCATCGGCGAGGCCAAGGCCGACGCGATCCTGGAGCACCGCGAGTCCCTGGGGGGCTCGTTCGCCAGTGTGGAGGATCTGCTCGGCGTCTCCGGTATCGGGCAGAGCACCTTCGACAACCTGGAGGACCACGTGACGCTCTGACCACACCGCTCCCTCCGCGACCCACCCCGCCACCGCCCCACACCACCCGCGTACGCAACCGTTCCACGGCCCGGCTCTCCGGCCCCTCAACCGCGCGTGCCGCACCCGACCACCCGAGCGCCCCGAAGACCGCACGCGTGACGAAAGGACCGCACACCTGTGGTGAGCTGGCTGGGCACGGACGGATTCTCGTTGGGCCGCCCTCCCGACCTGCGCCTGGCCGCACCGGCCGTCGCGACCTGGCTGACCGCGCTGGGAGCACTCACGGTCGCCCCGTGGACGTCGTGGGTGTTCGCCGCGATCATGGCCGGTCTCGCGCTCGCCGTGCTGATCCTGTCCCGCGCCCCGACAGAGGCGATGGCGCTCGGCCTGGCGGCGACGCTGTCCTGCTCGGCCACGGTCGCGGCGGTCACCGGCCTCCACGTGCACCGGGTCGCACACAGCGCTGCGACCGCAGCTGCGGAACGCCCCGGGGAGGTCGAGTTCGTCGCCCAGGTGCGCACCGATCCGCGAGCGCGCGCGGGCCAACCCCGCCCGGGCCGGGCCGAGTGGGTGATCACCGCCTGGAACCTGGAGACCCGCGGACGCGCGCCCGTGGTCCTGTTGGCCTCCGGGCCGGAGTGGGGCACGCTGCTGCCCGGCCAGCAGGTGCGGGCACGGGGTGCGTTCCTGGACGAGGAGGATCCGATGACCGCCGCGCTCGTCGCGGTCCGCGGCCCTCCCGAGGGGATCGGCGCGCCCTCCGACCTGCAGAGCTTCGCCGGGGACGTGCGGGAGCGTCTGCGGGAGGCGACCGCTGTCCTGCCCCAGCCCGAGCGAGGGCTCCTGCCGGCGCTGATCGTCGGCGACGTGTCCGAGATCGATCCCCAGACCGCGGAGGACTTCCGGACCACCGGCATGACACACCTGCTCACTGTCAGCGGTGCGAACCTCGCCATCCTCACCGGCTTCGTGCTGACCGTGGCCCGTCTGGCGCGCGCACCGACCTGGTTCTCGGTTGTGGGCGGGGCGGCGATGATCTGGCTGTTCGTGCTGGTGTGCCGCCCTGAACCGAGTGTCGTCCGGGCGGCGTTCATGGGCTCGATCGCACTGCTGGCGCTTGCGACGGGCCGCACGCACGCCGGACTCGGGGCGTTGAGCGCGACGGTGGTGGGGGTGCTGTTCGTGGCACCGGACCTGGCCTCCTCCTACGGGTTCGCGCTGTCGGTGCTGGCCACGGCCGGGATCCTGCTGCTGGTCCCGGCGTGGTCGCGGGCGTGGCAGAGCCGTCTTCCCCGTGTCGTGGCCGAGGCGTGCGCAGTGGCCCTGGCCGCCCAGTTGGCGGTATCGCCCGTGCTCGTGCTGTTGTCGGGCGAGGTCTCATGGGTGGCGGTCCCCGCCAACGTGCTGGCAGCGCCGGTGGTGGCTCCGGTGACCGTGCTCGGGGCCGTGGTCGCCGCGCTCGCCTCGGTCCGGGCCGCACCGTTGGTCGCGGGTGCGCCCTGGCTCGCCGACACGTGGGACACGGCGGTGGCAGCGTTGGTGCGTGTCCCGGGGGTGGGGGTTTCGTGGATCGCGTCGGTCGCCGAACACGGGGCGCGGGTTCCGTACGGGGCGTTCCCGTGGCGCGGGGACGTGGCCGGGGCCCTGGCGCTCGCGGTGCTGCTCGCGCTGTTGGTGCTGGCGCGGACCCGGCGGTGGTTGCGGGTGGTGTCCGCCGGCGTCGTGGCGGTTCTGATCCTGGCGCTGGCCGCGCGGTGCCTGCCGGGCGGGTGGCCCCCGGCGGGGTGGGCTGTGGTGGCCTGCGACGTGGGGCAGGGCGACGCGTTCGTGCTGTCCGTCGGTCCGGGGTCGGCGATGGTCTTCGACACCGGCATGGAACCGGAACCGGTCGACGACTGCCTCACCGAGCTGGGGGTGACCACGGTCCCCCTGTTGATGCTCAGCCACGACCACGCCGACCACGTCGACGGGGCTTCAGGGGTCCTGCGGCACCGGACGGTCCCGACCGCGCTGGTTCCCGCCGACTTCGACGACACCCCCGTCGGAGGCGAGCTGGCCGACGAGGACGTGCACACGTGGGCCGGCGAACGCGGGGCTGAGGTGACCGTGGGGCCCTGGACCCTGCGGGTGCTGTGGCCCGAGCCCGATTTCGAGGGAACGCTCAACGACCGGTCGCTGGTGGTGCGCGCGGACGGCCCGGTGTCGGTGCTGCTCACAGGGGACGTCGAGGAGGAGGCGCAGGAACGCATGCTCACCCTGCCAGAGGCCGACCTGCTGTCGGTGAGCGTACTGACCACACCGCACCACGGTGCCGGGACTCAGGTGCCGGAGTTCCTCAGAGCCACGTCGCCCGACGTGTCGCTCACGTCGGTCGGCGCGGACAACCCCTACGGCCATCCCGCGCCGTTCACGTGGCGGTTGTTGGAGGAGGTCTCGCCGGTGAACCTGCGCACCGACCGGGACGGGTCGGTCGCCGTACTGCCCGGCGACGGTACGGGGCCTCCCCGCGGGGCCGTCCGCGGGCCCGACCCCGACCGGGACGCCTGAGCGCCCCGGCATGCCCGACTCCCCGCACCGCGTGTGGGCAGCGCGACGGACGGAACCGTCCGCGGGGCGTGGCATGCTCGGGGTATGCCTGCACCGCCCCTGCTCACGGTCATCGTCGGCGACGAGGAACTCCTCGTGGACCGCGCCGTCGCCGCCGTCGTGGCCGCCGCCCGCGAGGTCGAACCCGACGCGGACGTTCACGACCTCGTGCCCTCCCAGGTGGGGCCGACCACCCTGGTCGAGGTCACCTCCCCCTCGCTGTTCGGTGACAGCCGCGTCGTCGTGCTGCGTTCGTCGCAGGACCTCAACAAGGAGCTCGCGACGACGGTCACCGACTACCTCGCGAACCCGGCCGACGACGTCACGATGGTCCTCACGCACGCGGGCGGCAACAAGGGCAAGGCGCTCCTGCAGTCGGCGCTGAAGGCGGGTGCGCAGCGGGTCGACTGCAAGGGGCCCACCAAGACCTCCGAGCGGGTGGCGTTCGTCAAGAAGGAGTTCTCCTCGGACGGGCGCCGGATCACCCCGGACGCCGCGCAGTCCCTGGTCGACTCCGTGGGCAGCGAGCTCCGCGAGATCGCCGCCGCCTGCACCCAGCTCATGGCCGACACAGAGGGCCGCGTCGACGCCGAGACCGTGGCGCGTTACCACTCCGGCAAGGCGGAGGCGTCGGGGTTCACGGTCGCCGACCGCGCGGTGGAGGGCCGCCTGCCCGAGGCGTTGGAACAGTTGCGCTGGTCCCTGGCGGTGGGCACCGCGCCGGTCCTGATCAACAGCGCGCTGGCGGGGGCGGTCAGGGGAATCGCGGTGGTGGACCAGCCCGCGCGGGGGGTGGGCGAGGCGGAGCTGGCCAAGCGCGCCAAGGTCCCGCCGTGGAAGCTGCGCACGCTCCGCCAGCAGGCGCGGGGGTGGAATGCGGCCGGTGTCACGCGGGCGATGGAGGTCGTGGCCGAGACGGACGCGCTCATCAAGGGTGCGGGCCGCGACCCCGAGTACGCGTTGGAGCGTGCGGTCATCGAGATCGCCCGCGCACGCGGCGGCGCCCGGAGCTGACCCCGCGTCCGTACACGTGGCCCGGGCAGCCGGAGCCGCCCCGGTCACCGGATCGTGCGGCCGCCCTGCCACACACGCAGTGTTTGCAGCCCCATCGACCACCCGAACGCGCCCTCGTGGTCGGCGTCCCACTGCACGAGGTCGGCCAGGCACCCGGGCGCGAGCACACCCCGGTCGGTCAGCCCCAGCGCGTGCGCACTCCCGAGGGTGGCTGCAGTGAGGGCCTCCTGCACGGTCATCTCGAACATGGAGATCGACAGCGCCATCACCAGTGGCATCGACGTCGCCCCGGTCTGCCCGGGGTTGTGGTCGGTGCCGAGACCGACGGGTACCCCGTGGTCGAGCAGTGTGCGCACCGGCGGCGTACGGCGTTCGCGCAACGACGTGGTGGGGCAGGCGACGACGGGGATACGAGCGCCGGCGAGCGCGAGGATGTCCTGGTCGTCGGTCTCGTGGAGCAGGTCCACGGAGGAGCACCCCAGTTCCGTGGCCATCCGGACCGCACCGTGGCGCGGTCGCGAGCAGGCGTGAAGCGTGGTGCGAAGGCCCACCGACCGGCCGACGCCGAGCAGCATGTGCGCGTCCTCGGTGGTGAACTGCTGGTTGTCGCAGTAGATGTCGACGCCGTCGGCCCCCGCGGTGGCGGCGTCGGCGAGCCAGGAGGCGGCCGCGGCGACGTACTCCTTGGGACGGCCGAAGAACTCCGGCGGAACCCCGTGCGCGGGGAAGAAGGTCGCGTGGATGCGCGGCATGCCGGGCTCCTCCTCAAGTGAGCGCAGCAGCCGAACGTCCGCGAGTTCGCCGTCGCGGGTCAGGTGGTACCCGGTCTTGGCCTCCACGGTGGTGGCCCCGGTGAGCACCCAGTGCCGCAGGCGTTCGCGGACCGCGTTGCACAGGGTCCAGGGGTCGGTCCCGCGGGTGATGGTGACGGTCGTGGACACACCCCCGCCGGCCGCGAAGATGTCGCCCCTCGACGCACCTTTGGCCCACATGGTGACCTCGGCGTACCGGTCACCGGCGTAGACAGGGTGGCAGTGGGCGTCGATGAGGCCGGGGGTGACGAGCCCGCCGCCGATGTTGACGACCTCGTCGACGTCGGTGAGGTCGTCGACGACCCCGGGGACCTGCTGCGGGAGCTCGGCGGCGGTTCCGACCCAGGCGATGCGGTCGTCCTTGAGCAGGATCGCCGCCTTGGTGAGCATCTCCGTCCCGGTCCAGAGCCGTCCGATGTTGGTGAGGAGGATGACCGACATGTGCTCTCCGCTCAGCCCCGGACACCGATGGTCATGTGAGCGGCGAGCGGAGCGCGGGCGGGCATGGCGACCTCGTTGTCTGGAGTGGTCCGGGTGCTGGGGCGGGCCGACGGACCCCGATTCCGGCGGGGGCCGTTCACCGGGGCCGTGTCGGGCGGGGCGCCGACCGGTGGCCAAAACCGTAGTCCATCCGCCGAGCCCGTGTACACCTCCCTGTGGACCGAAAGGTGAGCGTACCGGGACATCCTTCACACAATCTTTCGGGGGCCGGGACCACCCCCGCCCCGCCTGAACTGGGAGGGGAACGGCGCCGGGCACACGACGGGCCCGGGGCGAGGACCCCGGGCCCGTGTGCACGTACCCACCGCTGCGTGCGGCGCGGCGTCTCAGGCGGTCGTCAGCGCGTACTCGCCCAGCTTGGTGGCCAGCAGCGCGGGAACGAACGCGTGGATGTCCGTACCGTCCTGGGTGTGCTCCTCCTTGAGGACACGCCCCTCCTCGTAGGCCTTGGCGACCAGGTCGCCGCGCGAGTAGGGCACGAGCGCCCTGACTTCGTGGGCGAGCTCGGGCAGCGAATCGGCCAACCTCGTGACCAGGTCCGCAACGCCCTCGCCGGTGCGCGCGGAGACCTCGACGACGTCGGGGTAGCGCGTGCGCAGGGCCTTGAGCGTGTCGGGGTCGGCGGCGTCGGTCTTGTTGACCACGACGATCTCGGGCACGTCGGTCGCGTCGATGTCGGCGAAGACCTCGTGCACGGCCCGGACCTGCTCCTCGGGCGCGGGGTGCGAACCGTCGACCACGTGGACGACCAGGTCCGCGTCGGCGACCTCCTCCAGCGTGGAGCGGAACGCCTCCACGAGCTGGTGCGGCAGGTGCCGGACGAAACCGACGGTGTCGCTGAGCGTGAACGCCCGGCCGTCGGGGGTGCGCGCCTGGCGCACGGTGGGGTCGAGGGTTGCGAACAGGGCGTTCTCCACCAGGACCCCGGCCCCGGTGAGCCGGTTGAGCAGGCTGGACTTGCCCGCGTTGGTGTATCCGGCGATGGCCACGGCCGGAACCTCGCGGGTGCGGCGCACGGAGCGCTTGACGTCGCGGGCCGTGCGCATGTGGGCGAGTCGGCGGCGCAGTTTGGCGATCTTGTCGTTGATGCGCCGGCGGTCGGTCTCGATCTTGGTCTCACCGGGACCGCGCAGACCCACACCGCCGCCACCGCCGCCACCGCCGCCACCGGCGCCGCCGGCCTGACGGGACAGGGTGTGCCCCCAGCCGCGGAGCCGCGGCAGCAGGTAGTTGAGCTGGGCCAGTTCGATCTGGGCCTTGCCCTCGCTGCTGCGGGCGTGCTGGGCGAAGATGTCGAGGATCAGTGCGGTGCGGTCGATGACCTTGACCTTGACGACGTCCTCGAGCTGGATCAGCTGGCCGGGCGTGAGTTCACCGTCGCAGATGACGGTGTCGGCCCCGGTCGCCGCGACGACGTCGGCGAGCTCGGCCGCCTTGCCCTTACCGATGTAGGTGGCGGCGTCGGGCTTGGGGCGGCGCTGGGTGAGGCCTTCCAGGACCGCGGCTCCGGCGGTCTCGGCCAGGGCCGCGAGCTCGGTGAGCGAGGTGTCGGCGTCGGCCTGCGTGCCGCTGGTCCAGACACCGATGAGCACGACGCGCTCCAGGCGCAGGCTGCGGTTCTCGACCTCGGTGACGTCGGTGAGTTCGGTCGACAGCCCCTGGACACGGCGGAGCGCGTTGCGCTCGGCGAGTTCCATCTCGCCCTGGTCGGGGGCGGTCGTGTGGTCGTCGTAGCGTTCGCCGCCGGTCTGCGTGGTCGGCGCCTCTGCGTTGACCCCGTCCCCGACGGTGATCGCCTCGCGGACCGCGTCCTCCTGGGCCTGGTCGCCCTCGAGAGCGCTTCCGCGGGTGTCAGTTGTATTCATATCCCTCCAGGTGGGTCAACGTCGCCACCGCCGGGATTCTTCCGGCTGCCGGTCCGTGCGGTGGTCTCTCGATGGTCTCACCGGAACCGGCGCGGAGCACACGGGTTTTTGCCCGGTGGGTGACACGTACCACTCGGCCCGGCGGAGGCGTGAGACGATCCCTTCACCTGTGACAGCCGAAGAACAGCAAAAATTCGTCGACAAGTTTCCGTTGGCTTCACTTGTACGCAAACTTTTCGGTCTTGTGCCTCGCAGGCGGCGTTGACCACGGGGGGCAGCCCCCGATATCTTGATTTCCACATATCAAAAGTTTTTTTCGGATCGTGGAAGGTTTGACATGGGCGCCAAGCAAGGGGTCGAGATCACCGGCCCCCGCAACGACCGGTACGACGAGATCCTCACCGAGGACGCCCTCGCCCTCGTCGCCGAGCTCCACCGCAACTTCGAGCCGCGCCGCCAGGAACTGCTGCGCGCCCGCAAGGAGCGCCAGGACCGCATCTCAGCCGGGGAGGACCTCGACTTCCTCCCCGAGACCAAGCACATCCGCGAGGACGACAGCTGGAAGGTCGCCGACCCCGCGCCGGGCATCACCGACCGCCGCGTGGAGATCACCGGCCCGACCGACCGCAAGATGACGATCAACGCGCTCAACTCCGGCGCGAAGGTGTGGCTGGCCGACTTCGAGGACGCCAACACCCCGCTGTGGGAGAACATGGTCGAGGGCCAGCTCAACCTGCGCGACGCCCTCGACCGCAAGGTCGACTTCACCTCGCCCCAGGGCAAGACCTACGCGCTCAAGGCCGACGAGGAGCTCGCCTCCATCGTCGTGCGCCCGCGCGGCTGGCACCTGGACGAGAAGCACATCCTCGTCGACGGTGAGCGGGTCAGCGGCGGCATCGTCGACTTCGCTCTCTACTTCTTCCACAGCGCGAAGCGGCAGATCGCCAAGGGCAAGGGCCCCTACTTCTACCTGCCGAAGATGGAGAGCCACCTGGAGGCCCGCCTCTGGAACGAGATCTTCGTCCTCGCCCAGGAGCGTCTGGGCATCCCGCGCGGCACGATCCGCGCCACGTGCCTGATCGAGACGATCCCGGCCGCGTTCGAGATGGAGGAGATCCTCTACGAGCTGCGCGAGCACTCCGCCGGTCTCAACGCCGGCCGCTGGGACTACCTGTTCAGCATCATCAAGGTGCACCGCACCCGCGGACGCAAGTTCCTGCTGCCCGAGCGCAACTCCGTCGGCATGACCGCGCCGATGATGCGCGCCTACACCGAGCTGCTGGTCAAGACCTGCCACAAGCGCGGTGCGCACGCGATCGGCGGCATGGCGGCCTTCATCCCCTCCCGCAGGGACGAGGAGGTCAACAAGAACGCCTTCGCCAAGGTCCGCGACGACAAGTCCCGTGAGTCGGGCGACGGTTTCGACGGTTCCTGGGTCGCCCACCCCGACCTGGTTCCGGTGGCCAAGGAGATCTTCGACGGGGTCCTCGGCGAGAACCCGAACCAGATCTCCAAGCAGCGCCCGGACGTGGACGTGTCCGCCGCCGACCTGCTCGCGGTCGACAAGACCCCGGGCGGGATCAGCGCCGCCGGCCTGCGCGCCAACATCAACGTCGCCCTGCAGTACCTGGCGACGTGGATGGGCGGCAACGGCGCGGTCGCGATCCACAACCTGATGGAGGACGCCGCGACCGCCGAGATCTCGCGTTCGCAGATCTGGCAGTGGCTGCACAACGACGTCACGCTCGAGGACGGCCCGAAGGTCACCGCCGACCTGGTGCGCACGATCATCGACGAGGAGCTCGTCACGATCCGTGAGGAACTGGGCCAGGCCTTCGACGAGAAGCTGTACCAGCAGGCCAAGGAGCTGTTCTCCGAGGTCGCGCTGGCCGACGAGTACGTCGACTTCCTGACCCTGCCCGCCTACGAGCGCATGCCGTAAGGACTCCGTGCCCCGGGGCCCGGCCCCGGGGCACCCAGGGCCGTTCCGCCGCCCCCGGACGCGAGCGGCCCGACCCAGTTCCACCTCGGGTGCGAGCGCGGCGAGCGCCCGAGGTGGAACGCCACGGCCATGCCTCCTCGCCCAGCACCTTCGGAGTCACCCCGGTTCTGCGCCGCGCCGCTCCGCGCGTGACAGCCGCCGGGCCGCGTGATTCCAAGAGACGGAACCCGATTTCCACTCGAGCCCGGGAACCCCTTGCACTCCGCACCTCCCGCGGCCTACGGTCCAAGCAGGTCCCATGCCGGGTGATCCACTTCACCCGCGCCTGACCCGAGGCGGAGGCTCCCCATGTCCCTGGCCGAGCACGAGAACACGGGCAGCGCAGGCAACGCGCGGCCCCCGGGCCCCGCGACCGCCTCCCCCCGCGCCGCGGCCGTGGCCGACCTCGTCCCCCACCTGCGCGCGATCCTGGGCGACGACGGGCTCCTCACCGACCACTCACAGCGCCGCACCTACGAGAACGACGGGCTCGCCCACCACCGCGAGGTCCCCGGCGTCGTGGCCCTGCCGACCTCCGCCGACCAGGTCGCCGCGGTGGTCCGCCTCTGCCACGAGCACGGCGTCCCCTTCGTCCCGCGCGGAGCCGGAACGGGGCTCTCCGCCGGCGCCCTCCCCCACGCCGACGGGGTCCTGCTGGTCACCTCCCGCATGCGCCGCATCCTCGAGATCGACACCGCCAACGAGTGCGCGGTCGTCGAACCCGGCGTGGCCAACCTCGACATCACCCGCGCCGCCGCCCCGCACGGCTACTACTACGCCCCGGACCCCTCCAGTCAGCAGGTGTGCTCGGTGGGCGGCAACGTCGCGGAGAACTCCGGCGGCGCCCACTGCCTCAAGTACGGGTTCACCGTCAACCACGTGCGCGGCCTCGACGTGGTCACCCCCGCCGGCGACCTGGTCAGCCTCGGGGGCAAGGCCGCCGACGCCCCCGGGTACGACCTCATCGGCGCCTTCGTGGGCTCGGAGGGCACCCTGGGCGTGGCCACCCGCGTCGTGGTGAACCTGACCCGCTCGCCGGACAAGACCGTGACGCTCCTGTCCGCCTTCGACAGCATGGACGCGGGCGGGCGCGCGGTCAGCTCGATCATCGGCGAGGGCGTGCTCCCCTCCGCGATCGAGATGATGGACGCACTTGCGATCGAGGCGGCCGAGGCGGCGGTGGCCTGCGACTACCCGGAGGGCGCGGCGGCGGTCCTGGTGGTGGAGTTGGACGGCCCCGTCGAAGAGGTCGACGCCCAGGTCGCACAGGTCGAGCACCTGTGCGAGCAGGCCGGGTCCTTCGAGACCCGTACCGCCAGCAGCGCCGAGGAACGCGCACGCATCTGGAAGGGCCGAAAGTCCGCCTTCGCCGCCGTGGGCCGCATCAGCCCCGCCTACATCGTCCAGGACGGCGTGGTCCCGCGCACCGCCCTGCCCGAGGTCCTGCGCCGCATCACCGAGCTCTCCGCGGACTCCGGGATCCGGGTCGCCAACGTCTTCCACGCGGGCGACGGGAACCTGCATCCCCTGGTGCTCTTCGACGACGCAGAACCGGGTGCGTGGGAGCGGGCCGAGGAGGTCTCCGCGCAGATCCTGGACCTGTGTGTGGAGCACGGGGGCTCCATCACCGGCGAGCACGGCGTGGGTGTGGACAAGGCCTGCAAGATGCCGCGCATGTACACACCCGACGACCTGGAGACCTTCGAGCTCTTCCGGCGGTCTCTCGACCCCGACGGCACCGCCAACCCCGAGAAGCTCCTGCCCACCCCGCGACTGTGCGGGGAGCAGCCGGGGGTGAGCCGCGACGTGCACCCGCTGGTGGCCTCCGGGCGCGCCGAGCAGTTCTGACCCGCCGGACCGACGACCACGGAACGGAACCTGACATGGCTGGACCCTCCCGGACCCCCGTCCCGGTCGTGCGGGACGGCGCACCGCAGGACGCGGTCGGCGGACTCGTGCCCACGCGGGTCGCGGAACCGTCGAGCACCGCCGAACTGTCCCGGACCCTGAACGAGGCCGCCCACCAGGGCCGCACCGTGCTCCTGCGGGGTGGCGGCACCGCGCAGGACTGGAGCCCGCCCCCGAGCTCCCTCGACCTGCTCGTCGACACCTCGCACCTGTCGTGGATCGACCACGACCCCGGCGACCTGGTCGTCGAGGTGGGCGCCGGCACGCCCGTCGCCGATCTGTACACCCACCTGGCCAAGGAGGGCCAGCGCCTGTCGTACGACCCCGTCCGCTCGGGAGGGACCGTGGGCGGGGCGGTCGCCACCGGGGCGAGCGGGCCGCGGCGCCTGCTGCACGGGGCCCTGCGCGACCTGGTGATCGGGATGACGACCGTGCGCCCTGACGGCGTGGTGGCACGCAGCGGCGGACGCGTGGTCAAGAACGTGGCCGGCTACGACCTGGCCAAACTCCACACCGGCGGTCACGGAACCCTGGGGGCGGTGGCCTCGGTCGCCTTCCGGCTCCAGCCCGAACCCGGGGCTCTGCGCCTGGTCGAGGCCGAGTTCGACGACCGCCCCGAGGCCGAGCGGGCGCTGGCGCAGATCCGGCAGAGCCCGATCGTGCCCTCCGCGGTGGAGGTCTGCGCACGTCCAGGTACACCGTTGGCCCTGCGGGTGGTGGTGGAAGGCAGCCCGGAGGGCGTGCTTCCGCGCGCCGAGCGGGCCGTGCAGGCACTGGGGCCCCACGCCCGGGTGCACGAGGGCCTGTCGTCCGGCTGGGGCCTGCGTCCTGAGTCCGGTCCTCTGGCGTGGTTGTCGGTCCCGCCCGCGGAGTCGGTGGAGGCCGCCACCCTGCTGGGCCCCCGCGCCCGGATCGAGGGATGCGCCCCGCGGGGCGCGCTGCATCTGTCGTGGCCGGAGGGCGCCGCGCCCGGCGAAGTGGCCTCGGCCCTGGTGGAGGCACGCGCTCGCCCGGGGTGGACGGCGACCCTGGTGCGCGCGGACCCGGAGACGGCCGAGGCGGTGGACCGGTGGGGCCAGGTGCCCGGACTGGCGTTGATGCGCGCGGTCAAGGACGCTTTCGACCCCGACCACAGGTTCGCGCCCGGACGCGGCCCGGGCGGGACATGAGCCCACGACAGTCCACGACCCCGATTCCGAGCGAGTCCCACCCGACCAGGGAGCAGCCCCCATGACCGAGCCCATCTCCGGCGACAGCGACCAGCGTTTCAGCGAGCTCCTCGACGACTGCGTGCACTGCGGGTTCTGCCTTCCCACGTGCCCGACCCACGTGCTGTGGGGGCAGGAGATGGACTCCCCGCGGGGACGGATCCACCTCATGGAACAGATGCACGAGGACGACGTGCTCACGGAGGCGGCGGTCAGCCACTTCGACAACTGCCTGGGGTGCCTGGCGTGTGTGTCCGCGTGCCCCTCGGGCGTGGCCTACGACGCGCTCATCGACCACACTCGCCACCGGGTGGAGGAACAGCACGAACGCCCCGTCGCCGAACGTGCGCTGCGGGGCGCGGTCTTCTCACTGTTCCCGTACCGCGGCCGGCTCCGGATGATGCGGGGCCCCCTGCGCGCCTACCAGGCCACGGGTGTGGGCCGGGCCCTGCGCTCGAGCGGGGTGCTCGAACGCATCTCCCCCACGCTCGCGACGATGGAACGCATCGCCCCGCCACTGTCGTCACCCCCGCCGCCCCTGCCCGAGTTCGTGCCCGCGGTCGGCAACCGCCGGGCACGGGTCGGCATGCTCGTGGGATGCGTGCAGGGGGCGTTCTTCCCCGAGGTCAACACCGCCACCGCACGGATCCTGGCATTGGAGGGCTGTGACGTGGTGATCCCGCGTTCCCAAGGGTGCTGCGGGGCGCTGTCCGGCCACTCGGGGCGCCTGGACGAGGCGGCCCGGTTCACGCGCGCCCTCGTCGAGGTCTTCGAACAGGCCGACGTGGAACGCATCGTGGTGAACTCGGCCGGGTGCGGGTCGAGCATGAAGCACATGGACCGGACCCTGGAGGAGGCCGGGGCCGATCCGGCCTGGGTGCGCCGTGCCCGGGCGGCCTCGGAGAAGGTCATCGACCTCACCGAGTTCCTGGCCGACCTGGGACCGCAGGCCGAACGCCATCCGCTTCCGGTGCACGCGGCCTACCACGACGCCTGTCATCTGTCCCACGGCCAGGGCGTGACGTCGGCGCCGCGGGAGCTGTTGGCACGGATTCCCGAGCTGACCGTCTCCGACCTCCCGAACAAGGAGATCTGCTGCGGGTCGGCCGGAGTGTACAACCTGTTCAACCCCGAACCCGCCGCGGAACTGGGCGACCGCAAGGGCCAGGACGCGGCGGCCACGGGGGCACAGGTGCTGGTCTCGGGCAACCCGGGGTGCTCGATGCAGATCGGTTCGGCCCTGGAACGTGCGGGGACGCCGATGCCGGTGGCCCACACCGCTCGCGTACTGGACGCCTCCCTGCGCGGTCTGGGTACCGGGGCGCTGCTGGGCCGGTCTTAGCGGGGCGGCCCCGACCGGGGCGGGCCGGAACCGGTGGAGAACGCAGCAGGGTCAGGCCAGGTAGGTCTCACCCTCGGCGACGATCACCGCGGGACCGCGCAGCCGGGCCCCGGAGGCATCGAGCAGGACCGTGCACTCGCCGCCGAGCACACGCACCTTCCACGTCGCGCTCTCCCCGCTCTGGGTGGCGGCGGACGCAGCGGCAACGATGCCGGTACCGCAGGAACGGGTCTCGCCGGAACCGCGTTCGAAGACCCGCATCTCCAGGGACCCGGGACCGGTGCGGGCGTAGACCTCGACGTTGGCGCCCTCGGGGAAGGCCTCGGGATCGAGGACGGGGGGTTCGCTCAGGTCCACGTCGGCGACCGGGCCGGTCACCTCGCACGCCAGGTGGGGGTTGCCGACCGAGATCTGCGCGCCGTGCACCGCCTGGCGGGCCAGCTTCGCCGACGACGAGCCCTGCATCTCGACCCGGCCCATGTCCACCGTGACCTGGCCGTCGTCCTCGATCGAGACCTGCTTGGCCCCGTCGCGGGTCCCGATCTCGAAACGGTTCTCGAAGACCAGCCCCGCGTGCAGGAGGTAGCGCGCGAAGACCCGCACCCCGTTGCCGCACATCTCTGCCACCGAGCCGTCGGCGTTGCGGTAGTCCATGAACCACTCGGGACGCTCGCCCGTGCGCGCGGCAGGCGCCAGCGCCTCGCCCCGGGCGCTGGTGCGCACCACGCGCAGGATCCCGTCCCCGCCCAGGCCGGCGCGTCGGTCGCACAGCAGACGGACGGTCTCCTCCGTGAGCTCCAGCTCCCCGTCCGGGTCGGGGAGGATCACGAAGTCGTTCTCTGTTCCGTGGCCCTTGGCGAATCGCATGCCTTCAATACTAGGGCGCACGCCGGGCCTCCTGGTCGCTGCAAGAGCGCCGGGGCCCGGGCGCCGACCCGCCACCGTGCCACCCCGCTCGCAGGAAGGAGCGCCCTGGGGCGCAGGCGGCACACCCCGTGTGACCGACCCGGCAGCGGGGAGTGTGTCGGCATGGCTACGCTGGGGCCATGATCAAGGTGATCGCGGTCGTCGGCCCGACCGCTGTGGGCAAATCGGACCTCGCCGTCGAGCTGGCGCTGCGGCTGGAGGAACGCGTCGGCCGGCGCGGAGAGGTGATCAACGCCGACTCCATGCAGCTCTACCAGGGCATGGACATCGGCACCGCCAAGGTCACCGAGGCCGAACGCCGCGGAGTGCCCCACCACCTGTTGGACGTGTGGGAGGTCTCCGAGCCCGCCGACGTGGCCAGCTACCAGACCATGGCGCGCGAACGCGTCGAGGAACTCACCGACCAGGACGTGCTCCCGATCCTGGTGGGCGGCTCGGGCCTGTACGTGCGGGCGGTGCTCGACCACCTCAACTTCCCGGGCACCGACCCCGACGTGCGCGCCCGCCTGGAGGCCGAGCTCAACGAGGTCGGCCCCGGGGTCCTGCACGCGCGCCTGGCCGACGTCGACCCGGCCGCGGCACGTTCGATCCTGCCGGGCAACGGCCGCCGTATCGTGCGCGCCCTCGAGGTCGTGGAGCTGACCGGGGAGCCGTTCACCGCGAACCTGCCGGACCATTCCTCCTTCTACCCCTGCCTGCAGTTGGGCGTCTCCGCCCCGCGCGAACAGCTGGACCAGCGCATCGACCTGCGTGTGGACCGCATGTGGGACAAGGGTCTGGTGGAGGAGGTCCGCGAGCTCGACAAGATCGGTCTGCGCGAGGGCCGCACCGCCTCGCGCGCACTGGGTTACTCGCAGGCCCTGGCCCAGTTGGACGGGGAGATGTCGGAGTCGGAGGCCCGTGCGGCCACCGCCCAGGCCACACGCAAGTTCGCCCGCCGCCAGGAGTCGTGGTTCCGCCGCGACCCGCGTGTGACGTGGCTGCCCCATGACGCCGAGGACCTGGTCGAACGCGCCTTGCACCACGTGGAGAAGGCGCTCTCGGGCGCCGACGAGGAGCCCTCGGGCGATGCCCTGGTCGACGTGTCCACTTGGCTGCCGATGGGGCGCCTCGGGGCGGACTGACCCCCGGCCCTCGATCACAGGAGCGCCGTACCCCGCCCGGGGTGCGGCGCTCCGTCTTTGCGTCCCCCCGCGCTCCCGCCCGTCTGCACGTCGCGTCGCCACCCCTTGCAGCGTTCCCCCGTCTCCGCTTATCGTGACTTCGTGACCAACTTCGAAAATCAGTCACAAGGTCACAGGGGAGGTGCGGCGATATGGTCGTCAGCGCTGCACACAGCGGGGCCACAGGCCTTCCGCACCCCGTCGACCAACAGGAGCACCACGTGGTCCAGTCCGCCCGTTCCCGACGTTCCCCGCAGGCACGAGCCGAACGTGCCGACCGCATCCTCGACGCAGCGGCCGACCTCATGGTCGCGCTGGGACCGACCAAGATCACCATCGAGGACGTCGCACGCAGGGCAGGGGTCGGCAAGGGAACGGTCTACCTGCACTTCCCCACCAAGGAAGTGCTGTTCCTGGTGGTGCTCATGCGGGCCCAGAGCGAGACCGCTGCACGGATCGTGGAGCGCATGAGCTCCGAGCCCGCCGAGATCCTGCCGAGCCGTGTGGGCTCGTTCGCCCTGACGGCCCTCACCGGCACACCGATCCTGCGGAAGATCTTCATGGGCGACACCGGCATGCTCGGGACACTCACCGACACCGCTGCCGCCGAGGGCGGAAACCTGATCGACCGGCGCCTCGAAGACCAGGAGGCCTACTTCCGCCTCTTGCACGAGCACGGCCTGGTCCGCGGCGACCTCCAACCCGAAGAGCTCTTCCACGTCTTCGGCACCGTCGTGACCGGTTTCCTCATCTACCCGCCACTGCTCGAGAACCACGGGCACCACGTGCCGGACCCTGCTCGCGGCACGGAACTGGCCGCCGACGCCCTCCGCCACGCACTCGGCGAGACCCCCGAGGACACCGACGCCCTACGCGCCGCCTGGCCCCAGGTCGTGGGCCTGTTCGACAACACGGTCCAGCACGTACGGGCCGAGATCGACCGCTACCGCACCATCCGACGCGAATGACCCTGGAGAGGCCATGACCACCGCAACGCCGCAGCCCTCGGACGGAATCATCGACCTGCGCGACCCAGACGTCGCCGCCGACCCTCATGCGCTGGTGGAGCGTGTGCGCGCAGCAGGCGGATCCGCACCGGCGCTGTTCGTCGACCAGCAACCCGCCCGGATCTTCGTCGACGACGAGGACGTGCGCACCATCCTCTCCGACCGTCGTTTCGTCATGGATCCGGGGAACGTGCCCGGTGAAGGTGTCCGGATCACCCGCGCCGACGCCCTGCGCGGCCTGGGGCTGAGGGAGGACCTGGTCACCTACCTGACCGAGAGCCTCCTGCAGAAGGACGGCGTGGACCACGTGCGCCTGCGCAAACTCGTCTCCCGAACCTTCACGGTGCGGCGGGTCAACGAGCTCCGCCCGTCCGTGGAACGCATCAGCGCCGACCTGTTGGCCGCCCTGCCCGGGCACGCGGACGAGGACGGGGTGGTCGACCTCGTCGAGCACTTCGCCTATCCGCTGCCCATCGCGGTCATCTGCGACCTGGTGGGTGTCCCGGAGCAGGACCGGCCGCTCTGGCGGGACTGGAGCCACCGGCTCACCCGCTTCGACCCGCAGCGCCCGGAGGAGATGAACCAGGTCTTCGGCGAACTCATCGAGCACATCCACGGCATGATCGAGCAGCGCCGGAAGGAACCGCACGACGACCTGCTCGACGCGCTCATCCACGCGCGGGACGAGGACGGCGACCGCCTCAACGGCACCGAGCTGGTCACGCTGATCTTCACCCTCGTCATCGCAGGCCACGAGACCACCGCACACCTCATCGGCAACGGGACCGTCGAGCTCCTGCGCCACCCGGACCAGCTCGAACGACTGCGCGACGAACCGGGGCTGGTTCCCGCCGCGATCCACGAGATGCTGCGGCACCGCGGCACCGCTGCCGTCAGCCAGGCCCGGTACGCCACGGAGGACATCCCACTGCACACCGGCACCGTGGTCCGCGGCGAGCGCGCCATTGCGGTCCTGTGGGGCGCCAACCACGACCCCGACTCGCACCCCGCCCCCGACCGGTTCGACATCACCCGGCACCACGGGCGTCCGGGTGAGAACCACGTGGCCTTCGGACACGGGATGCACTACTGCCTCGGCGCGGCCCTGGCCCGGCAGGAGGGCGAGGTGGCGTTCACTCAGCTGCTGAGCTCCTACCCCGGCCTGTCGCTGGTGGAGGACCGCCCGCCCCGCCCGGCGTTCGCCCCGGGCGCCCTGCGCCTGGAAGAACTGCCGGTACGCCTGGGCACCTGAACGGCGTCGCGGACCGGCGCCCTGAACCCGCCGCGGTCGCAAACACGGCCGGGGCCGACCCCTCACGCGGGACCGGCCCCGGCCGTCGTCCTTGCCGGGCTGCTCCGCACCCCGGCAACGTTGTCAGTCGATACTGCAGCAGCCCCCCGCCGGCGCAGCCGGCTCCTCGACCGGCTTGCCCACCGCGGGCATCCCCAGCATCACGTCCGGGGCGCTCTGCTGCACCGGGCGCCCGTTGCGGGCGTCCCAGGCATCACCGGCCCGGGTACGGCGCAACGACCGCACACCGGAGTCCGCGACCAAGTGGTGCGGCGCCGCGTAGGTGACCTCGACGGTGACGGTGTCGCCCGGTCGCGGCTCCTCGTCGCCCTCGGCCAGGGAGAAGTGCACGAGGCGGTTGTCGGGGGCGCGGCCCGAGAGACGGCGGCGCTCGTCGCTCTTGCGGCCCTGGGACTCCGCGACCAGCAGCTCCACCTCGCGCCCGACGATCTTGCGGTTCTCCTCCAGGGAGATCTGGTCCTGCAGGTCCACCAGGCGCTGGTAGCGGTCCTTGACCACGTCGGCGGGGACCTCGCCGTCCATGGTGGCGGCCGGGGTGCCGGGGCGCTTGGAGTACTGGAACGTGAAAGCCTGCGAGAAGCGCGCCTCGCGCACCACGTGCAGCGTCTCCTGGAAGTCCTCCTCGGTCTCACCGGGAAAGCCCACGATGATGTCGGTGCTGATCGCGGCGTCCGGCAACGAGGCCCGCACCTTCTCCACGATGTTGAGGAAGCGCTCCTGGCGGTAGGAGCGGCGCATGTCCTTGAGCACCTTGCTCGAGCCCGACTGCAGCGGCATGTGCAGCTGCGGCATGACGTTGGGGGTCTCGGCCATGGCCTCGATGACGTCGTCGGTGAAGTCGCGCGGGTGGGGCGAGGTGAAACGCACCCGCTCCAACCCCTCGACCTCACCACAGGCGCGCAGGAGCTTGGAGAAGGCCTGGCGGTCACCGAACTCGCTGCCGTAGGCGTTGACGTTCTGGCCCAGCAGGGTCACCTCGGTGACGCCCTCCTCGACCAGGGCACGCACCTCCGCGAGCACATCGCCGGGACGGCGGTCCTTCTCCTTGCCGCGCAGCGACGGCACGATGCAGAACGTGCAGGTGTTGTTGCACCCGACCGAGATCGACACCCACGCCGCATAGGCCGACTCCCGACGGCTGGGCAGCGTCGACGGGAAATGCTCGAGCGACTCGGCGATCTCGACCTGCGCCTCCTTCTCGATACGGGAGCGCTCGAGAAGGGCGGGCAGGGAACCGATGTTGTGCGTGCCGAAGACCACGTCCACCCAGGGAGCGCGGCGCACGATCTCACCGCGGTCCTTCTGCGCCAGGCAACCGCCCACGGCGATCTGCATCCCGGGGTTGCGGTCCTTGACCGGCCGCAGGTGCCCGAGATTGCCGTAGAGGCGGTTGTCGGCGTTCTCGCGGACCGCGCAGGTGTTGAAGACGACGATGTCGGCGGTGGTGTCCTCGGCTGCGCGCGCGAATCCCGCGTCCTCCAGCAGACCGGAGAGGCGCTCGGAGTCGTGGACGTTCATCTGGCAGCCGTAGGTCCGCACTTGGTAGGTACGACTCTGGCTCACGCCCCCAGGCTATCGGCTGTGTCGGCCCCTCGGTCCAGCCAGAGAACGGCCCCCGCGCACCGGACCGGGCGTCCGGACGCGGGGGCCGCGACGGCGTACGCCCCCGAGCAGACCGATCAGGCCTCCATCGAGCGCTTCCTGTTCTGCCCCATGGACCCCATGCCGTCCGTGTTGACCACGAAATCCGGCAGGTGCCGGGTCCGGTACAGCTCGAAGGCGTAGAGGGACCCGCCGAGCGCCAGACCGAGGAGGGTCACCGCAAGGCCCGGGGAGACCACCAGCAGACCCGCCACCAGGATGCCCGAACGCGAGGGCCAAGGGACGTCCCGCCTGATGAACCCGGTCATGCCCAGGGCCACCAGCACCGCACCGACGAACGCGGAGACGACCGTGAAGAGGCCCTCCCAGAACGTGACGTCCTGCAGCAGCAAGGCCGGGTTGAACACGAACATGTACGGCATGATGAACGCGGCACAGGCGATACGCACCGCGTAGACACCGGTCCTGACCGCGTCGCCCCCGGAGATGCCCGAGGCCGCATACGCCGCCAGACAGACCGGCGGTGTGATGTCGGCCAGCACACCGAAGTAGTACACGAACATGTGCGCCATCAGGAGCATCGACACCTGCGGCACATCGAACTCGCCCCCGATCACCGCCACGATCGCCGGGGCCGCCAGCGTCGCGGTGATGACGTAGTTCGCGGTGGTCGGCAGACCGATGCCCAGCACCAGGCAGGCCAGCATCGACATGGCCAGGATCAGCGCCAGGTCCAGGCGCATGTCCGACACGAGCTGGTCCCCGAAACCGGCGTCCAGACCCGCCCAGGCCAACAGCGGGCTCGAAGCCAGCCAGTCCAGGGAACCGGCGATCCCGCCGGAGACGGTGCCGGCCACGCCCAACAGACCCGACGAGAGCTTGAGCCCCAGGTCCGTGGTCGTGATGACACCGGCGATGATGCCCGCAGAGGCACAGGCGACGATGATCGGCACCGCCAGGCGGGCCGCACCCACCAGCCCGTCCAGGATCGAGTTCAGGTCCAGCCGGTCCGGATCGTGGGCCGCCCACCTACGGAACAGCAGGACCACCACCACGGCAGCCAGAGCGATGAGCGCCGAAGCGATCAGCGCCGTGACACCACGGTCGATCCCGATGACCACGGACTGCGCCACCCACACCAGAGCGGAAGCGGCCGCACCGGCGACCACCAGCGGAAGGGCCAGACGCGTGAGCCGTCCCGCGATCTCACCGACCGCGCGCAGGCGCAGGTTCCCGTCGATCTTGGTCCAGGGGATGGTGATGACCTGCACGAACAGGTTGATGGCCACGACCGCCGCGACCGCGCCCATCGCCGAGAACATCGGCGAGTAACCCATCGACAACAGCACGAAGATCGCGATGATCGGGATCAGCAGGTAACCGCGCGTCAGCATCACCTGGCGCACGTTCGGCAGCATCTCCTTGGGAAGGCCGCCGATACCGAAGCGCTTCGAGTCGTAGTGCACGACCACGTACTGGGCGACGAAGAACATCATCGCGGGGATCGCCGCGGCCACGAGGATCTCACCGTAACTGGCCCCGGTGAACTCGATCATGATGAAGGCGCCCGCGCCCATGATGGGCGGCAGGATCTGCCCGCCCGTGGAGGAGGAGGCCTCGACCGCGCCCGCGTACTCGCGGTTGTAGCCGGACTTCTTCATCATCGGGATCGTGAACGCGCCGTTGGAGACCGTGCCCGCCACCGAACTGCCGGTGATGGTGCCGGTGAAGGCGCTGGTGACGATGCCGACCTTCGAGGTGCCGCCGATCGCCCCGCCGGTCGCACCCAGCGCCAGGTCGGTGAAGAACCTCTCCATACCGGTGCGCTGCAGCATCGCGGCGAAGATCATGAACAGGAAGATGAAGGTCGCCGAGATCCCCAGCGGGGTGCCGAACACACCCTCGGTACCGACCCAGAGGTTGGTGACGATCTGGTCCACGCTCGAGCCGCGATGGCGCAGGAACCCGGGCATGTACTGCCCGAAGTAGGAGAAGGCCAGCATCACCGAGGCCAGCACGACGAGCGCCTGACCGAGCACCCGCGAGGCCGCCACCAGAACGAGCAGGATCCCGATCGTGCCGACCGTGACGTAGGTCGGGTTCACGACACCGACCGTGCCCTGGATCTCCTGGTAGTTGAAGAACATGTACAGGCCGGCGAGGACACCGAGCCCCGCCAGGGCGATGTCGGCGAACGGCAACCCCATGACCGTCACGGGCACGTACCGGGCCGCCTGCACCAGCGCCAGCACCAGCAGGGCCGGTCCGATGACGTTCCAGCCCGCCACACCGGAGACGGCCATGTACAGCAGGATCGCGGAAGCAGCGGCGGTCATGCCCCAGCGGCTCGCGGCCGGCCAGAGCCACACCGGCACGGCCTGGGGGTGACGCAGCAGAACCACGGCCGACAACAGGCTCAGGAGCACCAACGCCAGGCCGAGGATCGGCAGGAAGAAGAACCCGCCGGCGGCCTCGCTGGTCACCAGGTCCAGGGACATCAGGGCGGCCAGGACCAGCAGCGTCACACCTGCGCTCTTCTGCGCCCTGGAGGGAGAACCGCGGCCGTCCTGCCGCCACTTGAAGATCCACCACCAGGTCCCGGCGACCGCCACGGCCGCGAGCACACCGAACAGCGCCTGCGGCAGGTACAGATACATGACCATGTCGTCGCCACTGACCACACCGACCACGAAATAGGCCAGCAGCATGAAGCTGACCGTCATCACCGAGCCGTGGAAACCGCTCTTGGGGCCGGAGGCGCGCGGCTTGGTCGGGTAGAGCAGGAACACCAGGCCCAGGCCCAGACCCAGGTGCAGGGAACGCTGCTGCAACGGGGGAAGAGTCTGCGTCATGGCCGTCCACAGGTGGAACACGGCCAGGAGCACAGCACCGAAGAACACCGCCCAGCGCCACACCGCCGTCAGGTCCTGGCGGCTGCCCATGCCGGGGTCGTCAGCAGAGAGATCCTGCTTCTCGAGACCGGAGATGTCCTGCTCGATGCTCTTCAGCGTCGAGTCGTCGAGCGCACCCTCAGTGGTGTTCGCTCCCGCACCGGAACGGTCGGGACCGTCCGGCGGTCGGGAATCAGTCGTCATCGCCCCATCCTTCACTCGGCGGGGGTCGCCCGCCACTCACCACAGGAGAGGGACCGCGCGGGCCCCACTCGGATCCAGACAAACATTCCCGCCCCCGGCCCGCGGTCACACCGGGCCGGAGGGTGAGGTGTACCCCGCAACTCCTCACAGCTCAGGGCCGCCCGTTGGCGACGGGCGGCCCTGATGGGATGGGGTTCCCCAGGTCCAGGGCAGACGTGCCCGCGGCACGTCCGAAGGGCCGTTGCTACAGAACGCCCTCGTCCTCGTAGAAGCTCTCGGCGCCCGGGTGCAGCTCCATCACGCCCTGGGACTCCAAGGCCGTCTCCAGCTGCACCTGGTCACTGATGGCGTGGCCCATCTCGTCGGCCTGCTCGTACATGACACGGGTCAGCTCGTAGGCGGTCTCGTCGTCGAGCGCACCGGTGCTGTACAGCGAGGCCCACTGGGTCAGGGTGGTGACTTCCTCGTCCTGACCGCTGTAGGTACCGGCCTCGATGTCCATGAGGTCGTAGCTCTCGTCGGCCTCCTGGAGTTCCTCGGCCTCCTCACCCTCGATCGGGAGGACGCGGACGTCGTTGTTGGCCGAGATCTCCTCGATACCGGAGGCCGGGACCGAGAGGATGCCGAACGCCGCGTCGGCCTGCCCGTCGCCCAGCGCTGTTGCGGCGTCGCCGAAGTCGCTGTCGAAGGAGTTGATGTCCTCGTCGGGGTCGATACCGTACGTCTCCAGGATGTCCCGGGCGGCGACCTCGGTACCGCTGCCTGCCGGGCCGATCTCCACGTTGGCGCCGTCCAGGTCGGCGATGGACTCGATGTCGGAGTCGGCCAGCACCACGACCTGCATGACCTCGGGATAGATGTTGCCGAGGAAGTAGACGTCGTCGGGGTCCTCGAGCGGCTCCTCCGCGAAGGGACCTTCGCTCTCCTGGGCCTGCATCGCCACACCGTTGACCGCCATGATGAGCTCGACCTGGTCGATCTCGCCCTCTTCCTCGTCCTCGGTCGCCCCCTCCAGAGCACGGAGGTTCTGCACGGAGGCGCCGGTCGGGAAGGTTTCGACCTGCGTATCATCGATGTGGTCGCTCCACAGCTGAGCGATCTCACCTCCGAGCGTGAAGTAGGTGCCGCCCGTGGAACCGGTCGCGAGCGTGAGGTCCTGGATGTCGTCCGCCCCGCCGTCGGGACCGTCCGTCCCCTCGGGGGGAGTGCAGGCGGACAGGGCGAGCGTGCCCGCCGCGGCGACGGCCACGGAGGCGCGGATCCTGCGTCCCTTGCTCATCGCTGGCATCCTCTCTTAGCAGTGAGGTGACAACTGCCGGCGGCGAGCGACCCGGGTCGCAGGCCCTGCATGACCGGCGGTCACCAACGTGACATCCGCGAAAGCATAGACCGCAGCCTGTGCCCTGGCTGTGTCACAGGCGTCACGAATCGGGAACGATACCCGACGTGTGCGTACGAGAACCATCGTGTCACCTGCATGGAGGCCGTATCCAGTCACGGAGGGCCACAACTGCACTCAGGTCCCAACGGCTGGCTATGGTCGACATGTCACCAGAAACGAACCCACGACCGATCCTGAGCGGGACATGTCTGAACTACCCCACCCCCACGGCTCCTGGCCGTCACCCATCAGCGCCGGTGACGTCGCACGGGGGATCCGCCGGATGGCGTTCCCCAGCGTCGAGGGCGACGAGGTCTGGTGGGAGGAGGACCGCCCCGAGGAGGGCGGCCGCACCACCCTGATGCACAGGGACGACGCCGGCACCGTCACCGAACTCCTGCCCGCGCCCTGGAGCGTGGGCACCCGTGTGCACGAGTACGGGGGACGCTCCCACCTGCCCGTCCCCCGCCGCGACGACAAGGCCCTCGTCCGGATGGGCGTGGCCTTCGCGAACGGCCACGACCAGCGCCTCTACCTGCTCGACCGTGGCGCCGGGACGCCGGTCCCGCTCACACCCGAGCCCGAGGTCGAGCGGGGCCTGCGTTACGCCGACCCCGCACTGGGCGCCGACGGCAAGAGCCTCGTGTGCGTGCGCGAGGAACACCCGGCCGCCGGAGGCGCACCCCGCCGGTCGATCGTGAGTGTGCCGCTGTCCGGACGCGGCAGCCGTGAGCCCTCGGCGATCGTCGAGCTCACCTCCGGCGCGGACTTCTACGCATCACCGACCCCCTCACCCGACGGGACCCACCTGGCCTACGTGCGCTGGAACCACCCGCGCATGCCCTGGGACGGCACCGAACTACGGGTGGGAACACTCACCGGTGGCGCCCTGAGAGACGAGTACACGATCAAGGGCGGGGTGGACGAGTCGGTCCTCTCACCCGCGTGGGCGGACGCCGGGACCCTGTACATGGCCTCCGACTGGCCCGGATTCTGGAACCTCTACCAGGCCGGACTGACCGGACAGGCACTCGCGCTGTACCCCGCCGAGGAGGAGTTCCACGCCCCACCGGCCCGGCTCGGGCACCGCTCCTTCCAGGTACTGGACTCCGGACATGTGGTGGTGCTGCACGGCGAGGGCGACCTCACCCCGAGCGTGTACGACCCCGACACCCTGGACCTGGAACCGGTACGCACCGAACTGACCACCTGGTCCCAGCTGCACTCGGACGGGCGGACGGCAGTGGCGGTGGCCTCCTCCCCCACCACACCCCCGTGCCTGGTGCGCCTCGACCCTGAGACCTCCACGGTGGAGACACTGCAGCGTTCGATGCAGGACCCCCCGGACCGGGCCCTGCTGTCGATACCCCGCGAACAGACCATGACCGGCCGCTACGGCGCCCCGGTGCACGTCCGGATCCACCCTCCGGCCAACCCGGCGGTGGACCCACAAGGCCCGGCACCCTTCGTCGTGTGGGCACACGGCGGACCGGTCTCCCACTCCACCTCCGAGTTCGACCTGGTCAAGGCCTACTTCCCCAGCCGCGGCATCGGTGTGGCCGACGTGAACTACGGCGGCTCCACGGGATACGGGCGGTCCTACCGCAAACGCCTGCACAAACAGTGGGGCGTGGTCGACGTGGAGGACTGTGCGGCCGTGGCCCGCGCGCTCGTGGACGGCGGCGAGGCCGACCCGGAGCGCCTGGCGGTGCGGGGCCCGAGCGCGGGCGGATACACGGCTCTGCTGGCACTGACCGGCGACACCTTCGCGTGCGGGGTGTCCCTGTTCGGGGTCACCGACCTGCTCGGATTCGCCGAAGGCACACACGACTTCGAGTCACGGTTCCTGGACACGCTGGTGGGCCCGCTGCCCGGGTTCGAGGAGAGCTACCGGGAACGTTCGCCCGTGAACCGGACCGGCGACATCGAAGCCCCGGTGCTCCTGTTGCAGGGCCTGGAGGACAAGGTCGTCACACCGGACCAGGCCACCGCGATGGCCCGCGGCCTGGGCGAACAGGGCGTCCAGCACGCGCTGCTGGAGTTCGGGGGCGAAGGGCACGGGTTCGCCGGCGCCGACGTCCGCACACGTGCACTGGAGGCGGAGCTGGGCTTCTACGCCACGGTGTTCGGCTTCGAGGCGGACGTTCCGGCACTGGAGTTGACGACCTCCCCGCCGGAGACCCCGGCCGGCGATGCGGACGTCCCGGCACCGGACGCCGACGGGACCGGCGCCGCCGCGCCCGCTGACGGGAGCCCAGGGGAAACGGAGGCCCCGGCCGACCGGGGAGATGCCGACGCCGGGGAACCCGCCACGGGCTCCCCGCAGCCGGGCACCGACCCCACCCGCACCTGACCCGGAGCCTCTCGGGGCACAGGCCGGGGCCGGGTCACAGGTCGGGGTCGTGGAGTTCGACGTCCACGCCCTCGGCCTCCAGTTCCTCCCGCACCACGCGGTAGGAAAGCCCGGCCGAGTAACCGCGGCGGGCCAGGACGCTGAGGGCCCGCCGCACGCGGGTCTGCTCATCCTTGCTGCGCGAGCCCCGGAGGCTGCGGCGCGCCAGGTCGCGGGCGGCCTCCTCCTCGTCCTCGTCGGAGAGCCCGTCCACGGCCTCGCGGACGGTCTCCTCCTCGATCCCGCGGGTGCGCAGTTCACGCGCCAGGGCCTTGCGGGACAGCCGCCGCCCGTGGTGGCGCGAGGACACCCAGGCCTCGGCGAAGAGCCGGTCGTCGATGAGCCCGGCCTCGCTGAAGGTGCCCAGGACCGAGGCGACGACCTCCTCCTCGAAACCGCGGCGCAGGAGGGCGCGTTCGAGCTGGGCTCGGGTGCGCGGACTGTGGGTGAGCACGCGTAGGCACAGTCCCCGGGCCTTGGCCTCGGGGTCCTCGCCGGGCGGGCCACCCTGCCCGCCCGACGGATCCGGTTCGGGGGCCTCCTGAGGGACGCCGCCCGCGTCACTCATCGGTCGAAGGCGCCTTGGTGCTCTTCGTGGTGCGCTTGGCGGTGCTCTTGGCCGGGGCTGCCTTGGAGTCCGCACTGTCCTCGGCGGCCTTCGAGGACTCGCCGGCGGCGCTGTCGTCGCCCTTCGTGGGCACGCCCATCTTCTCCTTGATCTTCTTCTCGACCTCGTTGGCCACGTCGTCGTTCTCGCGCAGGAAGTTGCGGGCGTTCTCCTTGCCCTGCCCGAGCTGCGTGCCGTCGTAGGTGTACCAGGCACCGGACTTGCGCACGATGCCGTGTTCCACACCCAGGTCGATGAGGCTGCCTTCGCGGGAGATGCCGACGCCGTACAGAATGTCGAATTCGGCCTGCTTGAAGGGGGGCGCAATTTTGTTCTTCACGACCTTGACCCGGGTACGGTTTCCGACCGCGTCGGTTCCGTCCTTGAGGGTTTCGATCCTTCGAACGTCCAAACGGACGGAAGAATAGAATTTCAGCGCCCGGCCACCGGTGGTGGTCTCGGGACTGTTGTGCACCATGACCCCGTCGACGAAGTAGTTGTGGTTGCCTTCGACCTCGATGTCGAAGCGGTGCATGCCCCGGGTCTCGGGCTCGACGTGGATGTCGAGAACGGGCTCGGCGACCAGACGGTCCACAGGCTCGGAGTGGAGGGCCTCGACCTCACAGCGGCCCTGGAACCGCGGCAGGAGCTTGTGGGCCATGGACTCGTGCACGTACGGCGCCACGATCTCCTGGAACTGTGCGCTGGCCGCAGTGGTGAACGTGATGACGGAGACCTCGCGGCTACCGTGTTTGCCGAGCTTGACGTCGAGCCCGTAGTGGTCGCGCAGGTGATCCACCAGGCGCTCGCGGCTCCCCGGGCCCATCGCCTCGACACAGATCTCGATCCGTCCGCTGCCGCCCTCGGTCCGCTCCTGAACGCCCTCGGAGCGCACGGTGAAGCAGCCGTCGTCCATGTACCAAACGGCCAGCGACAACGGGGTGAGCTGCTTGAGGAACTCCCAGCTCAGGTGCTTCTTCCCGTCACCGAAGTACATCGCCTCGTGCAGCTCGGCGAGCTCGGGCAGAGCGGTGAAGTCGGCGAAGACCGCCCCCTTGGCGTCGGTGGTCCGGCTGTACCCGATGTTGCTCAGCAGGGAGATCTTCCAGTCCAGGTAAGACTCCTGCTCGGCCCCGTGGCCCATCCGGAAGCGCGTCCCACTGTGCCCCCTGGTGTTGGCGGAGAGAGAACCGTCCCCCATCAAGGAACCGAAGACGACCTGGCGCTGCTGGTCGTTGAGGAAATGCTGCTGTGTGGTGAGGACCCGGTCACCTGCGATGAGTTCACCGGCCTCGCGCCAGCCTCCGGGCGTGCGGATGAGGTGGTTGGGGGTGGCGGCGAACTGCGACCGGCCGTTCTTGCCCGACCGCGCGACGGTGAACTGCAGGAAGTGGTCGGTCTTGCCGTTGTCGAACCAGTTGACGACCTTGCGCGGAACGACCTCGTCCTTCTCCGGGTCGTAGGAGAGGACCTCGACGTCCATTTCCTGGTTGACGATCTTGCCGATCTTCTCCTGGCTGCCGTCCGCCAGTGTCACCCGGGTGTTGTAATGCATGCACCCGAACATGACTCCGACTTTTTCCCGCAATTGGTTGATGAAAATTGCGGTGGTGCCGGTGGAGCTGAGCGCGCCGGCGATCTTGCGCAGCGCCTGCGACATGAGGCGGGCCTGCAGACCCACGTGGCTGTCGCCCATCTCGCCCTCGATCTCGGCGCGGGGCACCAGGGCGGCCACGGAGTCGATGACGATCACGGAGATCGCTCCGGAGCGAACGAGCATGTCGACGATCTCGAGCGCCTGCTCACCGGTGTCGGGCTGGGAGAGCAGCAGGTCGTCGGTGTTGACGCCGATCTTGGCGGCGTAGGTGGGGTCGAGTGCGTGCTCGGCGTCGACGAAGGCGGCGATCCCGCCCTGCTTCTGGGCTTGGGCGACCGCGTGCAGGGCGACGGTAGTTTTTCCTGAGCTCTCCGGTCCGTACACCTCCACGACCCGGCCCCTGGGGATGCCACCGATACCGAGTGCGGCGTCGAGCGCGATGGCCCCGGTGGGGATCGACTCGATCGGCGGGCGGTCGTCGTCGCCCAGGCGCATGACGGAGCCCTTGCCGAACTGTCGCTCGATCTGCGCGAGCGCTGTGTCGAGAGCCTTGTCTCGGTCTCCAGTAGCCACGGGATTCCCCTGTTGGGTCGATGCCTTCTTCTTCATGATGGGCCTGACGCTACGCGCTCGGTACGACGATCTCGACGCTCTGCGTCTGCCTGTGGACAACCCACACTACCCGAACCCCTGTTCGATTCTCGTGCGAACACCGCATGGCCCGGGGCGGCGGGCCCACACGCCCGCACCGCTCAGCGGGCCGAGGCCGGAAGGTCGAACGCGTCACACACCGCCCTCCAGACCTCCTTGGCCGAGACGCCGTCGGCCAGTGCCTGTTCGACCGTGCGCGAGCCGAGCTGTTCGATGACGTAGTCCTTGGCGAGGCTCTCGGCATAGGCCGCGCCGAATTGCTGGTGCATGTTGGTCCAGAAGAGGGAGAGTCGCATCGGCCCCAGTATCGGTGATCGGCGCGCCCGCCCCGGCCCTGCTGACGAATGTCGGAGCCGCGGGTCACACTGGCCCGATGAGCAGCGACCCTCTGGAGCGGTTCGGGCCCGCCACCCGCACCTGGTTCGAGCACGCCTTCCCCGACGGCCCCACCCCCGCACAGGACCAGGCCTGGGACGCCATCTCCCGCGGCGAGGACACGCTGGTCGTGGCGCCCACGGGTTCGGGCNGGGCGGAGCCGGTGCCGGAGGACCGCTCGCGCCGGTGCCGGGTGCTGTACGTGTCCCCGCTCAAGGCGTTGGCCGTCGACGTCGAACGCAACCTGCGCGCTCCGCTCGGGGGCATCCTCACCGAGGCGCAGGCCTCAGGGCAGGAGGTCTCCCCCGTCACCGTGGGCGTGCGCACCGGGGACACCCCGGCCCAGGAGCGCCGCCGGATGTCCACGCACCCGCCGGACGTGCTCATCACGACCCCGGAGTCGCTGTTCCTGGTGCTCACCTCGCGCGCCCGGGAGGGCCTGGCGGGGGTCGAGACCGTCATCGTCGACGAGGTGCATGCCCTGGCCGGCACCAAACGCGGTGCGCACCTGGCGCTGAGCCTGGAGCGGTTGGGTGTGTTGACCGAGCGCCCGCCCCAGCGCATCGGGCTGTCGGCGACGGTGCGCCCGCGCGAGGTCGTGGCCCGGTTCCTGGGCGGGGCGCAGGTGGTGGCTCCGCCGGACCGTCCGTCGATGAACCTGCGGGTGGAGGCGCCCGTCCCCGATCTGGAGGAGCCCGGTGAGGCGCCCGACCCCGCCGCCGGACGTGACGAGCGCTCGGGCGAGCAGGGTCTGAGTCGGGGGTCGGTGTGGCCGCACCTGGAGCGTCGGGTGCTCGACCTGGTTCTCGAGCACCGTTCCACGATCGTGTTCACCAACGGGCGGCGCACGGCCGAGCGGCTGTGCGCGCGCCTGAACGACCTGCACGCCGAACGCCTCGGGGTGGAGCTGCCCGACGAGGAGACGACGGCGCTGGTCATCGGGCAGGCGGGCCAGAACCGGGGCGCGGAGGCGGTGGTGGCGCGTGCCCACCACGGGTCGATGTCCAAGGCCGAGCGGGAGATCATCGAGGACGACCTCAAGGCCGGGCGCCTGCCCTGTGTGGTGGCCACGTCGAGCCTGGAGCTGGGTGTGGACATGGGCGCGGTCGACCTGGTGGTCCAGGTGTCCTCTCCCCCGTCGGTGGCGAGCGGCCTGCAGCGCGTGGGGCGGGCCGGGCACCAGGTCGGCGAGACCTCGCGCGGGGTGTTCCTGCCGCAGTTCCGGGGCGACCTGCTCGCGACGACGGTGGTGACCGGGCGTATGCGCGAGGGGGCGATCGAGGAGCTGTCGATGCCCTCCAACCCGTTGGACGTGCTCGCGCAGCAGGTCGTGGCGATGGTGGCGATGGACGAGTGGACGGTGGCGGGGCTGGCCGAGGTCGTGCGGGGCGCGGCTCCTTTCGCGGAGATCACCGACGGGGTTCTGGAGTCGGTGCTGGACATGGTGTCGGGCCGTTACCCCTCCGACGAGTTCGCGGAGCTGCGGCCGCGGGTGGTGTGGGACCGCGACGCCGACGTGCTTCGGTCGCGGCCGGGTGCGCAGCGGCTGGCGGTGATCAGCGGCGGGACCATCCCCGACCGCGGGCTGTACGGGGTGCACCTGTCCGGGTCCGGCGGCGGGCGGGCGCCCACGCGGGTGGGTGAGCTGGACGAGGAGATGGTCTACGAGTCGCGGGTGGGCGACGTGTTCGTGTTGGGGTCGACGTCGTGGCGCATCGACGCGATCACCGCCGACCGGGTCATGGTCTCCCCGGCGCCGGGGCGCCCGGGTCGGATGCCGTTCTGGAAGGCCGACTCGCAGGGGCGCCCGGCGGAGCTGGGGCGTGCGGTGGGCGCGACGGTGCGCGAGCTGGCCGCGGCCGGGCCCGACGAGGCGCGGGGGTGGGCCGAGGGGTCGGGGTTGGACACCTGGGCCGCAGACAACCTGATCGGTTACCTGTCGGAGCAGCGCGAGGCGACCGGTGAGGTGCCCGACGACCGCACGGTGGTGGTCGAGCACTTCCGCGACCAGGTGGGCGACTGGCGGGTGGTGGTGCACTCGCCGTTGGGGGCGCGGGTGCACGCGCCGTGGGCGCTGGCGCTGGGGTCCCGGTTGCGGGAGCGGTTCGGGGTGGACGCGCAGGCGGTGCACGGCGACGACGGGATCGTGCTGCGCCTGCCCGATGTCGAGCACGATCCGGGCGCGCTCTCGCGGGAGCTGGCGGACCTGGTGTCGTTGGACCCGGACGCGGTGACCGACCTGGTGACGCAGGAGCTGACCGGGTCGGCGCTGTTCGCGGCCAGGTTCCGGGAGTGCGCGGCCCGGGCGCTGCTCCTGCCGCGCCAGCGTCCGGACCGGCGGATGCCGTTGTGGCAGCAGCGGTTGCGGTCGCAGCACCTGTTGTCGGTGGCGGGGCAGTACGGGTCGTTCCCGATCGTGTTGGAGACGGTGCGCGAGTGCCTGCGGGACGTGTTCGACGTTCCGGCGCTGGTGGAGGTCCTCCGGTCGATCCGGGAACGGCGCACACGCGTGGTGGAGGTGCGTACCGATCATCCGTCGCCGTTCGCGCGGTCTCTGTTGATGGACTACACGGCGGCGTTCCTGTACGAGGGCGACGCGCCGGCGGCGGAGTCGCGTGCGCAGGCGTTGACGCTGGACACGTCGCTGTTGCGGGACCTGTTGGGCGAGGCCGACCTGCGGGAGCTGCTGGACCCGCGGGTGGTGGTGGAGGTCGAGGCGGGGCTGCAGCGGTTGGACGCCCCGGTCCCGGGTTCGGAGGCCCTGGCGGACCTGTTGCGCGAGGTGGGGCCGCTGAGTACGGAGGAGGCGGTCGAGCGCGGCGCGGATCCGGAGTGGTTGGCGGGGTTGGCCTCCCAGGGACGGGTGTTCCGGGTGCGGGTCGGCGGCCAGGAGCGCTGGGCCGCGGTCGAGGACGCCGCCCGGCTGCGGGACGGGGCCGGTGCGGTGTTGCCGGAGGGGATCCCGGCGGCGTTCCTGGAGCCGGTGGCCGATCCGCGCGGGGGCCTGGTGTCGCGGTACGCGCGCACGCACGGGCCGTTCACGTCGGGTGAGGCGGCGCGGCGGTGGGGGCTGCCGGAGGACGTCGTGGAGGGTGTGCTGCGGTCGCTGGCGGCGGACGGGCGGGTGACCCGCGGCGGGTTCCGTCCGGGCGGCCGGGGCGAGGAGTGGTGCGGGACCGAGGTGCTGCGCCGCCTCCGCCGGGGGTCGATCGCCCGCTTGCGGGGTGAGGCCGAGCCGGTGGCGCCCGCGGTCCTGGCCC
>NZ_ANBF01000058.1 GCF_000341025.1 Nocardiopsis salina YIM 90010 | reverse complement strand
GGCGGTGCTGGAGGTGCTCTCTGGCGGGGGCGGGATGTTCTTCCGCGACGTGTCGGACCGGGTGGCGCGCGCGCTGGACACGACGGTCTCCGACGGGGAGCTTGTGCGGGCGCTGTGGGCGCTGGTGTGGGCGGGCCGGGCCACCAACGACTCGCTCGCCCCGCTGCGGGTGCGGTTGGGCTCGGGTTCCCCGGCGGCGCGGAGGCGGACCCCGTCGCGGGGCGGGCGCCGGTCGCGCCCGGTGATGCCGTCGCGGTCGGGCCCGCCGACGGCAGCGGGGCGGTGGTCGCTGCTACCCGAACCGGAACCCGATCCCACCCGACGGGTGCTCGCGCGGGTGGAGGCCCGGCTGGACTCCTACGGCTTGCTGGCCCCGGGCGAGCGGGGCGGCGGTCTTGGCCGGGAGGAGTACCAGGNNCGGCGGGGCTACTTCGTCGAGGGTCTGGGCGGTGCGCAGTTCGCCTCGCCCGGGGCGGTGGACCGGTTGCGCCCGCTCGCCGGCGAGGGCCCGGGCGGGCCGTCGGACCCGGTGGTCCTGGCGGCGAGCGATCCGGCCAACCCGTACGGGTGCCTGCTGAAGTGGCCGTCCGCGGGCGAGTCGAGCCCGTCGGCGTCCGCGCGGGCGCTGGTGGTGCTGGACGGAGGTGAGCCGACGCTGTACCTGCGGTTGTCGTCGGGCACGGCGTCGACGTTCGGTGCCTCGCCCGCGCTGCTGGAGCGTGCGGCGCGGGCGCTGGTGGCGGCGGTGCGCGAACGCGGGCCGGACTCGGTGACGGTGGACAAGGCCGACGGCGGCGAGGTGTTCGGGACACCGTTGGACTCCGCCCTGGTCGCAGCCGGTTTCCACGTGAGCCCCAAGGGTCTGCGCTTTCGCCGCTGATCCCCGGGGGCAGGCGTGGAAAAGCACTGGTTCCAGGGCCCGGGACACGGTACGAAGGGGCGCCGGAACGGTCGGGACACGGGAGGGTCTGCGGCATGCAGGTACAGGTGCGGGAGATGCGGGCAGGGGACACCGGCGCGCTGGCCGGGGTGGGACTGGCTGCGGGCCGGATGTTCGCCGACGCGGGGATCGAGCTGCCCCCTGACGATCCGGCGGAGACGTTCGCCCGCGCCGAAGCGGTGCTGGTCGCCGAGGACCCGGGCTCCGGCCGGGTCCTGGGCTCGGCCGCCGTGGGAACGGTCGACGGGGCGCTCCACCTGGAGGAGCTGGCCGTGGATCCGGCGGTTGGGCGGCGGGGCGTGGGTTCCCGCCTGCTCGAGGAGGTGTGCGCACGCACCCGCACGCAGGGCCGCCGGGCGGTGACCCTGACGACCTTCCGCGACCTGTCGTGGAACGGCCCCTGGTACGCGCGCCGCGGTTTCCGGGAGGTGCCCGCGGCCGAGTGGGGGCCGCAGCTGCACCGCCTGTGGGAGGAAGAGGCACCGATCCGGGTGGCCCCGCGGATCGTGATGAGGCGCGGGATCTACTCTGAGGTGGCCTCCACCTGCCCCGCCTCCATCTGAGAGTTCACCATGCAGCGCACCTCCATCGACCGGTACCTGATACGCGGCGAGCTCGGCAGCGGCGGCATGGGTGTCGTCTGGCTTGCGTACGACCCCCGTCTGCGCCGTGAGGTGGCCATCAAGGAGGTGCTCCTTCCCGAGCACCTGTCCCGGGAGGCACGGGACAGGACCAAGGCGTGGGTGGCGCGGGAGGCGCAGGCCACGGCCCGGATCGACCATCCTTCCGTGGTGACCGTGCATGATGTGCTGGAGGTCGACGACACTCCGTTCATCGTCATGTCCCTGATCGACGGTGGGTCCCTGCGCAGCCGCCTGGACGGAACGGGACCGCTGACGGCCGAGGAGGCCCTGTCCGTGGCCCGCACACTGCTCGACGCCCTGTCGGCGGCCCACCGTTCCGGGGTTGTGCACCGCGACATCAAACCGGCCAACATCATGCTCACCGGCAGGGAGCCGTCCGCGGTCCTGACCGATTTCGGTATCGCCGGTGTCCTGGACAGCGGGTCGGTGTCACTGACCACGACCGGTTCGGTCCTGGGTACCGCCGAGTACCTGGCGCCTGAGCGTCTGGAGAGCAAGGGCGCTGATCCGCCCTCGGACCTGTGGAGTCTGGGCGCGACCCTGTACACGGCCGTGTCCGGGGAGTCGCCCTTCCGGCGGGACAGCCTCGCCGCCAGTCTCAGCGCGGTCCTGGCCGGTCCGATCCCGTCGCCGCCGTGCGAAGGGCCGTTGGGCGAGCTGATCGAGGGGCTGTTGGTCCGTGACCCCGCCAGGCGGATGACGGCGGAGCGCGCGTTGGATCTGGTCGGGGCGGCGTCGGACTCGGGTGGGCCGGGGGCTCCGCGCCGACCGGGCGAGGCCGGTTCAGGCGCGGGCCGGTGGTCGCCGCCCTCGGTGCACTGCTGGCCGTGGGCACCGGCCTTGCTCTGACCGTCCCTCGGGAGGGGCTGCAGGGGCTGTGGGCGCCGCAGGAGTCGCCCGTCGAGGCTGGAGAGGGTCCGGCTTCCCCCTCCCCCACGCACAGTGCGGGCCCGCTGCCCCCGGTCGGTGAGGTCGAGCTCGGTGCTCTGGAGCACGACCATTTCACTGCGCGGGTGCCGCAGGACTGGCAGAGCACGGACACGACCGACGAGGCGCAGGAGAACAACGATGCGGCCGTGGCCCGGTTCACGCTGCGCGACCCGTACGTGGAGGACCTCACTCTGGTGCTCAGCGTGTACCACCACGAGGACGGGCCGAAGCCCGGCGTGGAAGGGCTGAGGGGTTGGGAGCAGGGGTACGCCGAGGGCGGCCTGGAGGACTGGCAGCTGCTGGTGTTGGAGGACCTCTCATCGGAATCCGAAGGGTGGGACATCGGGTCCTTGGAGGGCCTGCACACCAACTCTGCTCGCGAGGAGTCCGAGCGGTGGCTCCTCGAGCAGAGGAAGGTCCGGGCCGAGGAGGGGGCCGAGTACTTCCTCTTCGCCAACGTCCCTGCGCACCTGCGTGAGGAGTACCGGCCCCTGGTGGAGGAGGTCGCCGACTCCTTCGGTCCGCCCGGGGCCTGACCGCGGCTGGAAGGCCTCGGCCCTGTCGTCAGACGGTGGAGGAGAAGACCTCGTCTCGGGCGCGTTCCAATGCGTGCAGCAGGGCGCCGCGCACCACGGGGCTGCCCTCGACGCGGCCGGCCCCGACCTCGGTCCCGTTGGGTGCGATGCGCGCGGTCGCGGCCTGCACCCGTTCGGCCAGCTTGGTCCCGCCGGCGCGCGCCACGTCGCCGCCCAGCACCACGAGCCCCGGGTCGAGCATCACGCTGACGGCGGCGACACCGCGGGCCAGGCGCTCGGCGAAGGCGTCCAGGAACGCTCCGGCCTCGGGGGTGCCGGCCTCGGCGGCCGAGCGCACCACGTCGGTGACGTCCTCGCCGGTGATCCCGTGCTCCGCGGCCAGCTTCACGACCTGCCCGGCCTTGACCAGGGCCTGGAACCCGTGCGGGAGTTCGCGGGCGCCGTCGTCCTGCAGCGACNGTCGGTCGGCAGGGGCGCGCCGGGCACAGGCAGGTAGCCGATCTCGCCGGCACCGCCCGAGCGCCCGCGGTGGATGCGCCCGTCGATCATGGTGGACATGCCCACGCCGCCGGCTGCGCTGAGCCAGATGAGTACGAACTCCGGGACCCCTTCGGCGGCGCCCTCTGCGTGCTCGGCCAGGGCGGCCAGGTTCACGTCGTTCTCGATCATGACCGAGCGCTCCAGGTCGGCGCGCAGGGCCTCCAGGATCCCCTCGTGCCAGGACATGAGGTCGAAGGAGAACCGGATGTCGCCGGTGCGCGGGTCGACGACGCCGGGCGTGCCGATGACACACGCACGGAGCTTGTCGAGCGGTACCCCCGCAGTCTCGACGAGGCGGCGCACGGCGGTGTGCACGAGCGTGACCGGGTCGTCGGAAGTGGTGGGGTCGACGCTGACGTCGGCCACGACCTCGCCGGTGATGTCGGCGATGGTGGCGGTCACGCGCTGGGCGCTGACGTCGAGGGCGGCGACGTAGGCGCTCTCGGGCACGACCGCGTACAGGGCGGCGTTGGGGCCGCGCCCGCCGGCCTTGCTCCCCACGACCCGTACGAGGTCGCGTTCCTCCAGCCGGGCGAGGAGCTGGGAGGCGGTGACCTTGGACAGCCCCGTGCGGGTGCCGAGTTGGGTCCGGGTCAGCGGACCTGACGTCAGGAGCAACTCCAGCGCCGCCCGGTCGTTGAGCTGACGGAGCAGCCTGGGAGTGCCCGGACGTTGAGACATAACCGTGATACCTCACCCTGTTTTTATTAGGAAAGTTTCCTGTTAATTTAACTCACAACCTCACACAGGAGGTCACGTCCCGGTAGGTCCGCACGGCGCTTCTCCCACGACGGCGGCGTTCAGACCCTCCCGGCCCAACCGGCGGGGCGGACAACGTGCAAATCCCAGCACACACCGCATACGGACGTCGAGCCCCCCGGACCTCCCCCATGGTCCCAGGTCGGCTCGTGCACGGTCGGCCCGCCCCAGCCGGCCGCGCGAAGGGAGAGAGGTACACATGAGGTTCCCCAGGCTCGCCGCGGCCGGCGCCGTGGTGCTGTTGGCCGCGGCCTGCGGCGGAGGGTCCGACGACGGCGCGGGTTCCGGCGAGGCACCCGACACCCTCACCGTGTGGCGCATGGGTGATGCCAGCGCGGACCAGAACGAGTTCATGGACGAGGTCACCGGGCAGTACCAGGAGCTCTACCCGGACACCGAGGTCGACATCCAGTGGATCCCGTGGGGCGAGTTCTCCCAGCGGTTCCAGACCGCCATGGTCAGCGGCGGCCCCGACGTGGTCGAGATCGGCAACGACCAGGTCGCCACCTGGGCCGACTCCGGCGCCCTCTATGACGTCTCCGACCTGGCCGAGGACTGGGAGGACCGCGACGACCTCCTCGAATCCGCCTACGCCAACGGCACGTTCGACGACGCCCAGTACACCGTCCCGTGGTACAGCGGCGTGCGCGCCCTCTGGTACAACACCGACCAGCTCGAGGAGATCGGGCACGAGCCGCCCGAGACCTGGGACGAGCTCGTCGAGGTCGCCGAGGCCCTGCAGGACGAGTACGACATCCCCGGGATGGCCGCGCCCACCGACTTCGTCAACGGCATCGGCAGTTTCGTGTGGGCCGCCGGCGGCGAGTTCGCGGTGGAGGACGGCGACGAATGGGCCGGCGAGCTCGACTCCCCCGAGACCGCCGAGGGCCTGGAGTTCTACGCCGATCTCATCACCGAGGGCCACTCCCCCAGCGCCTGCGTGGGCATCGACGAGGTCGAGTGCGCCCACGCCGACTTCGCCAACCGCGAGGTCGGCATGTTCATCGACGGCCCCTGGGCCGCCGACCAGATCTCCGACATCAACGACGAGCACGCCGAGCACTGGGCCACCGCCCCCATCCCCGGTGTCGACGGCATGGCCCCGGCCTTCGGCGGTGGCTCCGACCTGGCGGTGTGGGGCACCTCGGAGCACCCCGAAGCCGCCTTCGACTACATCACCACGCTCAACAGCAAGGAGAACGCGGTCCCCTACAACGAGATCGCGTCCATGTTCCCCACGTTCGAGGACGTATTGGAGAGCGACACCTTCCAGGAGGACCCGGTGCAGTCCGGCGCCGCCACCCAGGCCACCGGTGACCTGCGGCTCTTCCCCGACACCCCCAACTGGGGCCACGTGCAGTGGGAGCTGGCCACGGTCCAGAACGCCGTCGAGCGCCTGGCCGAGGGCGAGGACGCCGACGACGTTCTGCCCGAGCTCAACGAGGAACTCACCGAGGCGCTCAACCGCCCGACGGACGAGTAAGCGCCAGGAGTCCGCCCCGCGCGGCACACCCCCCGACGGGGCGGCCGCCCGTCGGCCGCCCCGAACGACGCCAGGTGAGATCGCCGATGAACCGACCCGCGGGACCAGCCGTGGTCCCCGAGCCCCCCGAAGAACGGAGCCGCGCCTCGGCCCGGCTCACGGCGTACAGACGCCGCCGCATGATCCCCTACCTGCTGATCCTCCCGGCCCTGGTGATCCTGGCGCTGGTGCTGCTGTGGCCGATCCTCCAGATGGTCTGGATGTCGCTGCACGGCTACGGCCTCCACCAGCTCCAGGGACAGCCGGCCGAGTGGAACTCCTTCGCCCACTACCTGAACGTGCTGACCGACGAACGCTTCTGGGAGATCTTCCGGAACACGATCGTGGTCTGCCTGGCCATGGTGGTGCTGACGATGGTGCTGGGCACCCTCGTGGGCATCCTCATGCACAAACTCCCGGGCTGGGCCTCGACCGTGCTCGGGCTGGGCCTGATGCTGGCCTGGGCCACCCCCGTCATCAGCGCCGCCATCGTCTACCGGTGGCTGTTCGACACCAGGTACGGGCTGGTCAACGCCGTGCTGGGTGCGCTGCCGGACTGGCTCGCGGGCGGCGGATGGCAGGACTTCAACTGGTTCGGCTCGCCCGGGACCCTGTTCCCCATCCTCGTGGTGACGGTGGTCTGGCAGTCGTTCCCGTTCGTGGCCATCAGCATCCTGGCCGGGCTCAAGTCGATCCCCGGTGAGCTGTACGAGGCCGTGCACATCGACGGGGCCGGCGCCTGGAAGAGCTTCTGGAACGTCACCTTCCCGATGCTGCGCCCGCTGTTCGCCCTGCTGCTGGTGCTGCAGATCATCTGGGACTTCCGGATCTTCACCCAGCTGTTCATTCTCGCCGGCGGGGTCTCCAACCGGGACGTCGCCCTCATCCCGACCTACATCTACCAGCTCGGATTCGCCTCGACCCCGCCCAACTACGGGATGGGATCGGCGATCGCGGTGATCATGACCGTCCTGGTGCTCGCCATCAGCGCGTACTACCTGCGTGTGATGATCCGCCAGGAGGAGGCCCGATGAACGACCTCTACCGGGTCCGCCGGATCCTCGGACGGGTGGGGCTGTACGCAGCCGCGCTCGCTGTGTTCCTCTTCGCGGTCTTCCCCGTGTACTGGGTACTGGCCACGGCTCTGCGCCCGACCGGGGAGATCTTCACACGCGAACCCACGCTGCTCCCGGGCGAACTCACCCTGGAGCACTTCGAACGGGTGCTGTCCGGGGTACTGATCCCGGGAGCCTCGTTCTGGTCCTTCCTCACCAACAGCCTCATCGTGACCGTGGGATCGGTGACCGTGGCTGCGCTGGTCTCGCTGCTGGCGGCGGTGGCCGTCGCGCGTTTCCGGTTCTCGCTGCGCAGCGCCTTCATCATGATGCTCATGATCATCCAGATGGTGCCGGTCGAGGCGCTGATCATCTCGCTGTTCGTCAACTTCTTCCACCTGGGGCGGACCCTGGACATGGAGCTGGTCAACAACCTCTCGGGGGTGTTCGTGGTCTACGTCGCGGTGGCGCTGCCGATCACGATCCTGATGATCCGCAACTTCGTGGCCGCGGTTCCCAAGTCCCTGGAGGAGGCCGCCGCGATCGACGGGGCGAGCGGGTGGACCATCTTCTGGCGGATCCTCATGCCGCTGGTCGCGCCCGGGTTGGGGGCAGCGAGCATCTTCGCCTTCATCACGGCGTGGAACGAGTTCCTCGTCGCCTTCACGTTCCTGCAGAACAACACCGGCGCGTTCACGCTGCCGATCTCGCTCCAGTACTACTTCGGGGCGGTCTCGGTCGAGTGGGGGTCCATCATGGCCGCCTCGACGCTGCTGACCGTGCCCGTGATGATCTTCTTCCTGTTCGTCCAACGCCGGATGGTCTCCGGCCTGACCATGGGCGCGGTCAAGGGCTGAGCCCCGACCGCGCGCCGCCGTGTCCCGCCCACGTCTGCCCGAACGGGCACCCTCCTGATCACCGAACGGAGTTCGCGATGCCGCTCGACCCCGCACTGGCCCGTCTGGCCAACGCCACGCTGATGGTGCCCTTCGAGTCCCATCACGCACCACGATGGGTCCTGGAGGGGTTGGCCGACGGCGTCTCGGGCGTCTGTCTGTTCCACAACAACCTCGAGAGCCCGGAGCAGATCCGGACCCTGAACGCCCGGTTGGGCGAGGCCGCGGACACCCCGCTGATCTCCCTGGACGAGGAGGGCGGCGACGTCACCCGCATCGGGCAGGCGCGCGGCAGCGACTATCCGGGCAACGCGGCGCTGGGCGCGGTCGACGACACCGGACTGACCCGGGACACCCACCGGGAGATGGGCGCGCACCTGGCCGGCCTGGGTTTCAACATGGACCTGGCCCCGTCGGTGGACGTCAACGTCGCCGACGACAACCCCGTGATCGGGACCCGTTCGTTCGGAGCCGATCCGGCCCTCGTGGCGCGGCACGCGGAGGCCTCGGTGCTGGGGCTGCACGACGCGGGGGTGGTGGCCTGCGCCAAGCACTTCCCGGGACACGGGGCGACCTCGCAGGACTCCCACCACGTGCTCCCGCGGGTGGAGGCCGGGGCGGACGTGCTTCGCGAGCGCGAGCTGCGCCCGTTCCGTGCGGCGGTCAACGCGGGTGTGCGGTCGGTGCTGACCGCGCACATCGAGATGCCCGCGCTGGGCGGTCCCGGCCCGTCGACCCTCAATCACCACGTGCTCAACCGGGTCCTGCGCGATGAACTCGGGTTCACCGGCACGGTGGTCAGCGACGCGATGGAGATGCAGGGCGTGAGCGGGGACATCGGGATCCCGCAAGCCAGTGTGCTCGCCGTCGCTGCCGGATGCGACCTGCTGTGTCTGGGCCGCTTCGTCTACGCCGACCAGGTCGAGGCGGTACGCACGGCCCTGGTGGAGGCGGTGCGGCAGGGGCGGTTGTCCGGCGAACGCTTGGAGGAGGCGGCGGCCCGGAACGCGGAGCTGCGCTCCTGGGTCCGGGAGCGTACGGCCCTGCGGAAGTCCGCTCCCGCCCCGGGCGGTGTGGGGCTGTCCGTCGCGCGCCGGGCGACCCGCGTCGACGGGGTCCCCCCGCGCCCCCGCGACCCGCTCGTGGTGGAGGTCGACGCCCCGCCCGGCGTCGCTGTCGGGGAGGTGCCGTGGGGGTTGGCTCCCTGGTTCGCCGACACCGTGCGGGTGGCCCCGGACCCCGCCGCCTCGGAGGGCCTGCTCAGCCGGGCCCGCGGCCGCGACCTGGTCGTCGTGGTGCGGGACGCGCACCGCTACCCGGCAGCCCGGAACCTGGTGCTCGGCCTGCTCGCCGGGCGGCCCGACGCGGTCGTCGTGGAGATGGGCCTGCCCATCTGGCGCCCGGAGACCGGTGTGTACGTGAGCACCTACGGTGCGGCGCACGTCAACAGCCGCAGCGCCGCCGAACTGCTGGGCGCAGGCCCTGGCGTCTGACCGGATCCGGCCTCGCGCGGGCGCGGTCGGACGCCGGGGCGGGTAGGTTCGCAGGGGCGTGGGACTGTCTCGGAAGCAGGTTTCCTGGGCATGTCCCTGTCAGCCGGTAGGAGAAGTATCCTTGGAGGTGTCCGGCGGTCGCCCTCGGGTCGCCCCGGCGGACGCTCCGTACCGCAGCCCGACGACGGTCCGGCCACCGCGCCGACCGATCAGTGCCCCATTCGCCCTTCCGAACACGGCATAATCACAGCATGCGCCTTTCAGCCCGGGTCGACTACGCGCTCCGCGCGGCCGCAGAACTCTCCGTATCCCCCGACGGACCGGTGACGGCCGAGCAGCTCGCTCGCGCACAGGACATCCCCGGAAAATTCCTGGAGAACATCCTCACCCAGCTCCGTCGCGCCGGCCTGGTCCGCAGCCAACGCGGGCCCGTCGGCGGTTACTGGCTGGCCCGAGACCCCGCCGAGATCTCCCTCGCCGACATCATCAGGGCGGTCGACGGTCCCCTCGCCAACGTGCGCGGGGAGCGCCCCGAGGAGGTGGACTACGACGGGGCGGCCCGCAGCCTGCAACAGGTGTGGATCGCTCTGCGGGCCAGTGAACGCTCCATCCTGGAGGGGGTCACACTGCACCACCTGGCCTCGAACGAACTCCCTCCGCGGGTGCGTTCGCTGGCCGAGGACCCCGAGGCCTGGGTCAACCACACCCACAGATGAGCAGCGAACACGAAGGAGCCGTCCACCCCGGGGTGGACGGCTCCTTCGTCGTGGTCGTGGCGACGCGGTACGGACGGTACTGGTCGGGCCTCAGACCCCCACCATGTCGGCGACCTGAGGAACGCGGTCCGGTACCGGGTCGATGCCGAGTTCCTGGGCCGGCACGGGCTCGGAGGCGACGGAGTCGCTGAGCAGTGCGGCTTCCTGGAGCTCGGCGAGAGCGAGCTGGTCGGAAACCTCTCTGAGTACCTGGGAGAGCGGGACACCGAGTGCGGTGCAGATCGAGGAGAGCAACTCGGAGGAGGCCTCCTTCTGTCCCCGCTCGACCTCCGACAGGTATCCGAGGGATACGCGAGCGTCGGCCGACACCTCACGGAGGGTGCGGCCCTGACGCTGCCGGAGCCGCCTGAGCACGTCACCCAGTAGGTGACGAAGCAGGACCATCATTCGCGCTCCCTCCCACCGGTAGCGACCTTCATATACAACACCGTACCTGTCCCACGCCCGATTCGGGCACCTCTCGTTCTCCTGTTCGCTGGAGGGGGAACCACGTGCTGGGGTGGTTTTGTTCCCGCCGGGACGGCAGAGGGAACCGGGAGGAGGCGTCAGCCCCGGGTGTGGTCGGCCACTCCGTCGTGGACCGCGGCGACCAGGATCGCCAGCGCACCCTCTACCGTTCGGTAACGGATACCCGAACGGTCCCCGTCGAAACGGAAGTGCTCCACCCGCGGTGCGGGGCCGGTTCCGGCCACTGCGGCGTAGACGGTGCCGACCGGTCGGCCGTCCTGGGGTTCGGGGCCGGCCACCCCGGTGACGGCGAGCCCGAGGTCGGCCCCGGCCAGGCGCCGGGCCCCTCGCGCCATGTGCGCGGCGACGTCGGGGTGCACGGCCCCTTCGGCGGCCAGGAGGTCCTCGGGAACACCGAGGAGTGAGGCCTTCGTGCCGGTCGCGTAGGTCACGAACCCGCCCCGGTAGGTGGCCGAGGCCCCGGGAACCGCGGTGAGGTGGGCGCCGATGAGCCCGCCGGTCAGTGACTCGGCGGTCGCGCAGGTCAGGCCGGCCNCGATGGGCGGAGCCGGCGGCCTCCAGTGCGGCCCCGGCGGGCTCCACGCGCCCGTCCTCGTTCACGTGGAGGCCTCACCCTTCTTGCGCGCCAGGCGCACGGCGTCGACGACGTAGACCGCACCGGTCCACAGGGTCACGGCCAGCGCGGCACCCATGGTCAGGTGGGCGACCCATTCGAGGACGCCGGTGAAGGGCAGCAGATGGAGCGGGAACAGGTAGATGCTGATCGCGACGATCTGCAGGACGGTCTTGAGCTTTCCGCCCTGGCTCGCCGGCATGACCCCGTAGCGGATCACCGCGAAGCGCAGGGCGGTGATGCCCCACTCTCGGGCCAGGATCGCGAGGGTGACCCACCACCACAGGTCGCCCTGGATCGACAACACGACCAGGGCCGCCCCGGTGAGGGCCTTGTCCGCGATCGGATCGGCGATCTTGCCGAAGTCGGTGACGAGGTTGCGCCGCCGGGCCAGCTCGCCGTCGACCCGGTCGGTGACTGCGGCCAGCACGAACAGGGAGAAGGACGCCAGCTGCCACCCCGTGCCGTCCAGGAACATGAACCACACGAAGAGCGGCACCATGACCAGGCGGCTCACGGTGAGCACGTTCGCGATGTTCCACAACGGCACTCGGGGAGCGGGCGAGGCCGCGGCATCGTGGTTGCTCATCTGTCTCCGGTTTCCCCGTTCGTCTCGGGGGAGGTCTCGGCGTCCTCGCGGCCCTCGGTCTGCTCGGCCACGAGGTCGGCGCCGACGGACTGCAGGACGGTGGCGCGCACGAGGTCGCCCACGGCCAGGTCCTCTCCGTACAGGATGGTGCTGCCGTCGACCTCGGGAGCCTGGTGGGCGGCGCGCCCCTCGTAGGCGCCGTCCTCCAGGACCGCCTCCACCAGCACGCTCACCTCGGTGCCCACACGCTCCTCGGCGCGCTGGGCCATGAGCTCGTTGGCCAGGTCGGTCAGGCGTGCCACACGCTCGTCGACGATCTCCTGGGGCACCTTGTCGGCGTGCTCTGCCGCCTCGGTGCCGTCCTCGTCGGAGTACCCGAACACCCCGATGGCGTCGAGGCGGGCCTCGGTGAGGAATGCGACGAGCTCCTCGAACTCCTCCTCGGTCTCTCCGGGGAAACCGACGATGAAGTTGGAGCGCGCACCGGCCTCGGGGGCGCGCTCGCGCACGGTCTCCAGCAGTTCCAGGAAGCGCTCGCGGTCGCCGAAGCGGCGCATACGGCGCAGCAGCGGTCCGCTGGCGTGCTGGAAGGACAGGTCGAAGTAGGGCACCACGCCGGGGGTCCCGGTGAGCACCTCGACCAGGCCGGGGCGCACCTCGGCGGGCTGCAGGTAGCTGACCCGGACGCGGTCCAGGCCCTCGACCGCTGCCAGGCGCGGCAGCAGGGTCTCCAGGGCGCGCACGTCGCCGAGGTCCTTGCCGTAGGAGGTCGAGTTCTCGCTGACGAGGAAGACCTCGCGCACGCCTTCGCCCGCCAGCCACTGCGCCTCGAGCGCGACCTCGTCGGGCCGGCGGGAGACGTAGGCGCCGCGGAAGGAGGGGATGGCACAGAAGGTGCACCTCCTGTCGCACCCCGAGGCGATCTTGAGGTTGGCGACGGGTCCGCCGGTCAGGCGGCGGCGCGGCACGTTGGCGCGGTAGGGCAGGTCGGTGCCCTCCGCGCCGGGCAGGGACTCCAGGGGGGTGTGTCCGGGCACGTGCACCTGGGAGGCGTCGCGTTCGACCGGGCTGATGGGCAACAGGGTACGGCGGTCACGGGGGTCGTGGGGGGCCAGGGAGCGCCCGTCGACCACGTCGTCGAGGCGGTCGGTGATGGCGGCGTAGTCGTCGAACCCGATCACCTGCGCCTCGGGCAGGGACTCGGCGAGTTCGGAACCGTAGCGTTCGGCCATGCACCCGGCGGCGACGACCTTGCCTCCGCCCTCTGCCGCCTCCAGCAGGGTCTGGATGGAGTCCTGTTTGGCGGCGTCGATGAATCCGCAGGTGTTGACCACGGTCACGTCGGCTCGGGTGTCGCCCTCGACGAGGTCCCAGCCCCCGGCGGCCAGGCGGCCGGCGAGCTCCTCGGAGTCGACCTCGTTACGCGCGCAACCCAGGGTCACGAGTGAGACAGTACGGCGCGATGACATGGCTTCCAAGCGTGTGGGAGAGCTGTGAGTGGTGCGGGCGGCGCGGCGCGCGCGGTGCGGTCCCGTGGGTCTCACCCGGCCGCGGCCTCGGCTGCGTCGCCGCCTCCCGCGACCTTCCACACTACCGTGGTCGGGCCACCCTCCCGTACGGGTCCGTGGCACAGACCACGCGCGAGGGGCCCGCACCGCCGTGGTGTGCGGCGGCACGGGCCCCGTTACCGGTGCCGGACTGCCCGGATCATTCGTCGAAACCGTCGGTGTCGACACCGACCTCCTTGACCTCTCCGATCTCGCCCGGGGTACCGATGTCGTCGCCGTCGACACTGACGGTGACGGCACCTGCGTTGCCGAGCCAGATGCGGAGCCCGCCCTCGCCGGTGTGCTCCCACTCCTCGCCCTCGGCCAGGAATCCGGTGTAGAGGGCCTCGTCGCCCTCCCCGGTGACCTGGACCCAGGTGCGGTCGGCAGCGGTCAGTTCGTAGGTGACCTCGCCGACCTCTTCTTCCACGGCCTCCTCGCCCTCGGCCGCGTCACCGTTGGCGGCGTCGACGAGCGCGTCGCCCTCGGTGGTGCCGGTGACGGTGGAGGAGTCGACGCGGCTGTCGTCGTCCCGCATGAGTTCCAGGGCGGCGCGGAACGGGTTGGTCTCCTCCCCCTGCCAGGCACGGACCCCGACAACGCCGCCGACGAGGACGACGGCGGCGACCAGGGCCCAGGGCCAGTGGCGGCGGACCGCGTCTCCCCCACGACTGCTGGTCGTGGTGACGGGCGGGCGCGGTTCCTTCTTCTGGGCGCCGGCGCCCTTGTTCCTCTGCTCCGGTGCGCGGTGCCGCCCCTGGGCGGGCGGGTGCGCGCGGTCCGGGCTCTCGGGCGCGGGCGCCGGTTTCGGGTTGGGCCGGTTCTTCTTGGGGCGGTTGCGCCGGACGGGCCGGCGCAGGGTCTGCCCCCGTTCGAAGTGGTTGGGCCGGTCGGTGGCGGCCTCGGGTTCGGTGTCGTCGATGATGCGCCGGGGCGGCGGGCCTGCCATGGGCTCGTCGCCGTCCTCGGGGATCTCCTGTGTCTGCTCGCGTGCGGCCGCTGCGGCCCGGACGGTGGCGGGCGACCCGGCCGCGTGGCGCGGCAGGGGCACGAAGACCGGTGATCCGTGGCCTGCGTGCTCGAGGTCGAACTCGGCCAGTAGTGGTTCGGGGTCCAGGTCCAGGACCCGGCAGAGGCTGCGGATGTGGCCTCGGGCGTAGAAGTCCCCGCCGCAGGGGACGAAGTCCTCCTCCTCGATCCCGCTGAGGACCTTGGGCCTGATGCGTGTCCGGGTACTGAGATCCGCGACCGTGTAACCCGCCGCGATCCGGGCGGCGGACAGGCGCTGTCCGATCGTCGCCATGCACACTCCCCGCGACTCATTGTGGTTGCCTGGTCCCACTCTGCTATCAAGCACGGTGAGGTGCAGGACACCACGCCCCATGAAGCGCCCAAGATCCAGCCAAATCGGACGTTTCAGGGTGCAGGGCCGGGGCAAGCGGCGCCCGCCCCGGCTGTCAGGACCCCCGGATGTCGGTGAGCACCTGCGGCAGGTCGTCGGGCTGCACGAGCACGTCGCGGGCCTTGGACCCCTCGCTGGGGCCGACCACGTCGCGGCTCTCCATGAGGTCCATCAGGCGCCCGGCCTTGGCGAAGCCCACGCGGAGCTTGCGCTGGAGCATCGACGTGGAGCCGAACTGGGTCGTGACGACCAGCTCGACGGCCTGCAGCAGCAGGTCGAGGTCGTCGCCGATCTCCTCGTCGATCTCCTTCTTCGGTGCCTGGGCGGCGGCCACGTCCTCGCGGTAGCTGGGCTCGGACTGCTTCTTGCAGTGCTCGACGACCGCGCGGATCTCCTTCTCCCCCACCCACGCGTTCTGCAGCCGGATGGGTTTGCCCGCGCCCATGGGCAAGAAGAGCGCATCACCCTTGCCGACGAGCTTCTCGGCGCCGGGCTGGTCGAGGATGACCCGGCTGTCGGAGAGGCTGGAGGTGGCGAAGGCCAGCCGGGAGGGCACATTGGCCTTGATCAGGCCGGTGACCACATCGACACTGGGGCGCTGGGTGGCCAGCACCAGGTGGATGCCTGCGGCACGGGCCAGCTGGGTGATGCGTACGACGGCGTCCTCGACGTCGCGGGGGGCGACCATCATCAGGTCGGCGAGCTCGTCGACGATGACCAGCAGGTAGGGGTACGGCTCGTACTCGCGCTCGCTGCCGGGCGGGGCCTTGAGCTCGCCGGCCCGCACCGCGGCGTTGAAGTCGTCGATGTGGCGGTACCCGGAGGCCGCCAGGTCGTCGTAGCGGCGGTCCATCTCACCCACCACCCACTGAAGGGCCTCGGCGGCCTTCTTGGGGCTGGTGATGATGGGTGTGATCAGGTGCGGGATGCCCTCGTACATGGTCAGCTCGACCCGCTTGGGGTCGACCAGGATCATCCGCACCTCGTCCGGCGTGGACCGCATCATCAACGAGGTGATGAGCCCGTTGATGCAGGTCGACTTACCGGCTCCGGTCGCACCGGCCACGAGCACGTGCGGCATCTTGGCGAGGTTGGCGACGACGTTGGTGCCCTCGACGTCCTTTCCCAGGCCCACGAGCATGGGGTGGTCGTCGGACGTGGCCACGGACGAGCGCAGCACGTCCCCCAGGCTCACTATGTCCTTGTCGGTGTTGGGGATCTCCACACCGATCGCGGACTTGCCGGGGATGGGCGACTGGATACGCACGTCCGCGCTCTTGACCGCGAGCGACATGTTCTTCGACAGCGCGGTGACCTTCTCGACCTTGACCGCCGGGCCGAGCTCGATCTCGTAGCGGGTGACCGTGGGGCCGCGGGTGAACCCGGTGACGTCGGCATCGATCTTGAACTGACTCATGACGCCCGACAGTGCGGCCACCACGTCGTCGTTGGCCTTGGTTCGCTCCTTGCTGGGCGAGCCCGGCTTGAGCATGGGCGGGGCGGGCAGCTCGTAGTCGCCCTCGACCACGCGGGAGGGGATGGACAACTGCTCGGTGGTGGCGGGGGCCGGGGTGGGGTCGGGGGTCTCGGTCTTCTTGCGCTTGCCCTTGCCGCTCTTGGCCTTGGACTCGGTCTGTTCCGACTCGTCCTCCTCGTCGGTGAGGGCGGGCGCGACCGGGTCGGGTTTCTCCGACAGCACCGGGCTGTCGTAGGGGCGCTCGTGGTCGCCGGCCACGGTCGAGGCGCCCTTGTTGCTCTTGGACCCGGTCTTGCGCTTGCGCTTGCCCTGACCGGGTTCCTCGGGGTCGGCTCCGAGGATGCCGATACCTGCGTCGGGCCCGCCGTCGCGCTCCAGGAGGGCGCCGAACAGGGTCTGCAGGCGTTCGGGGATGCGCCGGATGGGGGTCGAGGTCACCACGAGGATCCCGAAGATGAGCACCAGCACCAGGAGCACTGCGGTGAGCGTGGAGGTGATGATCATGCTCAGCGGACCGGAGGCGACGAAACCGATGAGCCCGCCGGACTGCTGCAGCGCCCCGGGGCCCTCGGCGGGTTCGGGGACGCCGTGGGCGATGTGGATGAGTCCGAGCAGGCCCAGCATGATCGCGCTGAAGCCGATCGCCAGCCGGCCGCCGTCACCGGGCTTGGCGGTGCTCGGCGTGCGCATGAGCTTGATCGCGATCGGCAGGAACAGCAGCGGCAGGATCGGCGAGAACGAACCGAATCCGCCCATGACCACCAGGCGGGTGTACTCCAGCAGCGGGCCGTCGCTCTGCCACCACACGGCGGCGGCGATGAGCACACCGGCGGCCAGCAGCAACAGACCGACGCCGTCGCGACGCAGGTCGGGGTCGAGGTCGCGGGCCCCGCGCCCGACCGCGCGAGCAATGCCTCCGACGGTGTGGGCGACGACCTTCCACAGCACCAGGAGGAACTGGCCGAACATGGCGAAGGCGAAGACGATCGGCCCTTCGGGCATCCGCTTCTTCTGGGCCGACGAACGCCCTCCGGACTTCTTCCGGGCGGAGCCGCCGGAGGAGGCGCGCGCGGGCATCGGGGGTCACCTCCACGGGGACGGCGGGATCAGGGGACCGGACACACCTGTCCGGCACGGCGCGAAGCCTACTGAAGGTGTCCATCCCGTGCACGGAGGGGCCCCGGCGTGTCGCGCGCCCGCACCGGGGTGTACCCCCGAGGACCGGCCGACGGGAACCCTGCCCTGCACACGCCGAACGGCCCGGGCCGTGGCCGCGGGCCGTTCGGGGCAGTGTCCGGTGCGGGTCAGACCTCGACGAGCACCGGGATGATCATGGGCCGGCGGCGGTAGGTGTCGTTGACCCACCGGCCCGCGTTGCGCCGCACGAGCTGCCGCAGCTGGTGGGGGTCGCTGACCCCGTCCGCTGCGGCCTTGTCCAGCGCGTCCTGGAGCCGGTCGATGACATCGTCGAAGGCGTCGGCCTTGATGCCCGCGCCGCGCGTGTGGATCTCCGGTTCACCCAGGATCTTGCCGGTGTTGGAGTCCACGGCCACGACGATGGAGATGAACCCCTCCTCGCCGAGGATGCGGCGGTCCTTGAGCGCGGCGTCGGTGACGTCGCCCACCGAGGAACCGTCGACGTAGACGTAGCCGGCCTGCACGGCGCCGACGATCTTGGCGCGGTTCTTGTGCAGGTCGACCACCACGCCGTCGTCGGCGATGACGATGCGGTCCTTGGGCACGCCGGTCTTCTGCGCGAGCTCGGCGTGCGCGCGCATGTGGCGCCACTCGCCGTGCACGGGCATGAAGTTGCGCGGGCGCACCATGTTGAGCACGTACAGCAGCTCGCCGGCGGGGGCGTGGCCCGACACGTGCACCAGGGCGTTGCCCTTGTGCACGACGTTGGCGCCCCAGCGGGTGAGGCCGTTGATGACCCGGTTGACGGAGTTCTCGTTGCCGGGGATCAGCGACGAGGCCAGCAGGACGGTGTCGCCCTCCTCGATGCGGATCTGGTGGTCGCGGTTGGCCATGCGGCTCAGCGCCGACATGGGCTCGCCCTGCGAACCGGTGCAGACCAGCACGGCCTCGTCCGGCGGCATCTTGTCGAGCTGCTTGACGTCGATGATGGTGTCGCCGGGAATGCTGAGGTAACCCAGGTCCCGGGCGATGTTCATGTTACGCACCATCGAGCGGCCCACGAAGGCGATCTTGCGCCCGTGCTGCGAGGCGGCGTCGATCACCTGCTGGACACGGTGGACGTGCGAGGCGAAGCAGGCCACCACGATCCGCTTGTTCGCGGTGCGGAAGACCTTCTCGATGTCCTCGTTGAGGTTGCACTCGTTGACGATGAAGCCGGGTTGCTCGGCGTTGGTGGAGTCCGACAGCAGCAGGTCGACGCCCTCGTCGCCGAAGCGCGCGAACCCGGCCAGGTCGGTCAGGCGCCCGTCGAGCGGCAGCTGGTCCATCTTGAAGTCGCCGGTGTGCAGCACGCTGCCGCCGGGCGTGCGGATACCCACGGCCAGGGCGTCCGGGATGGAGTGGTTGACCGCGAAGAACTCCAGGCCGAACGGGCCGAAGTCGTGGCGCTCGCCCTCCTCGACCAGCACGGTCTCGGGCTTGATGCGGTGCTCGCCGAGCTTGGCGGTGATGAGCGCCAGGGTGAGCTTGGAGCCCACGATCGGGATGTCGGGCCGCTCCCGCAGCAGGAACGGCACACCGCCGATGTGGTCCTCGTGCCCGTGGGTGAGCACGACGGCCTCGACGTCGTCGAGGCGGTCCCGGATGTAGTCGAAGTCCGGGAGGATCAGGTCGACCCCGGGCTGCTCCTCCTCGGGGAAGAGCACACCGCAGTCGACGATCAGCAGGCGGCCGTCGTATTCGAAGACGGTCATGTTGCGGCCGATCTCGCCGAGGCCGCCCAGCGCGACCACGCGCAGGGCGCCCTTGCCCAGCGGCGGGGGCGAGCTCAGCTCGGGGTGCGGGTGACTCATACCGAACCCTCCGCCAGACGCTCGACGTTGACGGCGCTGGCCGGGACGGCCTGGTGCGGCGCGAGGCCGATCGGGCCCTTCACTCCGGCGGCGGCGAGGTCCTCGCGCAGCAGGGCCTGCAGCTCGGACGAGGCGTCGGCGAGCGGCGTGCGCACCGGGCCCGAGGGCAGACCGAACAGGTTCAGGACGGCCTTGACCGTGATGACGCCCTGGGTACGGAAGATGCCCGTGTAGACCGGCGTCAGGCGGCGGTGGATGGCCAGGGCCTGGGCGACCTCGCCGGCGTCGAACGCGTCGATCATGTCGCGCAGGTCGCTGCCGACGATGTGGCCGACGACGCTGACGAACCCGGCGCCGCCGACCGACATCATCGGCAGGTTGAGGATGTCGGTGCCGCAGTAGAAGGCCAGGTCGGTGCGTTCCATGACCCAGGAGCTCGCGCCGAGGTTGTCCTTGGCGTCCTTGTTGGCCACGATCCGCGGGTGCTCGGCCAGGCGCACGAGCGTCTCGGAGGCGATCGGCGTCCCCGTGCGGTGGGGGATGTCGTAGAGCATCACCGGAAGCTCGGTGGCGTCGGCGATGGAGGTGAAGTGCCGCACCAGCCCCTCCTGCGGGGGCTTGTTGTAGTACGGCGTCACCGCGAGGAGCCCCTGGGCGCCGNTGTCGTTGGTGCCGACGCCTGCCACGACGGTGGCGCGGTCCCCGACGGCCTCGACGACCGAGCGGAGGAGACGGTCCTTCTCGTCGTCGCTGGTCGTGGGGGACTCACCGGTGGTGCCGCTGATGATGAGCCCGTCGTTGTGCTGCTCGTCGACGAGGTAGGTGGCGAGTCTGGCCGCACCCTCGTAGTCGATCTCGCCGTCCTCGAGCATCGGGGTGACCATGGCGGTCAGCATCTTGCCGAACGGGCGGTTCTGGTTTTCGACCATCGCGTGTGAAAGGCCGGGGACCACCGCCGAGGCGGGGTCCGTCGAGGCCCCTCCTCCTCTCAGTGTGCGTGGAACTGTCGGATGGGTTCGGCCGTGCGGATGGGTTCGCGCACGGAACGGGGCGGTACCGCGTACCGCCACCGCGACCGGCTCTGCCGGCCCGGTCGCGGGGAAGATCTCTGTGCTCCCGCCTGCTCGGCGGGGCCAAGTGTGTGTCGGCGCGTGGTACGCGCGGTGGGCGGCCCCGGTCCTCGTGGGTCGAGGTTGGGGGCCACAGAGTGTGAACCTACCCGACCCGGGCCCGTGCCAGTCTTGGCACGGACCCGGGGCACACCGCGTACAGGGTGTTGCGGGTTTCGGTCGGGGGCGGCCGTGGGTCCTGTTGGCCCGCTCCTAGTCGTCCCGTTTGTCCGGGAGAACGATGCTGATCAGGAAGCTGACGACTGCGACGACGATGGCGCCGAGGAAGGCGTCCCAGAACGTGTCGATCCGGAACGGAATGTCGAACAGCCCCGCGATCCACTCGGTGAGCAGGAACAGGAGCGCGTTCACGACCAGGCCGATGAGGCCGAGGGTCAGCGCGTAGAACAGGCAGCCGACCGTTTTGACGATCGGTTTGATGACCGCGTTGACCACACCGAAGATCGCGCCGACCACGAGGTAGACGACGATCTGGCCGGTCGTGTCCTGAGTGTCGACGTGGATGCCGTCGATCAGGAAAACAGCCGCCCAGAGGGCGAGTGCGTTCGCGATAACTCTGATAATGAGGCTCACGAGAGTAGATGTTCGCATGCCATGGCAAGGTCGGGAAACTCCGGTGCCCCCAGAACGTTCCGGGGCGCCCGATACCTCACCGGCCACACCCCTCCAGGAGGCCAACCGTGTCCACCGCCCAGTTCGTCCGGCCCGCACGCAGCGGTGACGTCGAACGCATCGTCGATCTCCAGGTGGCCTCGTGGAAGGCCCTGTACGGCCCGCTCCTGCCCGAGGGGGTGAGCGCGGAGATGGGCTCGGCCGAGGCCCGGAAGAACTTCACGGAACAGTGGGAGTCCGCGCTGGGCTCCCCTCCCACCTCCAAGCACCGGCTCGTGGTCGCCACGGACGAGGTCGACGGTGTGCGCACTGTCACCGGGTTCGCAGCGCTGGGCCCGGCCGGGGACCCCGACCTGTGGCCGGCCACTGACGCGGAGGTCTTCGCGTTGCACGTGGACCCCGAGCGCACGCGCCAGGGCCACGGGAGCCGGTTGGTCAACGCATGTGTGGACCACCTGTCCGAGGACGGCTTCTCGACGGTGCACGTGTGGGCGGCCGAGCAGGAGAACGCGCTCCGGTCCTTCTTCGAGTCGGCGGGATGGCGCCCGGACGGGGCCCGGCGCGAGATCGACCTCGGTCCGCTGCTGCCGATGGTCCGTTTGCACGCAGCGGTCCCGGCGACCTGATCCCCGCGACCTTCCGCCCCTGGTCGGCGTCGGGTCCGCTCCTGGTTGCTTCTAGGGTTGTGGGGTCGTCCCACGCGTCCTGATCCGCGCACGCACACGCGCGGGGGCGCACTGTCACACGTGCAAGGAGCCTGACGTTGGCCACGGTCGGAGCATGGGTCTCGGGGTTGCGCCCCCGCACACTGCCGAACTCGGTCGTCCCGGTTGCGGTCGGTACGGCCGTGGCCTTCTCCCTGGACGGGTTCGTGTGGTGGAAGGCGCTGCTGGCCCTGGTGGTCTCTCTGGCCCTGCAGATCGGTGTGAACTTCGCCAACGACTACAGCGACGGCATCAAGGGCACCGACACCGAGGAACGCACCGGGCCGACCAGGTTGACCGCTACCGGGCTGGCCCCGCCGAAGCAGGTGCTGGCCGCGGCGCTCGGAAGTTTCGCGTCGGCCGGTGTGGTCGGGCTCGTGCTGGTGGCCACCTCCTCGTGGTGGCTGCTGCTGCTGGGCGTAGCCGCGATCGCCGCGGCCTGGTACTACACGGGCGGGAACTCGCCCTACGGCTACCGGGGCCTGGGCGAGGTGTCGGTCTTCGTCTTCTTCGGCCTGGCCGCCGTGGTGGGCACGGCCTTCGTGCAACTGGGTTCGGCGCCGTGGCAGGTGTGGGTGGCGTCGGTCCCGGTGGGGCTGCTGTCCTGCTCGGTGCTGGTGATCAACAACCTGCGCGACATCCCCACCGACCGGGAGACCGGCAAGATCACCCTGGCGGTGCGCCTGGGCGAGCCGGGAACGCGCCGCCTGTACGCGGGCATGATCGTGGCCTCCTACCTCTTCGCGCTGGCGCTCACGGCGTTCTCGTGGTGGGCACCTCTGGTGCTGCTGTCGGTGCCGCTCGCAGTGCCGCCGGTGCGCCGGGTCCTGGGCGGGCAGGCCGGCCGCGACCTGGTGCTGGGCCTGGGTGAGACCGGCAAGCTCCAGATGGCTTTCGGCTTGCTCTTCTCCGTGGCCCTGCTCCTGGGATAGAACACCTCCTGTGAGCGAACTCGACGACTTCTCCGACGAAGCGGAGGCCGCGGCCTTCTACGCCTCCCTTCCGTCCACCCGCGGCGCCTCGGGCGCGGTGATCCGCTCTGAGCAGGGCGGGGTGATGCTGGTGCGCCGCGCCTACGGTGCGCGCAACTGGGGTGTGCCCGGCGGGATCATGGAGGCAGGTGAGTCCCCGGTGGCCGCGTGCCGCAGGGAACTGCACGAGGAGCTGGGGGTGCACGCCCGGATCCTCGGCCCGGCGGTGGTGGACTGGGTGCCCGCCCGTCACCCGCGCACGGCCGCGCTCCAGTGGCTCTTCCACACGGACCCGCCGGACGGGTCGGAGATCCGCCTGCAGGCCGAGGAGCTGACCGAGTGGGCGTGGGTCGACCCCGACGACCTGCACGCGCTACTGCCGGCCCCCACCGCCCGCCGCATGGCCGCCGCCCTGGAGACCGCCCCCGGGTGCGGGCCGGCCTATCTGGAGGACGGACGAGCCGTGTTCGGCTGAGCCCCGTCGGCGTCCAGGGGGCTCCCCCTCCGGTGTGGCAGAGGCTAGGCTGACAGGTCCTCCACGCCGATCGGGAAGGAAACGACACGAGCTTGACCACCGACCACACCACCCCCCGCCCGACCCCCGGGAGCGAGACCTGGACCGAGCGTTCCCGGCTCCAGGCCGAGGCCTTCGACACGATCGGGGATCGCTACGACGAGGCGTTCCCCCACAAGGAGGGCCAGGAGGAACGCACACGGCGACTGCTCGACCTCATCCCGCCCGGCGGCCAGGTACTCGATCTGGGTTCGGGCACCGGGCTGCCGACCGCCCGCCAACTCGCGCAGTCCGGAGCGCAGGTCACCGGCTTCGAGATCTCCCCGCGCATGATCGAGCTCGCCCGCGCCAACGTCCCCGAGGCCGAGTTCGTGCAGGCCGACATCATGGACCTGGACCCGGGCGAGCGCCAGTACGACGCGATCGTCGCGTTCTTCGCGCTGCTGTGCCTGCCCAAGGCACAGATCCCCACCGCCCTCGGCCGGATCCGTGCGGCTCTCGCCCCAGGCGGTGTGCTGTGCCTGTCGATGGTCGAGGCCGAGGTCGACGACGCCCCGATCCCGTTCGTGGGCGCAGAGATCCGGGTCACGGGCTACGGGCGCGAGGAACTGCGCTCCGTGGTCGAGGAGGCCGGCCTGATCGTCGAGGACGAGAAGGTCGTGGCCTACGAACCCCGCGAGGGCGCCGAGCCGGAGACGCAGATCTTCCTCACCTGCCGCCGCGGCACATGACGAGCCCCGGCCCTGCACGCTGAGCGCGGGGCCGGGGGCGGCGTTCTTCGGGCCCGCTCCGCTCAGGCCGGGTTCTCCGCGCCCCGGGAAGGCGGGAACCTTCGGCCCGCTCCAGCTGCGCGGGGAGACAGGACCGGCCCTAGTCGAGGCCGAGGATGGATTCCAGGCCGAGGGTGAGCGGCTCGGGCAGATCCGCGACTCGGCGCACGCCCAGCAGCACGCCGGGCATGAAGGAGGTGCGGTTCATCGAGTCGTGCCGGATCTTGAAGGTCTCGCCCGAGGTACCGAAGACGACCTCCTGGTGGGCGATGAGCCCGGCCACGCGCAGCGCGTGCACACGCACACCGTCCACGTCGGCGCCCCGGGCGCCGTCGATCTCGGAGGTCGTCGCGTCGGGCATCGGGGCGGCCCCGGCCTCGCGGCGCGCCTCGGCGACCATCTCCGCGGTGCGGTAGGCCGTGCCGCTGGGGGCGTCGGCCTTGTTGGGGTGGTGCAGCTCGATGATCTCGGTGCTGTCGAAGTAGGGCGCGGCCTTCTGCGCGAAGTGCATCATCAGGACCGCGGCGACACCGAAGTTCGGTGCGATGAGCACCTTCGCCCCCGGGTTGGCGGCCTGCAGCTCGCGTACCCGCTCCAGGCGGGCCTCGTCGAAGCCGCTGGTGCCCACGACCGCGTGGATCCCGCGCTCGATGAGCCACTCCAGGTTGTCCATCACCGCGTCGGGGTGGGTGAAGTCGACGACGTAGTCCGCCGCCCGCACCGCGTCCCGGTCGGCGGCGCTGTCCACACCCGCGACGAGTTCCATGTCCTCGGCGGCCTGTACTGCCGCGACGACCTCTGACCCCATGCGCCCATCGGCGCCGAAAACTCCTACCTTGAACACGGGTCCAACCGTAGCGGAGGCGCGGGCCGGGGCCGCACACGGTTCGGGGGTCGGCCTGCTCACGATGGGTATCGCGGGCGCGGCACCTGGCCCGGTGCCCCGGGAGTGGCCATGCGGCGGCGCGGCGAGGAACCGGCGGTGAGGGGACGCCGGCCGCTCCTTCCAGGGCGGCGCACAGGCCGAACGCTCCCGGAAATGCCTGGTTCCGTGCCGAGCCCCTGGGGCGGTGACCCTCGGCGCCGACGACGGGCACCATCTCCGCACCGCCGGCCTGTCCGTGAGGGGCACGGGTGCCCGGACGCCGTGGCGACCGGGCACCCTCCTCGTGACGGGGCCGGAGCGAGCGTCAGCGCACCCGGGCCAGCGCCATCGCGAAATCGCCGTCGGGGTCGGTCCACCAGTGCTCGAGGGCGAACCCGGCTGTGGCGAGCTCGGCGGCGAGCCCTTCCTCCCGGAACTTCGCGGAGATCTCGGTGAGCATCTCCTCCCCTTCGTCGAAGTGCACCGTCAGGTCGAGGTCGCCCACGTGTACGGCGTGGTCGCGGCGTGCGCGCAGGCGCATCTCGATCCACTCCTGCTCGGCGTTCCAGCGCGCGATGTGGTCGAACGCGGCGGGGTCGAAGTCGGCGCCCAGTTCCCCGTTGATGACCGACAGGACGTTGCGGTCGAACTCGGCGGTGACCCCCTGGGCGTCGTCGTAGGCGGCCACGAGGCGGTCGGGGTCCTTGACCAGGTCGACGCCGAGCAGGAGCCGGTCGCCTTCCCCGAGCACCCCGTGGATGTCGCGCAGGAACACGGCGCGGCGGGCGGGGACCTGGTTGCCGATCGTGGAACCGAGGACCGCCAGGAGCTGGCGCCCGCCCTCCTCCGACACCGGCAGGAGCCCGAGGTGTTCCTCGAAGTCCCCGACCACGGCGTGCACGTCCAGGCGCGGGTGGGCCCGGGCCAGCTCCTCGGCCGACTCGGCGAGGAAGTCCCCGCTGACGTCGACCGGGACGAACCGGGTGAGGTCGCCGTGGCGTCCGAGCGCGTCCAGCAGCAGGCGGGTCTTGAGGCCTGAGCCGGAACCGAGCTCGATGAGGGCCGATGCGTCGGCGGCCGCGGCGATCTCGTCGACGCGGCGGACGAGGATCTCGCGTTCCGCTCGGGTGGGATAGTACTCCGGCAGCTGAGTGATCTCCTCGAAAAGGGCACTGCCGCGGGCGTCGTAGAACCATTTGGGCGGGAGCTGTTTGGGCCGGGAGGTGAGTCCCTCGGCCACGTCCCTGCGCAGGGCCTTGCCGAGGTCGTCGGCGGTGAGGTTGCGGTCGATCCGGAACATGGTGCCTCCGTGAGTTGGTTGGTGGCCCGGGGGCGCCGGCGTGGCGGGGCTGCTCAGCCGATGGGGTGGATGCGCGTCCCGTCGCGGGTCGCCACGACGAGAGAGCCGTCGGGGACCTCGTGCCACCCGGGTGCGTCGTCGAACGGCTCGGAGGCGACGAAGACCCCTCCCCCGGGCTCGTGGAGGGTGAACAACGTGTCGCCGGCGGCGGTCGCGGCCAGGGCCGTGCCGTCGGAGGCGAGCAGGTTGTAGCGTCCCTCGGAGCATTCCCGGGCCTGGCGGACCACGGTGGCCAGAGCGCCGGGCAGGTCGCCCGACCCGCGCCAGGTGCGCACGGTGTGCGCGAACAGGGGCGCGGAGTCGACGGGCGCGCGGGCGTCCAGCGCCCCCTCGGGCGGGGGTGCAGCGAAGGTGTGCACGAGTGCGCTGTCGTCCTTGACCGCGCCGTTGTGGCTGAACAGTAGGCGGTCTGCGCGGAAGGGCTGGGCGCCCGACTCCTCCGATCCGAACCCGACGGTGGCGTCGCGTACCGCCGCGACCACGCACCCTGAGGTGATGGCGCGGGCGGCGTCGGCGAAGGAGGCGTCGCCCCACATGGGCATGGCCCTGCGGTAGCGCAGCGGCTCGGCCGGGCCGTTCTGCTCCGGGGCCTGCCCGGACACGGGTCCGGGGTCCCAGCCGACGCCGAACCCGTCGGCGTTGACGGTGCCGTGGCGCTGCATGCGCGGCGCCCACGACTGGACGTGCAGTGCGTGGGGCGCCGCGTACAGCAGGTCGTGCAGCGTACGCGGCGGCCCCAGGTAGGCGAGGTGGCGGCACATCAGGTTTCGTCGGCGTTCCGTGCGCAGCGGAACCCGCTGAAGATCTGCCGCCTGATCGGGTGGTCCCAGTTGCGGAACGTGGAGCGCACCGCCGTGGGGTGGGTGGCCCAGGATCCGCCGCGCAGGACCTTGTACCCGTCATCGAAGAAGACCTCCGAGTACTCGCGGTACGGGAAGGGCTCGAACCCGGGGTATCCGTGGAAGGTCGTGGAGGTCCACTCCCACACGTCGCCGATGAGCTGCTGCACGCCCAGCGGCGATGCGCCCTCGGGGTGGCGTCCGGCCGGGGCCGGGCCGAGTGCCCGCTGGCCGAGGTTGGCGTGGCGGGAGGTGGGTTCCTCCTCGCCCCAGGGGTAGCGGTGGGAAGTGCCGGTGACCGGGTCCCAGCGGGCGGCCTTCTCCCACTCGGCCTCGCTGGGCAGGCGCTTGCCCGCCCAGGCGGCGTAGGCCTGGGCCTCGAAGAAGCTCACGTGCTGGACGGGTTCGTCCGGCGGCAGCATCTCCTGTCGACCGAACCGGCGCCGCGACCAGCCCTGGGACTCACGGGTCCAGAACGCGGGCGCGAACGCCTTCTTCTTGGTGCGCCACTTCCAGCCCTCCTTGCTCCACCAGCGGCGGTTCTCGTAACCTCCGTCGTCGATGAAGTCCGTGTAGGCGGCGTTGGTGACGGGCCGGGTGTCGATCCAGTAGCCGTCCAGGTGTATGTCGCGGGCCGGGCTCTCGTTGTCGAAGGCCCAGGGGTCGTCGTCGGTGCCCAGGGTGAAGGTGCCCGGAGGGACGTGGACCTCGTCGTGCACCGGGGGTTTGAGCGAACGCACGCCCCGGGCCGGCTCGAGCAGCACCGGGGCACCGCGGCGGAGCTGGTGGGTGGCGAGCATGGTCTCGTCGTGCATGTGTTCGTGTTGGATCACCATGTGGAAGACGAACCCGGAGTCGAGCAGGGTGCGGTCACCGGTGTCCTCGGCCGGACCCAGGTCGGCGCCGGAGAGCACGTCGAGGACCTCGCGGCGCACGCGCGCGTTGTACTCGTAGGCCTCGACGGGGTCGAGCAGCGGCAGGGACGGGCGCTCCGAACGCGGGTTCTCGAAGGCGTCGTAGAGCCCGTCGATGTCGGGGCGCAGGGCCTCCCGGCCGCCCGCCGCTCGCAGCAGCCACTGTTCCTCGTAGTTGCCGACGTGTGCGAGGTCCCAGACCAGCGGCGACATCAGAGGTGAGTGTTGGGTGCGCAGTCCCTCGTCGTCCAGGGCGTCGAGCGTGAGCCCGTTGCTGCGGTGGCGGCTGCGGTCCAGTTCGGTGGCGATGCGTTCCTTGGCGCGTTCGTGTTCCTGATTCACCCTGTTCCTCCCTTCACTGCGGATCGGCTCTGCGTTCGCCCCCGGGTGGGCGCTGCGCGGGGCCGTGGCACGTGCGGCCAGGTGTCGGCGGGGCTGAGGCCGCGCCGGACGTACTGGTCCGCGTAGTCGTCGACGAGGGCAGCAAGCCCGGCGGAGCCCATTCCGGGCAGGGCGGCGACTGCGGCGTCGAAGCACTCGCGCGCGCAGGCTGCGAGCTCGGGGTCGGCGAGCCCGGGCAGGGCCGAGCGCAGCCACAGGTCGGGGGCGGGGACCGGGCCGCGGCTGAGGCGTTCGGTGGCCTCCTCGGCGACGGCGCGTGCGCCGGGGTCGTCGGTGAGGGCCGCGGCGAGGGCGACGGGGACCGGCCACCAGTGCCAGGGCACGGTGTCGATCATGCGCAGTTCCCACCACCCGCGGGGGCGGACGGGTGGGAAGAGCGTGCTGAGGTGGAGGTCGAGGTCGGGCAGGGTCAGGGGGCGCGGACCGGCGCCGTCGACCCACTCGGCGAGGGTGAAGCCGGGCCCGGCGATCCACTCGTTCCCGCCGTCGGGTTCAGCGGGCAGGGCCATGATCTGGGCGGCGAGGGCGTAGTCGGTCCAGGCGGTGACGGGGTCGGCTGCGGTGCCGTCGGGCACGGGGCGGGTGCGNCCTCCCAGCCGGTGCGGCGGCCGCGCCAGACGGGCGAGTTGGCGAAGGCGGCCACGAGAACGGGCCCGAGGCGGTGCAGGAAGTGCCATCGGGCGGTGAGGTCGTCGTGGTCGGCCCCGGTGTCCAGGCAGACCTGGATCGAGGCGGTGCTGCACATCATGACGGTGCCGGACGTGTGCCGGCGGTCGTCGAAGAAACGCTCCATGGCGGTGTACCTGGGTGTGCGCAGTTGCCGGACCGGGGCGCGTGCGGGGTCGACGGCGCTCCCGAGGACGCGGAGTCCCTCTTCGGCGAGGAGCTTGTCGACGTGCGCGAGGTCGGTGGCCAGGGCCTCGTGCGCCAGGGCCGGGCCCGGGAGGGCGGGTGAGCTCAGTTCGAGCTGTCCGCCGGGTTCGTAGGTGACCCCGCTGCCCGCGGGCAGGGGGCCGCCGTCCTCCAGCAGGGTGCGGAGGCGGTGGAGGTCGACGGGTTCGGTGGGGCGTTCGGGGTCGCTGACCAGCCATTCCGTCTCGGCCCCGACCTTGCCGGGAGGGCCGGTCTTGAAGCAGACCCCGCTGATGTGCTCGTGAACGTCGTCCTTGGACAGGGTGTGGACCATCGGTCGCTCCCATCGCGATCACCACATGGGGTGGCCTCCCATGTACTGCCCGGCATGAGGGTGCCGCGAACGTACGCGATGGGCGGATCGGAGCGATGTGTCGCGCTGGATCCTGTTTTGTCGGGGATCGCCGGGTGCGACACGCCGCGTCAGGGCGCTGCTCCTGCGATCGCCCGCCTACACCCAGCAGAGCATGTGATGCGTATCACGCAGTGGGGAGGCGGCCCTCTTCGTCGGCCGCGGCCCAGTGGCAGGCGACCCTGCGCTCGTCGCCCCCGGGCAGGATCCGCGGGTCCTCGGTGCGGCAGCGTTCGGCCACGCCCGCGCGCTCGGCCTCGCCGGAGGCCAGGACCGGGCAGCGCGGGTGGAACCGGCAGCCCCCGGGAACGCGTTTGGGGTCCGGAGGCTCACCGCTGAGCACGACGGGCCCCTCATCGGCGGGCGCGTCCGGCAGCACGGACAACAGGGCCCGGGTGTAGGGGTGGGCGGGTGCCGAGAGCACGTCCTCCACCGACCCCAGTTCCACGACGCGGCCCAGGTACATGACCGCGACCCGGTCGGCGATGTTCCAGGCCAGGCCGAGGTCGTGGGTGGCCACCAGCGCGGAGAGCCCGAGGTCGCGGCGCAGTTCCAGCAGCAGGCGCAGGATCTCGCCGCGCACCGACGCGTCCAAGGAGGCCACCGGCTCGTCGGCCACCAGGACCTCGGGTTCCAGGACCAGGGCGCCGGCGATCACCACGCGCTGGCGCTGGCCTCCGGAGAGCTCGTGGGGGTAGCGCGCGAAGAACCGGTCTGCCGGGCGCAGTCCGGCACGGGCGAGGGCTTCCCCCACCCGTTCAGCCTCGTCAGCGGTCGTACCCCGGTGCACACGCAGCCCCTCGGCGACCGACTCGTAGACGGTGCGCCGCGGGTTGAGGGATCCGGACGGGTCCTGCTGCACGAGCTGGACACGGCGGCGGTAGCGCTTGAGCGTGCGGGAGCGGTAACCGAGCGGGGCACCTTCGAAGACCACCTGCCCCCCGGTGGGGCGTTCGAGGCCCAGCAGCACCCGGGCCAGGGTGGTCTTGCCGCAGCCGGACTCGCCGACCAGCGCGATGATCTCCCCGCGGTCCACGTCGAGGTTGACCCCGTCGACGGCGTGCGCTGTGCCCGCGGTACCCCCGGGCGCGAAACCGGCGGAGAAGGCCACACGGACGTCGTCGGCGCTGAGCAGGGGGGTGGACACCGGTGCGGCGCCGGAGGGGTCGGACGACACCGGCGGGTCGGTCTCGGTCGAGCTCACGTGGGTCTCCTCGGGGCGGGTCATCGGGGCTCACCCACGGCGG
>NZ_ANBF01000057.1 GCF_000341025.1 Nocardiopsis salina YIM 90010 | reverse complement strand
GGTCGGAGTCACCGTGTTCGTCGGGGTCGACGGGCCACAGGGGCGGGTCCAGACTCGCGCAGACCTCCTCCGAGACCGGGCAGCGCGGGCGGAACACGCAGCCGGCCGGCGGGTCGGCGGGGTCGGGCGGGTCCCCGGGCAGACCGCGCGGCGCCAGGCGCGAGGCGGGGTCGCCGATCGTGGGGAAGGCCGCGCTCAGGGCACCGGCGTAGGGGTGAGCGGGTTCGTGCACGACACCCGCGGCCGGACCCTGTTCCACGACGCGTCCGGCGTACATGATCCCGACGCGGTCGCAGGTCTCGGCCAGCACGGACAGGTCGTGGCTGATCATGAGCATGCCGATACCGTGCTCGGCGACCAGGGAGCGCAGCAGGTCCAGGATCTGTGCCTGGATCATCACGTCCAGGGCGGTGGTGGCCTCGTCAGCGATGACCAGGCGGGGTTCGCACGCCAGGGCCATGGCGATCATGACGCGCTGGCGCTGGCCTCCGGAGAGCTGGTGGGGGTAGTCGCGGGCACGGGAGGCGGGCAGCCCGACCTGGCGCAGCAGGCCCCGCACGCGCTCGGCCGCGTCGGCTCCCTTGGCCGTGCCGTGGACCTGCATGGGTTCGGCGATCTGGTCGCCGATCCGCCGCACGGGGTTGAGGGAGTGCATGGCCCCCTGGAATATGACCGAGGCCCCGACCCAGCGCACCGCGCGCAGAGTTCCCCAGCGCATGGCCAGGACGTCCTCCCNGGCCCCCAGCCGCAGCAGCGCCAGGGCCACGCTCGACTTGCCGCTGCCGGACTCCCCCGCCAGGCCCAGGGTGTCGCCGGGGTCCAGGGACAGATTCACACCGCGGACCGCGAGCACGTCCACGTCCTCGGTCCGGTAGGTCACGTGCAGGTCCTGGACGTCGAGGAGGGAAGTCAACGGTTCTCCCTGAGCCGGGGGTTGATGACGGACTCGACCGCGCGCCCGCACAGGGTGAAGGACAGCGCGACCACAGCGATGGCCAGCCCGGGCGGGACCATGTACCACCAGATGCCCGCGCTGACGGCGCCGGCGGTGCGGGCCGCCTCGAGGATTCCGCCCCACGAGATCGTGGTCGGGTCGCCCATTCCCAGGAACGCCAGGGTGGACTCGGCGATGATCGAGGTCGCCACGAGCAGGGTGGTCTGGGCCAGCACCACGGGCATCACGTTGGGCAGCACGTGCCAGACCATGACGTGGGTGTGGCCGCCGCCCAGGGCGCGGGCACGCTCGACGTAGGGTCGGGCCTCCACCGCCAGGGTCTGGGCGCGCACGAGGCGGGCTGTGGGCGGCCAGACGGTCAGGCCGATCGCGACGATGATGGTCCCGGTTCCGCCGGGCAGGACCGCGGCCAGGGCGACCGCCAGAACCAGGGTCGGCAGCACCAGGAACCAGTCGGTGATGCGCATGAGCACCGTCGAGGCGATGCGCCCGCCGGTGCCGCCCGAGGAGCCGAAGTGTCCCGCGGTGATCCCGATGACGGTGCCCAGGGTGACCGAGACGACGGTCGCCAGCAGGCCCACCGCCAGGGACACGCGTGCACCCCAGATGATGAGGTCCAGCACCGATCGGCCGAAGTTGTCGGTGCCCAGCGGGTACTCGGCGCTGGGCGGTTCGTAGGGCTGACCGGGCGCCCCGGTGATGCTCAGGTGGGACTGCTCGACGAACATCGGCGCGGTCAGGGCCGCCGTCGCGATGACCAGCAACGAGAGCAGGCCGAACATACCGGCGCGGTTGCGTGCGTAGGAGCGGGCGAACCGGCCGAGCGCACGCTGTCTGCGCCGCCGGGCCAGGGCGCGGGGTGAGGGCACGGGGGCCGCCGCCTCGGGGCGCGGGCGCGGGTCGAGGTCGGTCATGGGCGCACCCTGGGGTCGAGCAGCGGATACACCAGGTCCGCCAGCAGGTTCATGAGGATCACCGAGGCGGCGAAGAGCACGAAGAGGCCCTGCACCAGGCCCAGGTCGGGCACGTGCAGGCCGGAGTAGAACAGGTAGCCGAGCCCGGGCCAGGAGAAGACCGTCTCGACGAGGATGACCCCGGAGACGACCTGGCCCAGGTTGAGGAAGATGAGCGTCACCGTGGGCAGCAGCGCGTTGGGCACCGCGTGGCGCCGGCGCACCAGGGCGTCGCGCAGCCCCTTGGCGCGTGCGGTGGTGAGGTAGTCGGCGCCCTTCTCGTCGATGAGGGAGGAACGCATGATCATCAGGTACTGCGCATAGATGACCGCGACCATGGTGACCACCGGCAACACCATGTGATGGGCGGTGCTCAGGACCGCTTCGAAGCCGGTGGCGTCGGGGCCGGTCATTCCGCTGGTCGGGAAGAGTCCCGGGAAGAAACCGCGGCCGGATGCCAGCAGCACGATGAGCAGCAGGCCCAGCCAGAACGTGGGAACCGACCAGAAGAACAGGGCCACCGCCGTGTTGACGCGGTCGCCCCGCCCGCCGGGCCTCCACCCGGCGCGGGCGCCGAGGAAGAGGCCGAGCAGGGCCGCCAGCAGGGTTCCGGTTCCGGCCAGCAGCAGTGTGGGGCCCAAGCGCTCCAGGATGAGGTCGGCGACCGGTTCGCGGTACTGGAAGGACACGCCCAGGTCCAAGCGCAGGAGCCCGCTCGCGTAGTCGAGGAACTGGGCCCACAGGGGCTGGTCGAGCCCGAACTGGCGGCGCAGCTCCTCCTGCTGTTCCAGGCTGACCTCGCGCCCCTCGGTCATGGCGCGGACCGGGTCGCCGGGCAGGATCCGGAACAGGAAGAACCCGGCGACGATGACGGCGCCGAGGGAGACCACGGCGGTGGTCAGGCGGCCCAGCACGTACAGGGCCACCCGGCGTGCTCGGCCGCCGCCCGGGGCCGGGGCGTCCTCACGGGGCGCCCCGGCCGGTTCCTCGGTCGCTGTGGGGGTCGAGGTCACTCGCGGTCCCCCGCGGTGGCGCGGCGGCGGATGGCCAGGAGGGTGCCCCCGACCACGAGGAGGAGCACGACCACGCCGGTACCGACGAGGACCCCGGTGGGGATCCCGGCCCCGGACCGCGCGTCCTCGCCGGCGGGTTCGGCCGACCAGAAGGCCCAGTAACCGTCCTGACCCCAGATGTTGCCGCCGTCGGCGGGCTCGAGCTGGATGTCGGAGATCTGGTCGGTGCGGTAGGCCTCCATGATGTTCGGATAGCTCAGGACGTTGACCACGGCCTCGTCGTAGAGGATCTCCTGCATGCGGTGGACGTGCTCGGCGCGCTGGTCGCGGTCCTCGTGCTCCTCGAACTGGGCGTCGTAGAGCTCGTCGTACTCCTCGTTGCAGAAGTACGCGTCGCCCTGCATGGTGCCCGGTTCGGTGGGCAGGCCGTCGCAGGTGTGGATGCTGAACACGTAGTCCGGGTCGGGGTTGACGGTCCACCCGGTGAAGATGAGGTCGTACTCGGCGTCGTAGAGGGCGTCGCTGAGGATGCCGGGGTCGACGGTCTGGTTGTCGACCTCGATGCCGATGTCGCGAAGGCGCTCCTCCATGATCTGGCCGGTCTGCACGTTGTCGGGCCGGTCGGAGTGCACGTGCATGCGCAGTTCGAGGCGGTCGCCGTCGGGTGAGGTGCGCACCCCGTCGTCCCCGGTCTCGTAACCGGCCTCGTCGAGCATCTCGTTTGCGGCGTCGGGGTCGAAGTCGAGGGTGGCCTCGTCGCCCTCCGGTTCCCAGTGGAAGTCCTCGTAGCGCGGCGGGATGTAGCCTCCGGCCGCGACCGCCTGGCCGTTGTGACCGCGCTCGACGATCTCGTCGTTGTCCAGGGCCATGGCGATCGCCTGGCGCAGGGTCTTGTCGGACAACGCCGGGTGGCCGTCACCGAACTCCTCGCCGTCGCGGGTCTCGGCGCCGGGGTTGATGGTGAAGGCCTGGAACCGCTTGCCGTCGGCGAAGTTGACCTCGACGTCGTCCACGTCCTCCAGGGAGGTGGCCTGGGCGTCGGTCAGCTCGTAGACGAGGGAGACCTCGCCGTTGCGCAGGGCCTCGACCGCGGCGTCCTGCTCCGTGTAGTAGCGGAAGACCAGCTCGTCGAAGCCGGGCTCGCCGCGCCAGTGGTCGGGGTTGGCCTCCAGGCGGATCGACTGTCCGCGATCGTGCTCGGCCAGGACGAACGGACCGCTGCCCACGACGGGGAAGTCCTCGTTGTCGTAGTCGGCGAACGCGTCGCCCTCCTCCTCGAGGACGGGCTCCCACACGTGCTGGGGCACGATCGGGATGTTGAGCGCGGTCATGGTGGCCTGGGGCCGCTCGAGGTCGATGACGACGGTGGTGTCGTCCTCGGCGGTGACCTCCTCGAACGCGGACACGTAGTTGCCGGAGGCGACCGAGGCGTCCTCGTTCTCCATGATCGTGGTGAGGGTCCAGGCCACGTCGTCGGCGGTGAGCTGCTCGCCGTCGGTGAAGTAGGCGTCGTCGCGCAGGTCGAAGGTCCACGTGAGGCCGTCGTCGGAGGCCTCCCAGCTCTCGGCCAGGGCGGGGGCCGGTTCGTTGGTCTCGGGGTCGACGGTGACCAGACGGTCGTAGACGTGGTGGAGGATGTTCGTCGTGACCGCGAGCTGGGCGATGAACGGGTTGAAGGTGTCCACCTGCTGGGACATGGCCACGGTCAGTGTGTCGGTGCCGCCTTCGTCGGCGGCGGCAGGTACCGCGCTCACGCTTCCGACGAGGATCATTGCGCCAGCCGCTGACGCGGAGCGCCGAGAAAGGGTGCCGACGGGAGGGTACGGACTTTTCATGCACGGCCCCTGTCGTGGATCGTGGGGTCGGTGGCCGGGCCACCGCTGGGGGTTGTTGGTTGTTTACCAACGCCGACCGAAGGGGGTCAACGATCTTCGGCGGGCGCCGTGACATCGGTATCCATTCGCGTCCGAACCGCGGCTCAGGAGCGCTGTCGGCGAGGATTTGGCGTCCGCAATTCCCCCCGATTGGCCGCCCTTGGCATACTCCGCTACGGTTTCCGGCCATGATGGGGCACTCGCACGCGCTCAGTGGCGTGGTGGGCGGAATGGCTGTGGCCGCCGCCGTTCAGGACCGGGAGATCTTCGGACTCACCTTCGAGTTGGGGCCGGGTGAGATCATCGCCGGCTCGTTGGTGTGCGCGGGTGCGGCGCTCCTGCCCGACGTCGACCACCGCAGCGCCACCGTGACCAAGACCTACGGCAAGGTCACCGAAATACTCAGCGACATGCTGAACTTCCTGTTCGGCGGGCACCGGATGGGCACGCACTCGTTCTTCTTCGCCGCGCTCATGGGCACGGTCGTGACGCTGCTGGCGCTGTGGTCGGACCTCGCGGTGCAGGTCTTCGTGTTCCTGCTGATCGGTATCGCGCTGCAGGGACTGGGTTTCGGCCTGGACAAGAACCGCACGGCCTCGGGCGTCATCAACGCCCTGGCCACGGCCGCGATCACGTTGGCGCTGTACGCGACGGGCACCGACTACAGCTGGCTGGGCATGGCGGTCGCGTTCGGCGTGATACTGCACTTCTTCGGCGACATGGTCACGAAGATGGGCGTTCCGATCTTCTGGCCCCTCTACCGACAGCGCATCGGACAGAACAAGGGGTTCAAGACCGACGGGCCCTTCGAGCAGAAGGTCGTCACCCCGCTGCTGACGGTCGGCGTGGTCCTCGGGTCGATCTACCTGTTCGACTGGCCGGAGATCCTGCCCGACCACAATCAGGGGTGAGGTACCCGGGCAACCGCGGCCCTGTGATTGCCGCTGGAACCGCTCTCGACCACCGGGGGCGGCCCCGCGGGCGGGGATCTTGCTACCAGAGCAGGGTTCAGCGCCGATACCGGCTCTGGTAGCAAGATCCCGGCCTCAATGAGCCACCGGGAGTGCCGCTGGGGCGCCGCGCAGCAGGTGATCGGTGTTCGCCGAACAGGCCCTAGGCTGGCGGGCGTGACTCGAACCACGGAAACCATCACTCCCGAGCTCCAGGCCTACCTCGTCGACCACACCGATCCCGTCGACCCGGTGCTGGCCGAGCTCGCCGAGGAGACCGCACGCCTGTACCCCGACCACAAGGGCATGCAGATCGGAGCCGAGCAGGGCGCATTCACGACCCTGCTCACCCGGATCCAGGGGGCACGCGACGTCGTGGAGATCGGAACCTTCACCGGGTACTCCGCCATCTGCTTCGCCAGGGGCCTGCCCGACGACGGACGCCTGCTCGCGCTGGACATCAGCGAGGAGTGGACGTCGGTGGCCCGGCGCTACTGGGAGCGCGCCGGCGTCGCCGACCGCATCGAGCTGCGCATCGGACCCGCGCTGGAGTCGCTGCAGGGACTGCCCGAGCAGGAGCAGTTCGACATCGCCTTCCTGGACGCCGACAAGACCGGATACACCGACTACTGGGAGGAGCTCGTCCCGCGCATGCGCACGGGCGGGCTGCTGCTGGCGGACAACACCCTCTCCCACGGTCGGGTGGTCGACCCGGACAACACGGCGCCGCACGTCCAGGGGATCCGTGACTTCAACGACCGGCTCGTGGCCGACGACCGTGTCACACAGGTGCTGCTGCCGCTCGGCGACGGATTGACGCTGGCCCGCAAGAACTGACCGTGTGGCCGGGGCTGCGGGACCGGGGCCGGCCGGACCACGATCGTCCACTGGTACCCGGGAGGCCCTCACGCCCCGGCCCGACCTTCGGTAATGTCCAGTGCCATGCGCCTGTTGCACACCTCGGACTGGCACCTGGGCCGTTCCTTCCACCGCGAGAACCTCCTCGACGCGCAGAGCAGCGTCCTGGACCACCTCGTCGAGACCATCCGGACCGAGGCCGTCGACGTGGTCGTCGTCGCCGGCGACCTCTACGACCGCGCCCTGCCCCCGGTCGACGCGGTCCGGCTGTTCGACCGCACCCTGGCGCGCATCCACGCCACCGGGGCGCGGGCGGTCCTCATCAGCGGCAACCACGACTCGATGGCGCGCATGTCCTTCGCGACCGACCTCATCGACGCCTCCGGGGTGCACCTGCGCAGTTCCATGGACGGCGTGGGAACCCCGGTGGTACTCGAGGACGAGCACGGCCCCGTCGCGTTCTACGGCATCCCCTACCTCGAGCCGGAGATCGCCCGCCACCACTGGGGGCTCTCCGAGCGGGGGCACCCGGCCGCGATCGGCCACGCCATGGACCTCGTCCGCGCCGACCTCGCCGAACGCCCCGGGACGCGGTCGGTGGTGCTCTCCCACGCGTTCGTGACCGGCGGCGAGCCCTCCGACAGCGAGCGCGACATCTCGGTGGGCGGTGCCAGCCACGTACCGCAGGCGATCTTCGACGGGGTTGACTACGCCGCGTTGGGGCACCTGCACGGGCGCCAGACGCTGAGCCCGGCGGTGCGGTACTCGGGGAGCCCGCTGGCCTACTCCTTCTCCGAGGAACACCAGGTCAAGGGGTACTGGATCGTGGATCTGGACGCCTCGGGGCTGTCCGGCGCGGAGTTCGTGCGGGCCCCGGTACCCCGTCCGCTGGCGCGCATCAGCGGGCGCATCGACGACCTGTTGTCCGGGGCCGAGTGGGAACGCTTCACCGAGCACTGGCTGCAGATCACCCTCACCGACCCGCGTCGCCCGTCCCAACCCATGGACCGGCTGCGCGAGCGTTTCCCTCACACACTCATGCTCGACTTCGACCCGGAGGGCGGTGCTCCCGAACGCCGTCCGGTCACTGCGAAGGTCTCCGGTCGCGACGAACGTGCGGTGGTGGCCGATTTCGTGGAGTGGGCTCGCGGCGCACCCGTCTCCGAGGAGGAGCGCGCACTCGTGGACACCGCCGTCGAGGAGGTCCGCCTCCAGGAAGGGGCCCGCTGATGCGGTTGCACACCCTCACCATGCGGGCCTTCGGGCCCTTCTCCGGGCAGGAGCAGGTGGATTTCGACCGCCTGACCTCGGGCGGGCTGTTCCTGGTGCACGGGCCCACCGGGGCGGGCAAGACCTCGGTGCTCGACGCGGTCTGTTTCGCGCTGTACGGGCGGGTCCCGGGGGCGCGGCAGAACGACCGTTCGCCCAAGAGCGACCATGCCCCGCTGGAGCGCGAACCCGAGGTGACCCTGGAGTTCACCTGTGGCGGGCGGCGCTTGCACGTCGCGCGCAAGCCCCGTTGGGAGCGGCCCAAGAAACGCGGCCGGGGCACCAAGGTCGAGAACGCCAAGGTCGTGGTGACCGAGCGGGTCGGAGGGTCGTGGGCCGGTGTCACCACACGCCCCGACGAGGCAGGGCAGTTCATCGGCGATCTCGTGGGGTTGACGCTGGACCAGTTCTGCCAGGTGGCGATGTTGCCTCAGGGGGACTTCGCACGGTTCCTGCGGGCCCGGTCGGAGGAGCGGCGCGAGTCGCTGGAGCGGATCTTCAACACGCGGGTGTTCCGGGACGTGGAGGAGTGGTTCCGCGGGCACGCCGCCAAGCTGCGCCGGGAGGTGGAGTCGGCCGAGGAACAGGTGCGCGGTGCTGCCGGCCGCCTGGCGGAGGCGGCACGGTCGGAGGCCCCCCAGGACCCGGCCGAGCTGTCGTCGTGGGCGGCAGAGGCGGCGTCGGTGACCGCTGCGACCGCGCGCGACGCCGAGACGGTCACCGCCCGGGTGGTGGCCGAGCGTGAGGAGGCGCGCGCGGCACTGGAGCGCGGGCGTGCGATGCGGGACCGGCACGAGCGGCTGTCCGCGGCGCGGCGCCGTGACGCGGAGTTGAAGGAGCGGGCTCGGGAGCGGTCCGAGATCGACCTGCGGTTGACCGCGGCCGAGCGGGCGGACACGGTGCTCCCGTCGCTGCACGCTCGGGACCAGCGGCGCGCCAAGCTGGACAAGGCCGGGGCGGAGCTGACCGAGCGGCTCGCCCTGGTGGACGGACTTCCGGGGCTGGACCGCACGGTCCTCGCGGCTCAGGCCGTGGACGAGTGGCCCGACGCCGGGGAGCCGCGCCCGCAGAAGGCGCTGCGCTCGGCCGAGCAGGAGCGCCGGGACGAACACGCGCGCCTGGAGCTGCTGCGCGGGGACGCCGAACGGCTGCGCGACCTGGGTCGGACGGTGGCCGGGCACGACGCGGAACTGCAACGGCTGACGCATGACCTGGAGGGCACCCGGAAGCAGGTCTCCGAGCTGCCGCCGCGGGTGGAGTCGTTGACCCGCGAGCTGACCGAGGCGCGGGAACAGGCTGCCCGGGTGGAGGGCGCGGAGACGGCCCTGGCCACTGCACGGGCGCGGTTGTCCGCGGCGCAGGAGCAGGAGCAGCTCTCCGGGGAGCTGGCCGGGGCGCAGGAACGTCGGCGTGCGGCGGTCGACGCGGCCCAGGAAGCGCGTGACCACGCCCTGGCGCTGCGCGAACGGCGTATCGGGCACATGGCGGCGGAGCTGGCCGCCGGTCTGGCCGAGGGCGAGCCGTGCGCGGTGTGCGGTTCCGCGGAGCACCCCTCCCCTGCCGTGGCCGGGCCCGAGGGGGTGGTCTCGGCGGAGGAGGAGAAGGCCGCGCACACTGCGGCCGACGCCGCCGCGGTGCGCAGGAGCGAGGCCGAGAACGCCGAGACCGTTCTGCGCGAGCGGCGCACGGCCGCCGCCGAAAGGGCCGAGGGGCGCGGGGTCGCCGACGCGCGGGCCGAAGTGGGGACACGTTCCGAGGCGCTCTCGGAAGCAAGGGCGGCGGCCGACACGGTCCAGCGTCTGGAGGAGGCGTTGGAGCGCACCGGGGCCGATCTGGAGCGGGCCCGCGAGCAGGAGGGCACGCTCGCACGGCGGATGTCGGAGGTGACCAGCGCGCGCGAGGCCGCGGTGGCCGAACGCGAGCGGCTGACCGCGGTGTTGGACGACGCCCGGGGCGACGATCCGACCATCGACGCGCGGGCCCGGCGGCTGGTGTCGGAGGCGGACCGGTTGAGCGCTGCGGCCGAGGCGGCCACCTCGCGCGACCGTGCCGTGGAGGAGCTGCGGGAGGCCGAGGCCGAGGTCGTGCGCCGGTTGGCCGGGGTGGACCTGGACGGCGGGTCCGCGGATTCCGCTGCACCTTCCGGGACGGGCCCGGCCGCGACCACCGAGGAACAGGTGTGGGCGGCGGCGCTGCCCGAGCCCGAACGGCGCGTGCTGCGCGAGCGCGCGCGGGCGCACGACGACGAGGTGGCGGCGGTCCGTGCGGTGTTGGAGGACCCGGAGCTGACCGCTGCGGGTCCCGTGCCCGACCTGGAGTTGGTGGCGGAGGCGGCCTCCCGTGCCGGGCGGGCCGCGGACGAGGCGGTGGCCTGGCGCGGTGGGTTGCGGGACCGGGCACGGCGGCTGGCCGAGCTCCGGGTGGAGTTGGACGCGTGCCTGGCCGGTTCGGAACCGGTGCTGCACCGGTACGCGCTCGCGGAGAACATGCGCGCCCTGACCTCGGGCACCGCCGCAGACAACGAGGACCACGTGCGGTTGTCCGCGTACGTGCTCGCGGCGCGGTTGGAGCAGGTGGTGGCCGCCGCCAACGACCGGCTCGCGACCATGTCGGACGGCCGGTACGAGCTGCGGTACACCGTCGACAAGGCCGCCGGGGACGGGCGGGCGCGTTCCGCCGGCGGGTTGGGCATGCGGGTGCTCGACGCCTGGACCGGGGTCGAGCGGGACCCGGCGACGCTGTCCGGCGGGGAGACGTTCTTCAGTTCCCTGGCTCTTGCCCTCGGGCTGGGCGACGTCGCCGGGGCCGAGGCGGGAGGCGCCGACATCGACACCCTGTTCGTGGACGAGGGGTTCGGAACGTTGGACGAGGACACGTTGGAGGAGGTCCTCGAGGTGCTGGACGGGTTGCGCGACGGCGGCCGCGCGGTGGGGGTGGTCAGCCACGTGGCCGACCTGCGCGACCGGGTGACGTCGCAGTTGCGGGTGCGCAAGGGGTCCTCCGGGTCCCGCGTCGAGCACCTGGGGTGACCCGGCGGGCAGGAACGCGTGTCGGCCGTCGGGGGATCCCACGCCGCGCGCAGCACGCTCACCCGTGGTCCTCACCGGCGACGTGCACGCCAACTACGTGGTGGACGTCAAGGCCGACTTCGACGATCCGGGCTCGCGGACCGTCGCCACCGAACTGGTCGGCACCTCCTTCACCAGCGGCCAGGACGGTTCCGAACAGGCCCCCACCGACGAGGTCCAGCTCCGCGGCAACCCGCACATCAGGTTCCTCAACCGCCGTCGGGGTTACGTTCGCAACACCGTCACCCCCGAGCAGTGGACCGCCGACTTCCGCGTGGTCGAGCAGGTGAGCGAACCGGACGCACCCATCCGCGACCGCGCCACCTTCGTCATCGACGCCGGTGAACCGGGAGCACGCCCCCGCGAGTGAACCCGGGCCCGACCGGAACGCGCGGAGCCGGACTCCGACAGCCGTGTCCCCGCGCGAGTCCCTCCCCGGGACCCGGAACCGGGCACGCCGACACCAGTGCGACAATGACCGAGTGAATTCGCTGGTCAACATCGCCGTGTTCGGAATGGGGGGCGCCATCGTCATGGCCGCCCTCATCGGTCTCCTCCTGGTCGCCTCCGGGAGCGCACGTGGAGCCTCGCCACGGGCGCGGCTGGCCTTCGGCTGCGCGTCGATCGTGCTGCTCGTGGCCCTGCCGAGCCTGGCGGCCACCAACGCGCTGGCGACCGGTGCCGGCTTCGGGGCCGCCTTCGTCACGGCCGCGTGTGTGGTCGCGATCGTCTACGCGGTCAACATCGCCCTGCTGCCGGTCGTGGCGCGCCGCCAGGCCGCGGTCAGCGGGCAGGCGGCACTGGCCAGGCTGCGTCCTTCGCTGCCGGTGCTGCTGGCCGGTCTGGGCATCTGCATGCTGATGGGGCTGCTGGGCTCGGTCGTGGGCCTGCTGGCCGTCTGAACCCGCCCCGCACTTCCTCGCGGCCCCGGATCGCCGGCGTTCCGGGGCCTTCGTCGTCCGGCCCGCTTCTGACCGACGACCGTGACTCGGCCCGCTCGCGCAGCACGGGGACGAGGCCGGACCGGAACGGTCTCAGGGGCCGGGCCAACACCGTCGCCCCGCGTGAGCCCCCTCCCTGACGACGGGAGAACCGTGTCGGGCGCACCGCACAGTCCCCGCACACACCGACGGGCGGGGCCCCACCGTGGAGACCCCGCCCGTCGGCCCGGCTCAGCAGCGCGGGCACACCTCATCCGCGCGGGCCGTCGGTCCTTCCGCCGCCGTCCGGGCCCGAGGCGTCTCCCGGGCCGTCGGCGCCGTCCTCCGAGGTGTCCCCGGCGGTCCGCTCCGGGGCCTCCTGCACGGCCGCGGACCCGCCCGAACGCCGGGCCAGCTCGGCCAGGTAAGCGTTGTAGGCGTCCATGTCGGCGTCGTCCGAATCGCCGCGGGCGGCGTGGCGCTCACGACGGCGCTCCGTACGCTCGTCGTCCTTCGACCACTGGAACAGCAGCGCCACGGTCACCAGCAGCGTCGGGACCTCACCGAGGGCCCACGCGATACCGCCGCCCGTGTACTGGTCCTCGACCTGGTCGCTCCAGGGCACCTCGAACTGGCTGTAGAAGTCCATGGCCAGCGGCGCCGACTGCATCATGATCGTCACGCCGAAGAACGCATGGAAGGCCATGACCACGAACAGCAGCAGGATCCTCAGCAGGAACGGCACCTTCCGCGGCGCCGGATCGATGCCGATGATGATCCAGTAGAAGAGGAACCCGGTGATGAGGAAGTGCATGCTCATGAGCATGTGACCGAGGTGGTCGTTCATGAGCGTGGCGAACAGCGGCGTGAAGTACAGGATGTAAGGGCTGAACACGAACAGCGGAGCCGCCACACCCGGGTGTGTCACGACCTGCGAGAACCTGCTGTTCAGGAACAGGTTCACCCACTCGCGCGGGCCCCGGTCGCCCCGCACCCGCGCCGGTTTCAGCGCCCGCAGAGCGAGCGTGGCGGGGGCGCCCAGCACCAGCAGGATCGGTGTGAGCATGGAGATGACCATGTGCTGGATCATGTGCTGGGAGAACAACACCATCGCGTAGGTCGCGAACCCGCTGATCTGCACGGCCACGATGGTCAGCAGGCCGGCCACGAACGCGATGATGCGCACGGCCGGCCAGGTGTCCCCGCGCTTGCGCAGGCGCATCACGCCGCCGAGGTAAAGGCCGCCCGCCACGACCACCAGCATGATGAAGAACAGGTCGGGGCGCCACAGCGTGAGGATGTTGTGCAGGTCCATGGGCGGCGGCACGGGGAACCCGAGGATCGCCGCGGCCTGGTCGACCTCGTCATCCGGCGGATCGGGCGGCGCGGTGCGGCCCAGCCCCACGGACACACCCACGACGGAGGCCATGATGAGCGCCTCGACCGTCGCCAGGCGCAGGAACAGCCCTCGGCGCAGGGTCTCCCCCTCCGCCCCCGAGGGTGCGCCCTCGATCCGCTTGAGCGCGGAGGTGCGGTGCATGTACCCGAACACACCCAGCACCGCGAAGATGGCGGCCTTGACCACCATGATGAGCCCGTACTCGGTGAGGAAGAGGGACTCGAGGGAGTACAAGCGGGCGAGTGCGCTGGCCACACCGCTGATGGCGACACCGATGTAGAGCCACAGGGCGGCCCGGCTGAACCGGTTGACGGCCACGACCGGGTCCTGGGCGTCGCGGCGCATCGCGTGGTAGGTCACGGCGATGAGGCCGCCGACCCACGCGCACACGGTGATGATGTGCAGCGCCAGGCCGGTGACAGCGAGCTCGTGCGCGCCGGCGGAGGCCGAGTGCCCGGTCAGGGCGGGCGGTGTGGTCGCGATCCCGGCGAAGACCAGCAGCCAGAACGCGCCGGTGGCCGAGACGACGGTACGGCCGAACAGGGCGATACCGGTGGTCAGCAACACCACGAACATGAGCGCGATGCCGCCGTCGACCGATCCCGCGTAGGCGGTGACCTCGTCGACGCTGACCTGGCCGACGGTGGCGGCCAGGAACTCGGCGGCCTGGAAGTACAGGGTGAACACGGCGGCCACGGCCCAGGCGAGAGCGGCCCAGGTGGCGGCATGCACGTACCCGACGGCCTGCGGGGTCAGGCGTCCGCGCTCGGACGGCAGGAAGACCACCGCCATGAGCAACAGCCCGACCGCCATGAGCGCGGAACCGTCCATGACGACCTTGGCGATCGGGTATCCCCAGCGCACGGCCTCACCGGAGTCGGGCAGTCCTGGGATGACCTCGGGGAAGGCGGCCCCTCCCAGGACCAGGGTCAGGGCCAGGCTCGCCAGGGAGAGCACGACGGCGGCGCCGGCGAACAGTGGGACCCGTCCGGTTCCGGGGGCGTCGGGATGGTCGACCTGGGTGGATGTGTCGTTCTGTGCGGGAGGAGCCACGCGCCACTCCGTGTTCGGGGATGTTCGGTCGGGCAGGACGGCACCGGGGCCGGGCCGCTGGCCGGACGCCTGCACTTCCCGTCACCCGCCACCGCCCTCGGCGGACGCCTGGCGGCGCGGTACCGGTCAGAGCCACGGGAGGCGTCCACCAGTCAGACACTAGACCGTCTACTACACCTTGTCGGACGGGGGTTGGCTCGGGAACCCGGGTAACCGCACGAATTCGGCGCACCCAGGGGATCCTGGGCCGTCGGTCGTGACGTTTCCCCCTTCCCGAACGCTCGCCCGCTGTAAGGTCGTTGTGGCACGCAGCACACTGCAGAGCGTCGTGTGTACCCGCTCGCCCGTCCTCCCCGCCTGCCCATCAACGTGTGCCTTCCGGGCACTGTTCTCGGACGGAGCGTCGGGACGACGATGAGGGGGCGACGATGACCGAGTTCGACTGCGTGGTCCGGTCCGAGCACGTGGTGACCCCGGCAGGGGTCGGCCCGGCGGCGATCGGACTGCGACAGGGCCGGGTGGAGGCCGTGGCCGCTTACGATGCGCCGTTGCGGGCGCACGAACACGTGGACCTCGGCCGGGTCGCGCTGTTGCCGGGCGGGGTGGACCTGGGCACCGGGGTGCACGTGCCCGGGCGCGACCTGGAGGGCTCCTACCGCAGAGCGGGCGAGGAAGCTCTGGCCGGAGGGGTGACCACGCTGGTGGCCGCCCCTGCCCCCGCACGCCCGTCGGTGACCAGTGCCGACGCCCTCCAGGTGCACCAACGCGCGTGCGCGGGGGCGCCGGTGTCTGTGTTCCTGGCCGGCGGGCTGACCCAGGTGTCGGGGCCGCTGGACATCGCCGACCTGCACGCCGCCGGTGCGGTGGCGTTCCAGTGCTCGCTCTCGGACGGCGGCGCCCCGGACATGGCGGCGATCGACGACGTCCGCCTGCGCAAGGCGATGGCCGAGCTGACGACCCTCGGCGCAGTGCTGTTCGTGCACGCCGAAGACGTGTGTGAGCTGGGCACTCCCCCGTTCGAGGCGCAACAGCGCCCGCCGCGGGCCGAGCGCCGGGGGCTGGAACGTGTCATCGGGGCCGCCCGGGTCACGGGAACCCGCACACACATCACCCCGTTCACCGCCGCAGAGTGCGCGGCCCTGTTGGCGGCCTCGGCGTCTGTGGGTGTGCGATTGAGCGCGCAGACCAGCCCCCACTACCTCTGTCTGCCCGCGGAGAACCTGGCCCCCGACTCCCCCGCGCACGCGTTCCGGCCGCCCCTGCGTTCGGACGCCAACCGGAGGGCCCTGTGGAGCACGCTCGCCCCGGGCATGGAACCGGCGGACACGACGGTCTCCTCCGGCCATCTGCCCGCCCACGGACTGCACACGCTGGCCTGGAGCCGTTCCGCGCTGTGGACGGCGCTGGCCCGCCGCGGCCTCGGGTTGGACACCCTCGCGCGGTGGACGGCGGAGACTCCGGCGGCGCTGGTGGGGCTGGGCCACAAGGGGTGCATCGCCGAGGGGCGCGACGCGGACCTGGTCGCCTTCGATCCCGGGGCCGAGGTCCACGTCCCGGCATCCGACCCGGGTCCCTACGCCGGGATGCGGGTACGTGGACGGGTGGAACGTGTGTGGGTGGCCGGCCGGTCGAGGGCACCGGAATAACCCCCGATCCCCCCGTGTCACAGGCCACACATCGCCCTTACACCCTGTCAACAAGGTGCCGTAGCGGCATGCATGTTGGCGATAGCGTGGGGTGGCCCTCCCAGGTCACAGTAGGGGTATCAACGGAGATACCGAGGAGGAAACGTGCGCATCGGCGTGCCCCGTGAGATCAAGAACCACGAGTACCGAGTGGCCATCACCCCCGCCGGGGTGCACGAACTCGTCAACCGCGGCCACGAGGTCGCGGTCGAACACGACGCCGGTCGGGGCTCCTCCATCGGCGACGACGAGTACGCCGAGGCAGGGGCCCGGATCCTCGACACCGCCGACGAGGTGTGGGAGTTCGGCGACCTGATCCTCAAGGTCAAGGAGCCCGTTCCCGCCGAGTACCACCGCATGCGGCGCGGGCAGACCCTCTTCACCTACCTCCACCTGGCCGCGTCCCGCGAGTGCACGGACGCACTGTTGGAGCGCGGTGTCACCGGGATCGCCTACGAGACCGTCCAGGCCTCCGACGGCACCCTTCCCCTCCTCGCCCCGATGTCGGAGGTCGCCGGCCGCCTGGCGCCCCAGGTCGGTTCGGTGACGCTCCAGCGCCCGAACGGCGGCCGGGGCGTGCTCATGGGCGGGGTCCCGGGTGTACGTCCGGCCCGGGTCACGGTCATCGGCGCGGGCGTCTCGGGCCTCAACGCGACCCAGATCGCTGTGGGCATGGGCGCCGACGTCACGGTCCTGGACCTCAACGTGCGCAAGCTGCGCCACCTCGACGAGGTCTATCGGGGCCAGGTCAGAACGGTGGTCTCCAACGCCCTGGAGCTGGAACAGTCGGTGGTGGAGTCGGACATGGTGATCGGAGCGGTGCTGGTGCCCGGCGCCAAGGCCCCGAAGCTGATCTCCAACGACCTGGTCTCGCGCATGCGCCCGGGTGCTGTTCTTGTCGACATCGCCATCGACCAGGGCGGGTGCTTCGAGGACTCCCGTCCCACCACGCACGACGACCCCACGTTCGACGTGCACGACACCGTGTTCTACTGCGTTGCGAACATGCCCGGCGCGGTGCCCAACACCTCCACGCACGCGCTGACCAAGGACACGCTCCAGTACGTGATCGAGCTCGTGGAGAAGGGCTGGCGCCAGGCCCTGCGCGACGACCCGGCTCTGGCCGGCGGGCTCAACACCCACGACGGCCAGGTGGTCTACGAGCCGGTCGCGCGAGCGCACGACCTCAAGCACCTGCCGTTGGAGCAGGTGCTCGCGGAGGCCTGACCTGCATCCTGACCGGGCGCCGGGTCGCGTGGGACACCCGCGCGGCCCGGCGCTTCTGTGACCAGGAACGCAGACGTCCACAGGCACGGGCTCCGGGGTGGTCGCCCCCTCGAACCGGGGGTACCGTCGAAGGGTGACCGGGCCGTGACCAGCACGGTCCGGAGTCCGACGCACGACGGCACTGTCGAAGGTGGAACAGCGTGGCACACACCGGATCGGCGACCACCACCCGGATCGTCGAGCTCGAGCTCCTGCGGCTGCGCACGCCCTCGGGCGGGCGCGGCGCCCCGGTGCTGGTCCGGCTCTCCGACGAGGAGGGCGTCAGCGGTTGGGGCGAGATCCCCGAAGCGGACCCCCGGCAGTGGGAGTCGTTGGAGTCGCAGTTCGCACCTGCCCTGTTCGACCACGCCTGGAGCCGTCCGACCGAGGCTGCGGACGCCTGGGCCGATCTCCCGTGGGACCCGGCGGTCGCGGGAGCCCTCGACACCGCGTGCTGGGACCTGTGGAGCCGCCGTCGGCACACCCCCTTGGCGCACGCGCTGGGCGGTGACCGCACGGCGTTGACCGCGGGGGTGACCCTGCCGCAGCAGAAGACGGTCGAATCGGTGGTGCGCGAGGTGAACCGCCAGGTGGGAGCGGGGTTCCGGCGTATCCGCCTGGAGGTCTCCCCCGGGTGGGACCTCGACGTGGTGCACGCGGTGCAGGCGAGCTTCCCGTTCCTGGTGCTGCAGATCGACGGGGGCGGCCGTTACACCGAGTCCCCCGAGCACCTGGAGGCGCTGCGCGCGCTCGACGGTCTGGGCCTGTTGGCGATCGAGGACCCCTTCGGACCCGATGACCTGGAGGCGCACGCCCGGTTGTCCACGGAGCTGCGCACACCCGTGGCGCTGTACCGCTCGTTGACGTGCCTGGAGGACCTGGACACGGTGATCCGGGCCGAGGCGGGCAGTGCGGTCGACATCGACCTGTCCCGTCTGGGCGGCCTGACCCCTGCTCGACGGGCCGTGGACCGGGCCGTGGACGCCGGATGGCAGGTCTGGTGCGGTTCCTCGGCGACCACGGGTGTGGGCCGCGCGGCGACGGTGGCGCTGGCATCGCTGTCGGGTGCGCCCCTGCCGGTGGAGATGCCACCCGCGGGTCGGCGCGGGCGCGACGTGGTCACGCCCCCGGTCCGCGCGCACGAGGGCGTGGTTCCGGTGCCGTTGACCGAGAGCGGCCTGGGCCACGGGATCGATCGGCACGTGTTGGAGGGCCGTACGTCCAAGTCGCTGGTCCTGGGCCCGCTGCACACGTGAGCCGTTCCCACCTCTGCATTAACCGAACACTGTTAGGTAGAGTGAGCCGCACCCGTCCGGCCCCCATGAACCGGACCCGACGAACGGAGGCGTGGTGCGCGAATTCGCCGATGTCCAGGAGGTCGCCCAGGCCAAGGGCGCGCGCTTGGGCCCGACCGACTGGCTCACGATCGACCAGAGCCGGATCGACCTCTTCGCCGACGCGACCAGCGACCACCAGTGGATCCACGTGGACCATGAGAAGGCCGCCGCCGGCCCCTTCGGGACCACGATCGCCCACGGGTACCTGTCGCTGTCGCTGCTGGCCCACTTCTCCCCGCAGCTCATCAAGGTCGCGAAGCCGCCGCAGATGGCGATCAACTACGGACTGAACAAGGTGCGGTTCCTCCAGCCGGTCACCTCGGGCTCGCGCGTGCGCGACGTGGCCGAGCTCAGCGAGGTGAAGGAGTCCGAGAAGGGCCTGCTGCTCACCGTCACCCACACCGTGGAGATCGAGGGCGAGGAGCGCCCCGCGCTGGTGGCGGAGTCGCTCGGGCTCTGGGTCCCCTAGCCACGATGCTCCCGTGGGCGGGGATCTTGCTACCAGAGCAGGGTTCAGCGCCGACATTGGCTCTGGTAGCAAGATCCCCGGCGGTTCCGCTGGCAGGCCCCTCCTGAGTCACTGGTGGCCGAGAGCCCTCTGGATGCGTTCGCGCAGACCGGGGGCGAGCCACCGGTGGCGGCGTTCGGCCCGCTGCACCCTGGCGCGTGCGGCGCGCTCCTCCTCCCGGGCCTTGCTGACCAGCCGGATCAGTTCCTCGGGGTCGGCCTTCGGGAACGCGTCGAGGTCGGTGCCGGGCGGGTGCACGAACCTCTCCCACGGCAGCCACCCGATGCCGTGGAGCTCCTCCACGACCCGGTCGAGTTCCCGGCCGTCCGCCTCGGGTTCGAGGTGGCGGGCGCGGGCGAAGGCGCCGGCGCGTTCCAGGCGCAGGGTGTGTTCTTCCCCGCTCGCCCCGGGCAGCATCACGTGCAGGAGCCCGACCCGCCGTTCGTCGACCTCGGCGACGAGGTCGGCCGCGCAGGCGGGTGCGGGCAGGACACCGGAGGGCACTACGAGGCGGTGCGGCACACGCGGGTCGGCCCCGGGCATGTGCTCAGTGATGTGCACACGGGGCTCGCCGAGGTAGACCTCGGCCAGGTGGTCGGCGTGCCCGCCCTCGGCGGACACGACCAGGTGGATCCGCAGGTCGGGGGTGGTGCCCTCGAGCAGAGCGGCCGTGGTCGCCGGGGCCTCGCGCACGTTCTCGGTGGCATCGACGACGGCCTCGACAGAGGGGACCTCCCACAGGCGTGCCCGGCCGGAGCGGCGCTGGTGGAACTCGGGGACCCGGTTGGCCAGGTAGGGCGTGCGGTAGCGGACGCCGGCGTCGTGATGGGTCTGCATCTGGGTGCGGCCCAGGTGCCAGCTGCTGGTCCCGGTGTCGGGAACGAAGACCGCGCCCTGCTGGTGGAGGCGGAAGGCGAACTCGGTGTCACCCCCGAGCGCCAGGTCCGGGTCCAGACCCCCGGCACGGTCGAACAACGAGCGGTGCACCGAACCGGTGCACCCGACGAAGGCGGTGTGGGCAGAGTGGTCGGCGTCGCGGAGCCCGTTGGTGCGGGCGATGGTGCGTTCGATCCAGTGGCGCCCGGCGGTGGAGGCTTCGAAGAGCTTGTTCGCCCGGCCCGCGGCGACCTCGTCGCGCACCTGCTGCGGGGTGTGCCGTCCCGGATCCCAGTCCACGAACAGCTTGTGCCCGAGCACCGCGGCGTAGTCCAACTGGTGGTGCCAGCGCAGCTGCGACTCCACGTGCTCGCGGAAGACGAGCATGTCGGCGTCCAGACGCAGGACCACGTCCCCTGTGGAGGCCTCGACCCCGCAGTTGACGGCGTGGCCGGAGCCCCAGGCGCCCTCAGGCGCCCGGATCAGCCGCACATGGTCGGGCACCACGGGCCCGAGCACCAATGGG
>NZ_ANBF01000056.1 GCF_000341025.1 Nocardiopsis salina YIM 90010 | reverse complement strand
AGGACCACGTCCCCTGTGGAGGCCTCGACCCCGCAGTTGACGGCGTGCGCGGAACCCCAGGCGCCCTCCGATGCCCGGATCAGCCGCACGTTCTCCGGCACGACCGGGCCCAGCCGCAACGGTTCCGGTGATCCGTCGTCGACCACGATCACCTCGAGCAGCTCCGAGGGGTAACTCTGCACCGACAGCGCAGCGAGCACCAGATCCAACTTCCCCTGGTGCCCGTGCGCCGGCAGCACCACCGACACCGACAACACCGGCTCCCACTCCCCCAGAACCGGGACCTCGACGGAGGCATAGTCGTTGCGCACGACGTAGGGCAATCCGCGGCCCTCGGAGGCCCCGGGCTGCGCGGTGACGGTGCTGGTCTCCGGCGGCATCGTCATGGTGTCTCCCCCGTCGTGTCGGTGGCCACGGGTGTGCCCAGTGGTGCCGGTGCGCCCTCGAGGATTGCGCTGGGCCGCCAGCCGGACCACTGCTGTGCGTAGTTGTGCAGGAAGTAGGACATGTCCTCGGACCACGTGTGCCCCGCGCCGGTGCGGCGCAGCACGTACCCCAGGCCGTGGGTGCGGTGCACACGGCCCCCGCCCCGGGTCACGGCGAGGAGGAGCTGGGTGTCGATGGCGCGCGGCAAGGGGCGGAACCCACCGGTCTCCTCGAGCACCACGCGGTCGACGAGTATCGTGCCGCCGGCGATGAACCGGGTCGCGGTCTCGGACTCGCGGCTGCGCCACACGGTCAGGTCGACCTCCTGCAGGAAGACGAAGTCCTGCCCGGTTCCCACGAGCTCGGCCCCGGAGTAACGCCGGGCCAGCAGCAGGTCCGCGAGGTGGTCGGGGCCGTACCAGTCGTCGTCGTCCCATTTGGCGACGAGGGAGCCCCCGGCCCGGGCGGCGGCGTCGTTGAGCACGGCGCCGAAGAGCCGGTCGGCGCCTGCCTCGTACACGGTCAGGGGGATCCCGGTGGCCTCGAACTCGGCCAGCGCTCCGGCCACACCGGGGCGGTCGGCGCCGAACCCGTGCAGCGTGAGCACGACCTCGGCGTCCACCCCGCGTTGGCGGGCGATCTGGGCGAGTGCGAACCCGACCATCTCGGGACGCCGGGTGCACAGGATCACCGACACGGTCGGCTCGGGAGGGACGGGGATCCCGGAACGCAGCGCCAGCGCCCGCCACCGGGCACGGGTCCCGTGCAGCTCGAGGGCGGCCCGGCGCAGACGCACGCTGTGTTCCTCGCGCCGGAGCCGGTCGCGCAGGCCCTCCTCGTCGGTGTCGGTGAGCAGGTCGACCAACCGGCTGCCGAGCCCGGCCGCCCAGGCGGGGACAGGACCGCTGAGCAGGGGCACCCCTCCGGCGGCGAGGGAGGCCACGGCGCGCACGGCTGCGGTCGGCCCGGTGTGCCCGGACCAGTCCACGCGCACCCCGCGCAGGTGGCGCAGGCGCGTGAGGTCGACGTCGGTGACGGTGCCGTCCGCAGCCACGGTGACCAGAACCTTCGAGCCCTCGCGCACCACGGCACGATTGCCGTGCACGGTCAGGTCGGCGAGCTTGCCCTGCTCCGCCTTGGTGAAGCCGGTGGGGTTGACGGTGAGTTCGTCGATCGGGGCGATGGCGTGGACGAGGGCCTCCTCGCCGCTCTGCCCTCGGGCCCGGACCCTGGCACGGGCGCGTGTGGGGGCGTCGCTGCCGAGCAGCCCAGTCCAGGAGTCGGCGGTGGTGAGTTCGGCGTCCAGGGCGGCCACGCCGGGGTCGGTCCAGGCGCACTCGGGGTCGGCCCCCACCCGCAGAGCGAGGTCGGCCCTCGGGGTGACCCTGCGCAGCGGCACGGGGCCGGACGCCTCGATCCCCACAGCACCGGTGTCCCCGGGCCGCCAGAGCGCTCCCTCGGTGCCGTGGAGCGCGGCCATCGGGGTGACGGCCGGACCGCGCCGGCGTCCGCGCATCCCCTGCAGGACGGTGTCGAGCACCTGGTCGGTCTCGGTGGCGCGCGGGAAGAAGAGTTCGCACACCCAGCCGTTGCGGTCCAGGCGCCGGACCCGCATCTCGTGGAGGTCGCGCCACTGTCCCAACCCGGGGGCGCTGGGCAGGGGCGGTTCCTGGTGCCCGGGCGCGGCCTGGAGCGCGACCAGGACGTGTGCTGCCCGGGGCAGGTGGACCGCCGTGGTCAACGTACGGTGCAGGTCGGTCGGGGTGGCCGCGACGACGGCCACCAGGCCTGCTTCGGGGTCCTCGCCCTCGGAGACGGGCATGCCCATGGGGTGGGCGTCCAGGTCCACGATCCGATCCCCGGACCGGTACCGGAGCCGGGTCAGCGGAGCTCGGGACCCGGTGCCGGTGTGGCCCAGGACCGCCGGTTCATCGCCTCGGGAGCTCAGGGCTCCGCGCAGGACTGTGGTGATCATCTGCTGCTCTCGTGGGTTCGTCCGTTGCGGTCGGCCGGGTCAGGCCCCTTTGCGGGAGAAGACGTGCGCGCCCTTCTCCGCGGCCTCCTCGACACGCAGGAGTTCGGGGTACTCCTCGAGCCAGCGCTTGCCCAGGGCCCGCTCGTCCTTGCGGACGGCGTCGTCGAGGATGATGACGGCGTCGTCGGCCAGGTACGGCCAGAAGGCGGGCAGGGCGGGGTAGCGGGCCTGGCGGCCGGTCGACTCCGGCGGTCCGTCGACGAGCAGCAGTCCGATGCCGTCGAGGTCGGCGAAGGCGGAGGTGTCGTACCAGCGGGACACGGATCCCTTGTCCCGCAACCCGGTGTCGGTGAGCGTGCCCGGTTCGGCCTCGACCAGGGGCGCCAGGCGCACCTCGACGACGTCGTCGAGCCCGTGCTCGGCGATGAGGGCGCGGGTCTGCTCGGCGAAATGGGCCTCGTGCTCGATGGCCACGACACGGCCGCGGCCCTGTCGCCGCAGGGCGTATCCCATCCAGATGCTGGAGGAACCGCTGCCGCACTCGACGACGAGCTCGGGCCTCAGACGGTCGATGTGCCGCACGATCAGGCGCACGAGGTCGGGTGAGGCCGCCCATCCGCGCAGGGGTGGCATGAAGGTGGCGGTGTCCAGGTGCTCACGCAGTTCGGACCAGGCCACCTGCTGTTCGTAGTCCTTGCGGCCCTGTTCGAGCAGATCGCGCTTGAACTGGCGGCGCTGCTTCGGCAGGACCTCGCCCTCGATGCGTTCGAGGCCGGCGCGGACCTGTTCGAGGTCGGCGTTGGCCTCGGCGATCTCCAGGCGTTCTGCCGCTACGGCCTCGGTGACGGCACGGGTGTGCGTGCGCACCTCGGTGGTCAGCTGGAGCACGGAGCGGCGCACGAGCAGCAGCCCTCCGCCCAGGGCGCAGGCGGCCGCGCCCAGCAGGATGATCCCGCTGAGGATCAGCGCCTGGGACCAGGGGAGGAGGCCGAAGGCGGCCAGTACCGGGGGGAGCAGGACCGTGACCGCACCCACCGACGCCGAGGCGAGGAGGAGCGGGAGAAGACGACGGCGCAGAGTGCGCATGAGTGGTGACCTCCACGTGTTTTTCATTCCGATGTTAACGACCGCGGCAACGCTTTGTCGGTGCACACAGGGATATTCGACAGAAATGGCGACGAATTCGTCCTGCGTTCACCTTCTCCTCGCCCCCTTTTCGTTTCGGCCGTTCGTGAATTCGTGGTGTGCACGTCTCACCATCCGAGGGCCTCCTCGACGGCAGGACCGACGACGGGCGAGAGCGAGGCTGCGAACGTGGCGGTCATGTGCGAGTGGTCCCAGAAGACCAGCACGTTCCCGACCACCGCCTCGCACTCCCCGCCGGGGCAGACGTGCGCGGTGAGGTCGATGAGGGAGACGTTGTCGGGCAGGTCCGCCGCCCGGGCCGGATCGGTGTCGTCCTGGGTGCGCGACGCCGGTTCGGTGCATTCTTCGACGGGACGTGAATCCACGCATTCTGCACCCTGGAACTCGCGCCGGGGGAGATCGCGTACCCCGAGCACATCGATCCCGAGCTCGTCCAGGCGGCGCCAGGTGTCGACGTAGGCGCTGGGCAGGTGTTCGTACCCCTCGGCGGAGTTGAAGGTGGACGTCGTGAAGACCGCATCGGGGCGCAGCCGTTCGAGCTCGTCCATGGCCTGCTGGTTCCAATCGCGGCAGACCGGGTCGTCGGTGTCGGCACCGCCGTCGAACAGGCATCCGCTGCGGGTGAAGGTGATGAGCCGCCAGCCGCGCTCCTCGGCGACGGCGCTGAGCGCGGGATACCAGTGGTCGGCGCGGGAGGCCCCGACGAGGGCGAGGGTGTGTTCGGCCTCCTTCGGGCCCTCATCGCAGATACCGAAGGGCTCGGAACCGTTGGCGAGGCACCCTCGGGCATGGGTGGCGGGTCGGTCGTCACGGGCATCGGCAGGGGCGGGAAGGACCGGCGCAGGATCGAGCGCCTCGGCCACCTCGGGGTCGGCGGCCGAGGCGCCGGGGTAACGCGCGTCGCCCTCGGCGAGCACGGCCCGGGCACGGCGTTCCTCCTCCAGGTGGCCGGACCACAGGGAGGTCGAGAGCACGACGGGGAGCAGGAGCGCAGCCGCCAGGCCCGCCGGCCACGCGTGCGTGTTCCGCGCTGCGGGGCGGGTGAGGTGGTCGAAGCCGCCGTCGATCCACCGCTGTGTGGCGTAGGCGAGCAGCACGGACAGCGCCACCACGAGCAGGCCGCCGACGAGGGTGGCTGTGGTGCGGTCGGTCAGGTGCAGGTACACGACGAGCACGGGCCAGTGCCACAGGTACAGGCCGTAGGAGAGCCCGCCCAGCCACATGAGGGGCCGCCGGGTCAGGAGGCGGTCCGCGCCGAAACGGCTGCCCGTGGTTCCCGCGATGATCACGAGCACCGCTGCCCCGGTCGGCCACAGCGCGATCCACCCCGGGAACATCGTCGAGACCGGCACCAGCGCCCCGCACAGCACCAGCGCGACCAGGCCGACCCAGCCGAGCACGGCGCGCACTGCCGCCGGCAGGTGCAGGTGCCCCACGACCATCGCGAGCATCGCGCCCAGGGCCAGTTCCCACAAGCGCGCCCCGGTGTCGAAATAGGCCCAGGGCTGGTCGACCGCGGTGATCCACACCGAGTAGGCCAGTGACAGGACGAAGACCGCCCCCGCGGAGGCGAACACCGCACCGCGCAGCGTCAGGCGCGACCGGGCCGCGACCACCACCGCCAGGGTGAGCAACAGCGGCCACAGCAGGTAGAACTGCCCCTGGATCGACAGCGACCAGAAGTGCTGGACCGGGCTCGCGGCCTCCTCGCGCGCCAGGTAGTCCACGGCCCCCCGGGCCAGGGCCCAGTTCTCGTGGTAGAGCGCTGCGGCCCGCACTTCGGCGAGCGTCTGTTCCCACCGGGTGCTGGGCAGGAACACGTAGGTCGCCGCCAGCACGGCCGCCAGGACCACCGCGACCGGTGGGAGGAGCCGCCGTGCCAGGCGGGAGAAGAACGCGGTGAGGGCGATGCGCCCGTCGCGCTCCAGCATCCGCAGCAGCGACCCCGTGATGAGGAAACCGGTCAGCAACAGGAACACGTCCACCCCGCCGGAGACCCGGCCGAACCAGACGTGGTAGACGACCACCAGGGCGACCGCGACCGCCCGCAGTCCCTCGATCTCGGGCCGGTACCCGTCCCCGGACCCGCGCCCGGAACGCCCCCCGGCAGGCGCGCCAGGGAGGGCGATCGAACGGAGCCCCGGAACCGGCACGGGCATGGGCGTCCTCGCTGCGTGGGACGGCGACAGAAGCACCCATCACCCTAGGTCCGCGATTATTCACGCATGGTGACACATGTGTTCCGGGAGGTTCCCCGCGTTCGGGAGCTTCCCTCCGCACCCGTTCCGAACCGGAGGAATTCTCTCGTACGTCCGCGCCGGGGGCGAGGGGGACCGGCCTCACCAGCCGGTCGCCTCCAGCAGGGAATCCTCCATCATCGGCACGAGGGTGCGCGCGTAGGTGGCCGTCATGTGCGAGTGGTCCCAGAACACGAGCACGTTCCCTACCACCGCGTCGCACTGGCCGTCAGGGCACACGTACCCGGTCAGGTCGAACGTGCTGACGTGCTCGGGCAGCGTGCGTTCCTCGGCCGGGTCGGTGTCCTCCTGGCTGTAGGCGGCCGGGGAAGTGCAGTCCGACGCGAGACCGCCTTCGACGCACTCGGCGCTCTGGTAGTCCCGGCGCGGCAGGTCCCGGACACCGACGACGTCGATGCCGAGGTCGCCCAGTTCCTCCCAGCGGTCCACGAACCCGTCCGGCAGGCGCTCGCCGCTGGGGTTGGCGGTGGTGGAGGAGGTCAGCAGGGCGTCGGGCTGCAGGTCGGCGAGGACCTCCATGGCGCCCTCGTTCCACTCCTGGCACTCCTCGAACACCTCATCGTCGCGCATCGGGGTGTCGGTGCTGAACTGGCATCCGCTCTTGGTGAAGGAGACCAGCCGCCAGCCGTGCTCCTCGGCGACCTCCTGCACCGCCGGGTACCAGTGGGCCACACGGGAGGCACCGGCCACAGCGAGGGTGTGCTCGGCGTCCTCGGGGCCTTCTTCGCAGACCACGACCTCGGTCTCCTCCAGGTTGACGTGGCAGCCCTGGTCGTGGTGGTCGGACAGGTCCTCCTCCGCTAGCACCGGGTCCGGCAGGATCGGCATCTCGCCTCCGGCCGGGTACGCGTCGGTCGCGGTGTCGCCGGCCGCGTCGGCGAGGCTCAGGGCTCCGGGGTAGCTGGAGACCTCCTCCGCGAGCTCGGCCCGGGCCTCCTCCTGGCGCTCGATCTGGCCCGACCACAGCAGGGACCCGGCCAGGAGCGGCACCAGGAAGGAGGCGGCCAGGGCCAGGGAACGAGCGGAGGTGCGACGGTCGCGCAGCACCCGGGCGACACCGCCGTCCACGGCCCGGTGCGAGATCCAGGCCAGGGCGAAGGACAGGGCCACGACGCCGGCGCCGCCCAGGAGCGTGGCGGTGCTGCGGTCGGTCAGGTGCAGGTAGACCACCAGCAGCGGCCAGTGCCACAGGTACAGGCCGTAGGACAGCCCGCCGATCCGGGTCAGCGGTCCCCAGGTCAACAGGCGGTCCGCGCCGAAACGGCTGCCCGTGGTTCCCGCGATGATCACGAGCACCGCTGCCCCGGTCGGCCACAGCGCGATCCACCCCGGGAACATCGTCGAGACCGGCACCAGCGCCCCGCACAGCACCAGCGCGACCAGGCCGACCCAGCCCAGGATCAGACGCAGGCGGGCGGGCAGATCGAGGCGGTGCACCACCAGAGCCAGGAGCGCACCGAACGCCGGTTCCCACAGCCGCGCGCCGGTGTCGAAGTAGGCCCAGGCCTGGTCCGTACCGGTCATCCACACCGAGTAGGCGAAGGAGGCCGCGAACACCGCGGCCACAGCGGCCAGGGACGCGCGCCGCACACTCATGCCCAGGCGGGACGCGGCGAACGCGGCGAGCGCCAGCAGCAACGGCCACAGCACGTAGAACTGCCCCTGGATCGACAGGGACCAGAAATGCTGGACCGGGCTCAACGCCTCCTCGCGCGCCAGGTAGTCCACAGCCTTCTGCGCCAACACCCAGTTCTCGTGGTAGAGCGCGGCCGCCCGTACCTCCTCGAGCACACCCGGCCACCGCGAGCCCGGCAGGAACGCGAAAGTCAGCGCCAGGACCCCGCCCAGGGCCACCGCGGCCAGAGGCACCAGCCGCCGTGCCAGGCGGGAGAAGAACGCGGTGAGGGCGATGCGCCCGTCGCGCTCCAGCATCCGCAGCAGCGACCCCGTGATGAGGAAACCGGTCAGCAACAGGAACACGTCCACCCCGCCGGAGACCCGGCCGAACCAGACGTGGTAGACGACCACGAGCAGAACCGCGACCGCGCGCAGCCCCTCGATCTCGGGGCGGTGGCGCGGACGTGACACCGGTGCAGAGGACATGGGTTGCGGCGACCTCACGGGGTATGGAGGGGTGGGATCACGGGGCGGCGGCCAAGGCGCCGTCGCTGCATCGTGCCCGGTCACGGTGTTGCCGTGGTGAAGCCGCGGAGAACGGTCGGCCAACGTCCGGGACCGCTTCCGCGGACCGGGCCGGGGCACACCGTAAGGGCTTCCGCGGACCGGTATTGAAGGACCGGTGTCGAAGTCACCAGGACACCGGATTATTCCCGGAACGGGGCCCCGAAGGCCTGACATGGGGGTCTGCACCGGTCGGCTGATAGCTTGCTGCCTAGCGATCCCATCGCTGGTGAACGAATCGCGTCATTGGAAAGGTGCGTCAGAGATGTCTGCGCCGTACGAGCTTCCCGAGCTGCCCTACGACTACGCTTCCCTGGAGCCCTGGATCTCCGGGCAGATCATGGAGCTGCACCACGACAAGCACCACGCAACCTACGTGGCCGGTGCGAACACCGCCCTCGAGAAGCTGGCTGAGGCGCGCGAGTCCGGCGACTTCGGGACCGTGCCCATGCTCGAGAAGAACCTCGCCTTCAACCTGGGCGGCCACGTCAACCACTCCATCTTCTGGAACAACCTCTCCCCCGAGGGCGGCGACAAGCCCGAGGGTGAGCTGGGTGCGGCGATCGACGACCAGTTCGGGTCGTTCGACGCCTTCCGCTCGCACTTCAACGCCGCGGCCACGACCATCCAGGGCTCCGGCTGGGCCATCCTCGCCTGGGACGCCCTGGGCAAGCGCCTGATCATCGAGCAGCTCTACGACCAGCAGAGCAACGCTGCCCTGAGCAGCCAGCCGCTGCTGATGCTGGACATGTGGGAGCACGCCTTCTACCTCCAGTACAAGAACGTCAAGGCCGACTACGTCAAGGCGTTCTGGAACGTGGTCAACTGGGCCGACGTCCAGAAGCGTTTCGCCGACGCCCGCAAGATCGAGATCGGCTAGAGGCTTCGGGTCCCACGGACCCGCACGCCCGCGTTCGGGCGACAGGCGGAGGGCGGCACCCGCACAGCGGGCGCCGCCCTCCGGCATGTCCGGGGGCTGCGCTCGCGCCCCCGCTGCGCCCGTTCGGTGACGGTGTGTGGCGGTACGAGGTTCGGCTCGGGATCTTTGTGGATTTCAACGGGTGCCACCGGGCGGCCCGGACGGCAGAGTCGAAGTGCCTCCCTGGCAGATGGGGCGTGATGTGCCCGGCGGACTCGGCCGCTGTCGGGGCCGCCGCCCCTCCCCCGCCCTGACCTCGAGTGAAGGGGACCGACGGCGTGAGCGAACAACACCCCTGTGAGAGCGAGAAGCAGCCGAACCCTCTCGAGTACCGCAGCCCCTGGACCCTCAGGGCCAACCGGCGCCCCGCCGCTGCGTCCGGCAAACCCGCAAGCTCCGGGGGCGGTGGCGTTCTCGACACGAACGAGGCGAATCGCCCCGGGTAGTCTGGGCCGAGACCATCAGCCGTCCGGAACTGGGAGGCGGTAGCGGCCGTGTCGACCCGTGGTGACGACCCGTCGGAATTCGGCGAGCCCGAACGCGACCCCGAGGCCGAGGAACACGGCCGGGCCCCGGAGGGAGAGGACGGCGGCGTGCACGATGAGGGCCGGGCCGACGAGGCCGGGCGCTCCTCCGATGCTGCGTCCGGAGCCGAACACGGGACCGGTTCCGATACGGCACACGATGCGGCCACGGACGCCGAGTCCGAGGCCGAACCCGCGACACCGGTTTCCCGNCCCGCTTCCCCCGCCGGCTCCCGCGCAGCCGGCGCGGACGCATCGGCTTGGCCTCCGCCGCGGCCCTGGCCCTGGTCATGGTCGTCACGATGGCCGTACCCGCCACCCGCGAGGGCGTCACGGACCTGTGGTGCTCGCTCACCGGCGGCGTGTGCCCGGGCGATCCGCCTCCCCTGACCGAGGAGGAGGAAGAGGAGGAGCTGGACTGGCGTGTGCGCGTCGACCCCGAGGACGCGGCGCTGTGGGGCAACTACGTGGCGCTCGGCGACTCCTTCTCCTCGGGGGACGGCGCCGGCGACTACGACCCCTCGACCGCCGAACCCGGCGGGTGCTGGCGCTCGGAGAACGCCTACCCGCGGCTCATCGCCGAGGACTACGAGTTCTCCGGCACCCTCGCCTTCTTCGCGTGCTCGGCGCACAAGGGCGAGGAGATGCTCGGGCAGATCGGAACCCCCGAGTCGCAGATCGAGCGGGTCACCGACCACACGTCGCTGGTGACGGTCGGGATCGGCGGCAACGACCTCGGGTTCATCCCCGTCCTGCGCACCTGCATGGTGCGGATGCCGATCCTGGAGAACACCGCGTGTGTGGACCAGGAGGACGAGATCGCCGACCGGATGGAGCAGTTCGAGGAAACCCTCACCGATGTGCTGGAGGAGATCCACGACCGCGCCCCGGACGCGCGCATCCTGGTGCTGGGGTACCCGCGCCTGTTCCCCGAGGACCCCAGCGGTATGTACTACACGCTGAGCGTGAGCGACCAGCTGTGGTTGAACTCGGTCGCTCAGCGGTTCAACGAGACGATCCGCGACACGGTCTACCGCGTGGACGGCGACGTCTACGGTGAGCGCGAGGTCGGCAGTGCCGAGTACGTCAACGTGTTCAGTGCCTTGAACGGGTACGAGGTGAGCGCGGACGAGGCGTGGCTCAACGGGATCGTGCTGGGCGAGCTCGGCGAGGGGCTCGAGGTCGACCGCGCGAGCTTCCACCCCACCGCCGAGGGGCAGATGTCGATCGCCGACCGTGTGCGGAGGCAGATCGAGGAAGGGCCCGAGCGGACCCTGTACGTGACCCGCGAGACCGTGGAACAGGTGGACGAGGAGGTTCTCCTGTCCGAACTCGGGGGCCCGTTGGACCCGATCGAGCCCGAGGACGGCCCCCCCGGCGAGGTCACCCCCGAGGAGGAGGCCGCCGAGGAGGCCGACGCCCCCTGACTCGCCCGGGCCCGTGCCCGACACGGAGCACGGGACGGCCCCGACGGTCCGACCTCCATGCACACACGGGGCTCCGGCCGGCAGGGCATGGTGCGGCCTCGACGGGCCGCACCATGCGCCTCCTTCGGGGCCGTCAGCGCCGCAGGTCCTCGAGCACCTCGCCGAACCGGTCCAGGCCCCAGTTGAGGTCCTCCTCCGAGATCACCAACGGCGGCGACATCCGGATCGTCGAACCGTGCGTGTCCTTGACCAGGACACCGTGCTCGGCCAGGCGCCGACAGAGCTCCTTGCCGCTCCCCAACGCCGGATCCACGTCGACCCCGGCCCACAGGCCGATACTGCGCGCGGAGACCACGCCGTTGCCGACGAACTCCTTCAACCGGCGCCTGAGCACCTCGCCCAGGCGCTGGGCGTTGCCGAGGTAGGGCCCCTCGGTGAGCATGCGCACCACGGTGTGCCCCACGGCCCCGGCGAGCGGGTTGCCGCCGAAGGTGCTGCCGTGCTGTCCGGGCCGGATCACGCCGAGCACGTCCTCGTCGGCCACCATCGCCGAGACGGGGAGGATGCCGCCGCCCAGGGCCTTGCCGAACAGGTAGGCGTCGGGTGCCACGTCGAAGTGCTCGCAGGCCCGGATCGTGCCGGTGCGTCCGAGTCCGGACTGAACCTCGTCGGCGATGAAGAGCACCCGGTTGGCGTCGCAGATCTCCCGCACCCGCGGCAGGTAGTCCGGCGGGGGCACGATGACGCCCGCCTCGCCCTGCACCGGTTCGATGAGCACGGCGGCGGTGGTGTGGTCGACGGCCTCCTCGAGCGCGGCCGCGTCCCCGTAGGGCACCGACCGGAACCCGGGGGTGTACGGTCCGAAGCCGGTCCGGGCCTCGGCGTCGGAGGAGAAGGAGACGACGGTGGTGGTGCGCCCGTGGAAGTTGTCGCCTGCAACGACGACGGTGGCCTGGTCGGCGGGCACACCCTTGACCTCGTAGGCCCACTTGCGGGCGACCTTGATACCGGTCTCGACGGCCTCGGCCCCGGTGTTCATGGGCAGGACCTTCTGTTTGCCCGTCATGTCCGCCAACGCGCTCACCCACGGCGCGAAGCGGTCGTTGTGGAAGGCCCGGCTGGTGAGGGTCACGCGGTCGAGCTGGCGGTGGGCGGCCGCGAGCAGGTCCGGGTTGTGGTGACCGAAGTTCATCGCGGAGTACCCGGCCAGGCAGTCCAGGTACCGGCGTCCTTCCACGTCGGTCACCCAGGCGCCGCGGCCTTCTGCGACGACCACGGGAAGAGGGGCGTAGTTGTGGGCGGACCGCTCCTCGGCGAGGGCGATGTGGTCCGCACTGGAGAGTGACGGTGTGCCGGGGTCCCCGGCGGGGTCGTGCTGTCCCAGGTTCTGGGTGGTGCTCATCGAGATAGCTCCGATCACCATTGACCGATGTCACGCACTTGATACCCACCGTCGGGCGGGGTAGCGCCCTCCGGCGAGAGGTCCCGAAGAGTTGAGCAGATGATCCACTGAGCCCACAAGGGGTGGCACACCTCACAGCACCGGCGGGAAGGCCGAAATACCTGAGGCATGTGCGCCCCGCGCCCCCGAGCTGGGCCGGCCTTCGCCCGGGTCGTCCCCTGTGACCTGGACTCCCGGACCTGGTGACGGGCACCATCCCCCCGGCGGGCATCGACCGGCGGCCCGAGGGGTACGGTCGCGGCAGAGCCCAGCGCCGCCACGAGCATCCCCCCGCCGGGGACGGCGCCCTACCTTTGCCTGGGAGGTCCCGCGTGCCCCCATCCGCGTACCCGGACGCACCCTTCTCCCTCGCCCGGCTGTTCGAGGCCGTCACCGAGGCCGTTCCCGACCGCGTCGCCGTGGTCGCCGGGCCCAGGCGCCTCACGTACCGGGCCCTGGGTGCACGTTCCACCCGCGTGGCCCGCCACCTGGCCGGCACCGGTGTACGCCCCGGCGAGCACGTGGCCCTGCTCGCCCACAACCGCGCGGAGTGGCTGGAGTCCTTCCTGGGGGTCCTGCGCGCGGGCGCGGTTCCGGTCAACGTCAACTACCGCTACGTGGCCGGGGAACTGCGCCACGTGCTCTCCGACTCCCACGCGGTCGCCCTGATCGCGGAGGACTCCCTGGCCGCGACGGTGGCCGACGTCCGTGGCGACCTGCCCCGGCTCCGTCACGTGCTGCTCGTCGAGGACGGCGGACCGCGCGCGAAGTCCCTGGCCGGCATGGACTACGAGACCGCACTGGCCGCGCAGGACCCCGAGGACCCGCTCGAGCTGCCGCCCACGAGCGGCTCCGACCACTACCTGCTCTACACCGGCGGAACGACCGGCCACCCGAAGGGCGTGTTGTGGCGCCAGGCCGACATCTTCCGCGCGGCCGTGGAACGCCGTTCCCCCGGAGCTCCGCGCGCCCGCAACCTCACCGACGTGGCCGAGCGCGCGGCGCGGTGTTTTCCCCAGCGCATGCTGGTGTTGGGCCCGCTCATGCACGCGGCAGGGCAGTGGAACGCGCTCAGCATGCTCCTGTGCGGCAAATGCGTGGTCGTCTCCACCGACCGGGTCTTCGACGCCGGGCGCCTGGCAGCCCTCGCCCACCGCGAGGGCGTCCACACCCTGCAGCTGGTGGGCGATGCGATGGCGCGCCCCCTGGTGATGCGCCTGCTGGCCGAGCCCGACCTGTGCCCGGCCCTGACCTCGGTGCGTTCGGGCGGCACCCCGTTGACGCACCCGGTGCGTGCCCTGTGGCGTTCGTGGCGTTCCGACCTCGCGCTGGCCGACTCCTACGGGGGATCGGAGACTGGTGTGTGCGGGACCGCCGACGCCGGTGTGGCCCCGGGCGCGGACCCGTCGGGCGAGACCGAGCGCGGCCCCAACTTCGCCATGGGCGGGAGCGTCGCAGTGCTCGACGACCGCCTGGACCCCCTGCCCGCCGGGTCCACGGAGGTGGGCCGGATCGCACGCTCGGGGCACATCCCGCTCGGGTACTACAACGACCCGGTCGCGACCGCGCGCACGTTCCCGGTGGACCGGCGCGGTCGGCGGTGGGCTCTCTCGGGCGACTACGCGACCCGTGGTCAGGACGGTTCGGTGGTCCTCCTGGGCCGGGGCAGCGTCGTGGTCAACACCGCCGGCGAGAAGGTCTATCCGGAGGAGGTCGAGGCGGTGCTCAAGGCCCACACGGAGGTCGAGGACGCGATCGTGCTGCCGACCCCCGACGAGAACCTGGGCCAGCGCGTCAGCGCCGTGGTCGCGGTCTCCCCGGGTGCGGGGGTCGACTTCGAGGAACTGCGCGCGCACTGCCGCGGGCGCCTGGCCGGATACAAGGTTCCGCGGAGTGTGCGGTTCGTGGACCGGGTGCGGCGCACGGCGGTCGGCAAGCAGGACTATCGCTGGGCATCCACGGTGGCCAGGCAGGGTTCGGAGACCGACGAGAGCGTTCCGGGCCACCCCGTGTGGTGACCGCTCGCGGGCGATGTCCAATTCCGGGCACAAGGTCGCTCACCGAATACACAACCGAAACCCCCACCAATTCGGGGATCGGCACACGCGGGCACCGTTAGACTGGGGCCTGTTCGGTGGGTGCCTTCCGTCGGTTCGGTCGGCTGCTGCTGCGTCGGGCGCCCGTCGAGGGTACTGACGGGGTGGGCGGGTGCCCACCGATCAGGCCCGGCTGCACCCGTCGGCCCGCCTCCCCCATCGCCGACCCGGGCGCGCCACGATCTCTGCGGCTGCACGTGGATCCCGAACTGCACAGGGTGGCCACGTCGCGCGCGGAGCGCCCCTTCGACGGTCCACTGTCCCGCTGTGAGCGGGGCGGGCCGCAACACCACTAGGACGGAGGTAAGGCGCCCTTCCGGCCCCCGGAGGGTGCCCTACAGCTCACATGGCCAAGACAGTAGGCTCCTTCATCTTCAACGCGGTGCGCGGCGGGGCCGTGGGCACCTCGGAAGCGCTGCCGGGTATCAGCGGCGGCACGGTCGCACTCATCGTCGGGCTCTACGACAAGCTCATCGGCGGGGCCGGCCACGTGGTCAGCGGGATCCGCCTGACGGTGACCGACGGGCTGCGCGGCAAGGGCATGCATCGCGCCAAGGAGGAGTTCGGCAAGGCCGACTGGGGGGTTCTGGCCCCGGCCCTGATCGGTATGCCGATCTTCCTGATCCTGGCCATGCTGCTCATCGAACCGATCCTGGACGAGCACACCCAGTACGCCTACGCCCTGTTCTTCGGGCTCGTGCTGGCCAGCGTGTGGATCCCCTACAGCGCCGCGGGGCTGCCGTGGCGGCCGCTGCACTACGCCATCGGGATCACCTTCGCAGTTCTGGCGTTCTTGGTCATGGGCTTGCCCGGCGCGAACCTCCCGGTGCACCCCGTCGTGGTCTTCTTCGCCGCCTCGGTGGCGATCTGCGCCCTTGTGCTTCCGGGCATGTCCGGATCCTTCATCCTGCTGACGGTGGGCCTGTACGAGCCGGTGCTGCAGGCTGTGCGCAGCGTGGACATCGCCTTCATCCTCACGTTCGCGGCCGGTGCGGTCACCGGTCTGGCGCTCTTCGTCAAGCTGCTGCAGTACCTGCTGGAGAACAAGCGCGCGATCACCCTGGTCGTGCTCACCGGTGTGATGGCCGGTTCGCTGCGCGCCCTGTGGCCGTGGCAGAACGAGGACCGCGAGATCGTGCCGGCCACCGACGTTCCGCTGACCGTGGGATTCATGGTGTTGGGTTTCGCGGTGGTCGCCACGGTGCTGGTGTGGGAACGCCGCAAGCGGGCCCGCAAGGGGCACGAGCACGAGGCCGCCCTCGTGCGCTGAGCTCGCAGCGCCTAGAATTCAGGCACAGAGGCGCGGGGTGCCGGCACCGTCGAGCGGTCCGGCTGAGAGCACACCCGTCGAACCTGCCCTAGTTCGTACTAGCGAAGGAACGCCATGAGCGCTTTCAACGTCATGTCCGTGGCCGGGAGCGACCCCAGCGGGGGCGCCGGCATCCAGGCCGACCTCAAGGCCTTCTCTGCTCACGGGGTCTTCGGGATGAGTGTGATCACCGCTCTGACCGCCCAGTCCACGCGCGGCGTCGCGGACGTGCACGGTGTCCCGGCCTCCTTCGTCACCCGCCAGCTCGACACCCTGCTCGACGACGCGACGGTGCACGCGGTCAAGGTCGGCATGCTGGGCACCGCGGAGGTCACCGAGGCGGTGGCAGGAGCGATCGACCACCACGGGCTCACGGATGTGGTCGTGGACCCGGTGATGGTCGCCAAGAGCGGTGACCGTCTGCTGGAGGAGTCGGCGACCGAGGCGCTGCGCACGGTGCTGCTCCCCCGGGCCGGTCTGATCACCCCGAACCTGCCCGAGGCCGCCGACCTGCTCGGCGTCGAAGAGGCCGCCGATCTGGCGGGCATGCACGAGCAGGCCGCGGAACTGCTGAAGCTGGGGCCGCAGGCGGTACTGCTCAAGGGCGGGCACCTGGACTCCGAGGACAGCACCGACGTGCTGGTGGTCGGGGGCGGGCCCGCTGTGGAGCTCACCGGCCCCCGGGTACGCACGCACAACACCCATGGCACAGGGTGCACGCTCTCCTCCTCCATCGCGGCCCTGCTCCCCCAGAGCCCGGACACCGCCGCCGCGGTGCGCGGCGCGAAGGACTACCTGACCGCGGCCCTGCGCCGCGCCGACGACATCGACGCGGGCGGCGGCCAGGGGCCGGTGCACCACTTCCACTCCTGGTGGTGAGCCCCGCCCCACGCGGAGACGAAGAGGGGGGACCGGCGGTGCCGGTCCCCCCTCGTGCGTTCTTTCGGCGGGATCCTGTCAGGCCCTGACGTCGCTCATGACAACGTCGGGGTCGCGCCAGTAGGGGTGCCCGAAGAACCTTCGGGTCTCCGCCACGACCAGGGGCGAGAGCAGCAGCAGGCCCAGGAGGTTGGGCAGGGCCATCATCGCGTTCGCGATGTCGCTGAACAGCCAGACCTCGTCCAGGGCCGCGACCGAGCCGATGAAGACGACCACGATGAANGAGGGGGAGCCGGTAGGGCGTGACGAAGCGGCGGCCGCCCAGGTACTCCACGCAGCGCTCACCGTAGTAGGACCATCCGAGCATGGTGGTGAAGGCGAATACGGTCACGGCGATCGCCACGATGTACTGGCCCCCGACGGCGAGGACGGGACTGGCCTGTCCGAGCCCTTCGGTCATGGCCAGGGTCGTCAGCAGGGAGCCGTCGACGTCGCCCTCCTGCCAGACACCGGTGGTGATGATGACCAGGCAGGTCATCGTCACGACGACGATCGTGTCGATGAAGGTCTGCGTCATCGAGACCATGGCCTGGCGGACGGGCTCCCGGGTCTTGGCTGCCGCAGCGGCGATCGCACCGCTGCCCATACCGGCCTCGTTGGAGAAGATCCCGCGGGCGAAGCCCTGCTGGATGGCCAGCATGAGGCCCGCTCCCGCGAACCCGCCGGCCGGCGCGGTGTAGGTGAAGGCGCTCACGACCACGAGCTGGAGCGCGGGCAGGATCGAGGCCCAGTTGAGGGCCAGGACCAACAGGCAGGCGCCGATGTAGCCGATGATCATCAGAGGCACGAGCGCGGAGGCCACCCGGCCGATGCTCTTGATGCCGCCCAGGATGACAGCCCCGACGAGCAGCATGAGGGTCAGGCCCACGACCCAGGTGTCGATCTCGACGATGCTGGTGACCTGCTGGGTGACGGTGTTGGCCTGGGTCCCGTTGCCGATACCGAATGCGGCGATGGCACCGAAGACCGCGAAGGCACCGCCGAGAACGGTGCCGAGCCAACCGTTCAGCCCGTACTTGAGGTAGTACATCGGGCCGCCGCTCTGCTCACCCTTGTCGTCGGTGCGGCGGAACTTCACGCCCAGCAGGGCCTCGCTGTACTTCGTGGCCATGCCGAGGAAGCCGACCACCCACATCCAGAAGAGTGCACCGGGCCCTCCGACACCGATGGCCAGGGCCGCACCTGCGATGTTGCCGACCCCGACGGTCGCCGCCAGAGCGGTGCTCAACGCCTGGTAGTGGGAGATGTCCCCCTCGAGCGAGGAGTCCTCCTTCCGTCGGACCAGGGCGAGCCAGAGCGAGTGGGGCAACCGCAGGAGCTGGAGCAGCTTCAGGCGGACCGTGAGGAACAGGCCGACACCGAACAGAAGAGGGATGAGGACGAAGGGTCCCCAGAGCACCTCGCTGACGATCTCGGCCATCCCGAGGATCTGATCCATGCGGGGATCTCCGTATCACATTCGGATCGGGGGACGGCTGTGTGTCCGCGCTCCGCTGCCCACCGGAGCGGCTGCCGCGCAGCGTGCACCAGGTCACGGACACTGAATGAGGTGGTGACAGGGTTGCAGGGGTTCATAACGCCTGCGTCACATTTGTTCGACGCGATCGTTGCGGGCCTAGGGCCTGCTCACTCCTCAGCAGAGTCGAGTGCCAACCTGCTCAACCTCGCAGCCACCTCCTGCGGGTCGGCACCCCGGCCGACGGCGATCCCCATCAGGAAGGTCGTCAGCGGTGCAGCGGGTCGGGCCACCGAGTGTGCGGCGTCCTTGGCCAGGTCGAGGACCCGATCGACGTCGGCCCGGTCCAAGCGCTCGCTCTCGTCCAGTTCCAGCTCGGCACGGACCAGGTCCGCCCATTCCACCAGGGTCACCGATGCACTCCTCTGTGTGATGATGCGATCCGGCGATGGCGGCGCGTCGCCTGCTCTGGGGCGGTGCACCCGTGCCGTCGCCGTACCGCACTCTAGAACGGGCGGCCCGCCCTCTCACAGCGGACCCGCGTCCCAACACGCAGGAAAACCCCGTGCGCCGCAGAGAAGGCCCCGCTACCCAGGCCGGCGCCGACCCCCGCGCCGCCTCGCGCGGACCCGCCGTCCACCGACCTTCTCCTTGCACCGGAGCACCGCCATGACCCGTCGCGCCCACATCGCCGTGGTCGGCGTCCCCGTCGTGAGCCCGCCGCCGACCTCGTCGAGGCCCAGGTGCGCGACCGAGCCTCGGCACACGGTGAGGGGCCTCCCGGGATCACGGATCCTGGGAGGCCCCTCGTGTGAGGTGTCCGCCCCACCCCCTTTCGACGGGGCGGTCACCCGGCCTCGGACCGGTTCCGGTGGAACCCGGGGCGCTGGGCTACACCGCCGAGGTGGCGATGTGCGCGGGCGCCGGGACGGAACCGGAGGGACTGTCGGCCAGCAGCGCGTCCATCACCTCGGACAGGCGCTCCAAGTGATCGGAGATCCACGGCAGCGCCAGCGGGTCCGTGGCCGACAGGGCGGCGTAGCGGCGCTCCTCGGTCTCGCCGTAGAGCAGGCTGGTCGCGACCCGCATGCGCAGGGTGTCGGGGCTCTCGCCGAACTCCACCGCCGGAAGGACGCCCATGCCGAACCGGTCCAACAGAAGTCCGGTCAGCTCCGGGCCGGTGGTGATGCCGTGCTGGGCGGCCAGGCGCTCGCGGACCGGCTCGAAGTCCGGGTACAGGTAGAACGCCGCACGCGGGGTCGGGACCTCGGCGCCGGCGGCGGTGAAGGTGTCGGCCACCCCGCGGGCGACGAGGCCGTGGAGGCGGCGGCTGCGGCCGATGTGGTCGACCAGTTCGGCGGGTTCGGTGAAGGCGTAGGCGGCTGCCTCCTGCACGGGGGCGGCGGGGCTGGACCAGATCTCGCTGGCCACGCCGAGGAGCCCACCGCGCAGGCGCTGGCCGATCTCGGACTCGGGCAGGCGCAGAACCCCGATGCGCCAGCCGCCCAGGGCCAGGTTCTTGCTGAGACCGGTGGAGATGACGGTGCGCTCGGGCGCGAAGTCGGCGGGGCTGTGCACCCGTGCTTCCCCCTCGCCCGGGTGGACGAGGTCGCGGTAGATCTCGTCGGAGATGATCACCAGGTCGAGCTCGCGGGCGACCTCGGCCAGGCAGCGGACGGTCTCCTCGCTCGCGACGGTCCCGGTCGGGTTGTCGGGCAGGGTCACCACAACCGCCTTGACCTTGCGGCCCTGGTCACGGGCGTCGGTGACGGCGGCGTGGAGCAGGTCGGGCTGGGGCACCCCGCCCTGCCCTGTGGCGGTGGGCACCATGACGGGGCGGCATCCGACCAGGCGGCTCTGCGCTGCGTAGCTGACCCAGCTGGGTGCGGCGATCGCGGTGNCGCGGTGCCCCCGCCGAGCTCGAGCAGCAGGCTGTAGAGCAGCGGCTTGCTGCCGGGCCCGGCGATGACCATGGACGGGTCGGTGGGCAGGCCGCGGCGTTCCCAATAGCCGGCGGCGGCCTCGCGCAGAGCGGTGGAGCCGGCGACGGGGCCGTAGGCGTTGGCACCGTTGCCGGCGGAGAGCTGGTCGCGCATGACCGGGTGGACCGGGAGCCCGGCCTCGCCGAAGCCGAGCGGAAGCACGCGCACCCCCTGGCGGCGCTTCTCCTCGAGGGCTTCGTTCACGGCAAGGGTCGCGGACACAGTGACGGTCATGTCTGACTCATCTCCGGATCATCGTTGTGCGCTTGACCGCACCAATGGGTGACGGTCTGTCACCAACAAGACTGCCCCCTCGTCCCCATCAGCACAAGCACGCCTTTTCGATGGTGAGCTTAAGATGTTCTTATGCTCGATCTTCGACGCCTCCAACTGCTCCGTGAGTTCAGCGTCCGCGGCACGATCGTGGCCACCGCGAACGCCCTGGGATACACGCCTTCCGCGGTCTCTCAGCAACTGGCCACCCTCGAACGCGAGACGGGGGTGGCCCTGCTCGACCGGTCCCCGCGAGGGGCGGAACTGACCGACACCGGACGGCTCCTGGTTGCCCAGAGTGAGGAGATCCTGGCTCTGGTCGAGGCCACCGAATCGGTCCTGGCCGAACAGTCGGACGTGGCTCTCGGAACAGTGACCGTGACAGCGTTCCCGACCGCGGCCGTGGCCTTCGCACCACTGTTGGCCCACCCGCTGCGGCAGCACTCGGAGATGCAGTTGGTGCTGCGCCAGACCCTCCTCGCGACCGGGACGCAGAAGGTGCAGTCCCGCGAGGTCGACATCGCCCTGGTCGACGACTGGACGGGCCAGCACCCCGGACGCACCTCCGACAGCAGCCTGCGCCACGTGCATCTGCTCGCCGATCCGCTCGTGCTGGCGGTTCCCGAGGCCCACCGCCTGGCCGATCCCGCCGTCCCCGTGGTGTTGGACCAGCTGCTCGGGGAGTCGTGGGTGGTCGCGCCCGAGGGCGAGCGTTCGCGTTACGGGACCGACCGGCTCATGGCCGAGGTCGGTGGACTGCCCTCGGCGGCCTGGGAGTTCGAGGGGCTCGGCACGATCCTGAGCCTGGTCTCACGCGGGATCGGGATCGCCGCCGTCCCGGGGCTCGCGATGGTGGGGGCTCCGGCGGGGCTGGTCTACCGGCGCCTCCCGGGTTCGGCCCCCGAACGGCACGTCTACGCCGTGCTGCGGACGGGGACGCTGCGAAGGCCGGCGGTTCAGGTCACGCTCTCAGCGCTGCGCGAGGCGGCACGCACGGTGGAGGGCCAGCTGGAGGAGCTCACCGACCAGGCGCTGGAGGGCTGAGGCGCGCCGGGGCCGACGGCCCCGGGCCGCACGGCACCACAGGCCTGCCCCGGCACGCAACCGTCCCGCACACGGAAGAACGGCCCGGCCATGGGGCCGGACCGCTCCGGGGTCGGTGTCGTCGTCCTCGTCGGGTGGGTGGTACCGGGGTCATTCCTGGTCGCCCGCGCGGCGGGTGCGGTCGATGCGGCGGCGGAGCTTGCGGCAGATGTGCAGGGCTCGATCCCTGTCGTCGCGGGCGTTCCACCATTGTGCGTAGGCTTCGAGTCTTCTCTTTCGCAGGGACTCCAGCTCGGCCTCCATGCGGTTGACCCGGTGTTCCAGGTCGATGCGTTCACGCTCGAACGACGACATGTCGCGTTCGTGGCGGCCCGCGTCGTCCTCGGCGTCCTTCAACCTGTCCACCAGGCCCTCGCCCGGCGGCGTCCGCCCGCGGCCGGCCTGTCCCGTGATGCCTTGGAACCACACACCCTGCCTGTTTCCGGAAACAGCTGAACATGCACTGTTCAGCGCGCAAAAAACACGGAAACCCCATACTTGAATAAGACATACATATCGGACATCAGACCGTCACCGGCCTCCGTCCCCGGCGGATCGGGACCGACCCGACCACGCGTGCGTAGACCGTCTCGAAACGCTCCAGGGACCGGTGGTGGTCGTGCTCGCCCGCCATCTCCCGGCTCGCCGCACCCAGGAAACCGCGTTCGGACCGGGACCCCAGGATCCTGCGCAACCGGTCGGCGAGCACCCCCACCTCTCCCGGTGGGAACAGGTATCCGTTGCGGCCCTCGGCGACCAGGTGCGGCAGTGCCATCGCGTCGGCCGCCACCACCGGCAACCCCGTCGACATCGCTTCCAGCGTCGCAATGCTCTGCAGCTCGGCCACGCCCGCGATCGCGAAGACGTCACCGGCCGCGTAGACCAGCGGCAGCATCTCGTCGGGCACGAGACCCAGGAAATGCACACGGTCGCCCACGCCCAGCACCCGCGCCAGGTCGGCCAGCTCCTCCTCGCGCTGCCCCGTCCCGGCCAGCACCAGCTGAGTGTCGAGGTCGACGATGAGCAGGGCCAGGGCGCGCACGAGTTCGTCGATGCGCTTCTCCTCGTCCAGACGGCCCACGAACACGACGGAGTCGCGGTCGGGCACCCCGAGGCCCCGGCGTGCCGTGGAACGCTCGGAGGTTCGGGGGCGGAAACGGGTGCGGTCGATGCCGCACGAGACCGCCTCGACGTCCCGGGTCAGGCCCTGCTCGCGCAACAGCAGGGCGGCGCGCGGGGTCGGTGTGGTCACGTGGTCGGCCTGTTCGGCGATACGCACCATGTCGTTCCAGGCCACGGTGCCGGCCGCCGACTGCAGGGATCGCGGCACGCGCGCGTGTGCGTAGAGGTTGTCCGGCATGAAGTGGTTGGTGAGCACCGTGGGGATCCCGGCGGCGCGGGCACGGGCGAGCGCCGTGCGGCTGAGCGTGAAGTGGCTCTGCACGTGGACCACGTCGGGAGCGTAGCGGGCCAGCAGCCGGTCCACGTGGCCGCCCAGCCCGAGGGGCAGTGCCGCGCGCATGCTGGGTTGGAAAGGGATCCGGGCCGAGCGCACCCGGTGCTCGGTCACGCCCACGGCCTCGACCACGTGCGGAGGCCCCTGCGCCGAGGGGCGGAGGACGTGGACCCGGTGTCCGCGTCCGGCCAGCNCGCCGGGGGGGAGCCGGCGAGTGAAGTAGGCGGCGCCGTTGACGTCGGGCGGATATGTGTCGGTGACGATCAGGACACGCAGTGGGCGCGCTCGGGCCATGGCGGTACTCCTTCGTTCAACGGGTGCGTGCGGACCGCGGGCTCGCCGCGGCCTCGGGGTTGCGGTCCCGGTTGCGGGCGAGGCCGAAGGTGCCCGCGATCGCCAGGAGCGCGAAGAGCAGGGCGCTGATCCGAGCGAGCGGTGCCTCGGGGGCGCCCTCGCCGAGCATCACCGCGCCGATGCCGACCCCCACGACGGGATCGGTGACGAGCAGGGTCGCGTACGCGGCCGCGAAGTGGCCGCTGCGGTAGGCGTTCTGCACCAGCAGGGCACCGAAGACGGCAGTCCCCGCGGCCAACAGGGTCAGCCAGCTGATCAGCCGGCTCCAGTCGCCGTTGGTCCCGGCCAGTACGACGCGGGCCAGCCCGGAGGTGGTACCCATGGCGGCCCCGCCGGCGAGGGCGAGGACGATCGCACGCACGGAACCGGGGAACCACCTGGCGGCCAGGTGCAGCAGCACGCCCGCGCAGGTGACGCTCCCGGCGAGGAGGAGGGCGGTGCCCGTGTCCATGACCGGGGCGTCGTCCACGTGGGGGAAGAGCCAGAGCACACCGGTGAGACCGGACATGACGGCGATGCCCGCGACGATCTGGTGGATGCTGACGGCGCGGTGGGTGAAGGCCGACCAGAGCACGATCGCGAAGAGCAGGCCGGTGACGCCGAGGGGCTGGATGACGGTGAGCGGTGCGCCGCTGAGCGCGGTCAGGTGCAGGCCGGCCCCGAGGACCACCAGGGCCCCGCCCGCCAGCCAGCGCGGGCGGCCGAACAGGTGGAGGAGGAACGGGGCGTGGGCCACACGCTCGCCGGGGGCGCGGACGGCGTCGCGTTCCTGGAGTGCGGAGCCGAGCGCCAGGCTGAAGGCCCCCACCACGGCGACGGGAACCGCCCACAGCATTGTCTCCACCACTCCCATCGGTCGTGTGGGGTCCGGCCCTTTCGGTCGTGGCCGCGATCTGCCGGGGGTGTGCTCCGCACAACGGGGCCGCGCACCCCGTCGCCCCCGTGGGGATCGCGGATGCCCGGCCCGTCGGTGGCTTCGTCCCGGCCACCTGCCCCTGAAACTGCCTCGATCGAGGGAGAGCCAACATCCACGCGTGGTCAAGGTTGGGTATTGGATCGCCCCGAACGGAGGGATTGGTGGTCCGTTTGTCCACTTCTCTGGGCAGCGGGGTGCCGGCGTGGGATCCTGGCGATTGGTCTAGACCGGATAGGAGCAGTCGTGACCGACACCTTGATCCCCCGCCCCCGTGAGACCTCACCCGGCGACGGCCCGGGCCTGCCATTGACGCCCCGCACCCGCGTGCACGCCGACCCTGCCTCGGCCGGTGTACTGACCTGGTTGCGCCGCGAGTTGGGAGCGGCGACCGGACTGCCGCTCGAGCGCGGCGGTGAGGCCGGCGCCGAGCTCCGGCTGAGCGTGGACCCGGGCGCCGGACTCGCGCCGGAGGGTTACCGCCTGGTCGTGGACGGCCGGGGCGCCTCCGTCATCGGCCACGATCCCGCCGGTGTCTTCTACGGGGCACAGACCCTGCGCCAGCTCCTGCCGCCCGACGCCTACCGCGACGCTCCCCTTCCCGGTGCCGCATGGGTGCTGCCGGCCGTGAGCATCACCGACGCGCCGCAGTTCCGATGGCGGGGCGCCATGCTCGACATCGCACGCCACTTCCAACCCAAGCGCGAGATTCTGCGGTTCGTCGACCTGCTGGCCGCGCACAAGCTCAACGTGCTGCACCTGCACCTGAGCGACGACCAGGGGTGGCGGGTGCAGATCCGGCGCTACCCGCGACTGACCGAGGCCGCCTCCTGGCGCACCGGGAGTCAGGTGGGCACNGTACGCCCGCCGGTCTTCGACGGTCGGCCCCACGGCGGGTACCTGACCCAGGACGACGTGCGCGAGATCGTCTCCTACGCCGCAGAACGCCACGTGACGGTGGTGCCCGAGATCGACGTGCCCGGGCACTCACAGGCCGCGATCCACGCCTACCCCGAACTCGGTGAGGCGGGACGGATCCCGGTGGGCACCCAGTGGGGCATCTTCGAGGAGGTCCTGGCCGTCACCGACGAGGTCCTCGACTTCTACCGGAACGTCATCGACGAGCTGCTGGAGCTGTTCCCCTCGCCCTACTTCCACGTCGGCGGAGACGAGTGCCCCAAGACGCAGTGGAAGGGCAGTGCCTCGGCCCAGCAGCGGATCCGGGAGGAGGGGCTGGCCGACGAGCACGAGCTGCAGTCCTGGTTCATCGGTCAGCTCGACCGGCACCTGGTTGCGCGGGGGCGGCGCATGATCGGTTGGGACGAGATCCTGGAGGGCTGGCTCTGGGCCGGTGAGGAGGACACCCGCGCCCCCGAGGGCGAGCGCAGGGGGCTGTCGCCGGGCGCGACCGTGCTGTCCTGGCGCGGCGAGGAGGGCGGCGTCGCGGCGGCGCGGGCAGGCCACGACGTGATCATGGCGCCGACCGCGACCTCCTACCTGGACTACCGGCAGTCCGAGGCCGAGGACGAACCGGTCAAGGTCGGCACGCTCCTGCGGCTGGAGGACGTCTACCTCTCCGACCCCGTGCCGGCAGGGCTGGGCGAGCAGGAGGCGGAGCACGTGCTGGGGGCACAGGTCAACACCTGGACCGAGCACATCGACACGCCCCGGCGGCTGGACTACATGGTCTTCCCGCGGCTGTCGGCCTTCGCGGAGAAGGTGTGGTCCACCGGGCCACGGGACTACGCCGAGTTCGAACCGCGTCTGCGTGCGCACCTGCGCCGGTTGGACGCCGCCGGGGTCGAGTACCGGCCGTTGGAGGGGCCGAGGCCGTGGCAGACCCGGCCCGGGGTGGTCGGCCGGGACTGACACGTCGCCGGGGCGGGGTTCCGGGGGCCGCCCCGGTGTCCCACCCCGGAATCCGCGTCAGAAGTATGTGGCCACGGCCTCCACGACGGTGTCCTCGGCGTCGACGACCGGGATGAGCGCCCACCGGTCGAAGGCCGTGCACGGGTGCGAGATCCCGAAGGAGACCAGGTCACCGGGGTGCAGCTCCAGTTCCGGCGGCACGCGCAGGTAGGCGTGGTGGTCGTTGAGCCCCTCGATCTCCAGCCCCTCGACGGGCTGCCGGGTCCCGTCGGGCCGGCGCACGGTGCGCGGCACGGGGAAACCGGCGTCGAAGTTGGCCTCCCGGCGCCCGAGCCCGGCGATGGCCAGCCCTTGCTCCGGAGTGGAGGTGACCTGGGCCCACAGCTCCAGGGCACCGGCCAACGCGCCGGGCCCCTCGTCGAGGCGGCGGTAGGGGGTGGTGCGCCGGTAGAGGCCGTCGTCGTGGGCTACGTAGGCGCCGCTGCGCAGCAGGGGCCACACGTCGCGGGCCCCGCCGAACTCCTCGGCCACCAGGTCGAACCAGGCGCTGCCGCCCACCGACAGTACGGGACGCTCCGGGCCGTGGACCCGGGCGATCTCGGCGGCGTCGGTGCGCAGGTCGTGCAGGAACGCGCGCACCGCGTCGGCTCCCCCGTCCACCGGGCCCTCGTACCCGGCGACCCCGGCGAGCTCGAGGCCGGGGGCATCGGCCACCGCGTCGGCCACGGCGAGCAGCCCGGCACGATCGCGGCACCCGGTGCGTCCACCGGCCACCCCGCGTTCGACCAGCACTCGCAGCGGGCGCCCGGCGGGGTCGGCCACCGAGGCGGCCGCGGCCACGCCCTCGGCGGAGTCGGTGTAGAAGAGGAACTCGAACTTCGGATCGCGGTTCAGTTCGGCGGCGATCCACCCCAGGGCCCGGGTGTCGAGGAGTTCGTTGGCCAGCACGATGCGGCGCACACCGAAACGCCGGTAGGCCAGGACCTGGTTGGCGGTCGCGGCGGTCACGCCCCAGGCCCCGGCGTCGAGTTGGCGCTGGATGAGGGCGGGGGCCATCGAGGTCTTGCCGTGCGGGGCGAAGGCGAGCCCGTGCTGGTCGGTGAAGGCCGCCAGGGCGGTGATGTTGCGGGTCAGTTCCGGTTCCCGCAACACCATGAGGGGCCAGGTGAAGGGGCCGGTGAACAGGTTCCCGGCCCGCTGTGCGAACCCCTCGAGGCTGACGGAGCCGTCGGGCCACCACACCCCCTTGGTGCGCCAGTCGACGTTTTCCTCGGGGATGGTCAACCGCTCGTTCACGGGGTGGGAACCGCCTTTCGTGGCCAGGGCCTGTTCGGTGGACGCCTTCCTTCGCTTCGACCGACCACTGCGCCGAAGGCGTCGTTCGAGCGTTGGTGGCGGGTGCCTCGGTCGGCTGCTGCGCCTACGGCGCCGTCAGGTCATCGGTGTTCGCCGAGCAGACCGAGGCCCGCCCCGAGCGCCGTGGGCGTCCGGGACGGGCCGGGTGACTGTCAGGAGGCGATCCTCCCATCTGTGGCCGCGGCCGACCAGAAGGTCAGTCGGCGGCGGGCTCGGCCTCGAGCTCATCGGCGGGATCGCCGTCCTGCGCGTCGGCCTGGTGGGCGGCGCCCTCGAATTCGGCGATGGCCTCCTGGCCGACGTCGGGGTAGTCGGTGACGAAGCCGTCCACACCCAGTTCCAGCAACTCGACCATGCGGTCCTGGTCGTTGATGGTGTACGGCATGATCTCGTACCCGGCTTCGTGCACGGCTTCGACGTAGTCGCTGGTCAGGCCTTCATGGTTCGGGTTGACCATGTGGGACCACTCGTAGTCGCCGAGTTCGTCCTCGGGGACCTCGCCGAGCAGGCCGTGCGAGACGGAGGGCATGAGGTCCTTGGACTCTTCCATGGAGTCCCAGTCGAAGCTCTCGACCACGAGGCGGCGCGGCTCCCAGGCGGGGTTCTGCTCCATCCAGTGGTCGCGGGAGCTGAGCTCCTCGGCGAGGGTCTCCTCGATGCCCGGGTGGGTCTCGGGGTCCTTGACCTCGAGGAACAGGTTGAGATCCAGGCTCTCCAGGGTGTCCAGCGCGTCGGAGAGAGTCGGGACCGGCTCGCCCTCGAAGACCGGGTCGAACCAGCTGCCGGCCTCGACCTGCTCGATCTGCTCCAGGGTGAGGTCCCCGACGTCGTAGGAGTCGAGGTCGGGGTGGACCTCTTCGATGTCGGTGGTGCGTTCCAGGGACGTGTCGTGCATGAGGACGGGCTCTCCGTCCGAGGTGAGCTGGACGTCGACCTCGACGGTCTCGGCACCCAGGCGTCCCGCGGCCTCGATGGCGGCGAGGGTGTTCTCGGGGGCGTGCCCGGAGGCCCCCCGGTGGGCGACGGCGACGAGCGGGCGTTCGGGGGACGGGTTCTCCGCGGAGACCGGACTTGCGCTGATCCGCTCCGACGGGTGGAGCGACGGCTCGGCCAGGGCGGTGCCCCCGCCGGCCATCACGGTGAACGATACGGCTCCGACAACGATCGCGATGCGACGCACCGGACCTCCCATGTACGAGTGATGTGCCGAGCTCAGATTGGACTCGGCCGGTGACCACGCGGTGACCACGAGTCGAGCGCGAAATGATCCGAGCCCTACCGTCCGGTTGGGAACACGTACATCCGCCCTTCAATCACCACATGAAACTAATTGATCACTTTGTGTACGATTTTTGACTCCAGAGCCCTCGCTGACTACTCAGAGCCCTGCAATCATCACTGCTTGTAGTCGATGGGAAGGATGTCTCATGCGCAAGCACCACAGCTGGTGGGTCGCACTGTTGGGCGCCGGTGCCCTGGCCGCCTGCGGGACGGCCGTACCGGCCGCTGCCGCCGACGATCGGGAACCGGCCTGGCCGAAGGTCGAACGGGGGGAGTCCGACTACAGCCTCGACGGCTTCACGGTCGGCCCTCTGCCGGAAGGGCTGGAGCGGCACTCGGTCGAGGCCGCGTCCTCCTCCGACCGTGATGGCAACCGCCGGTCCGAGATCACCTGGGTCCAGGGCTCGGACGATCGTGCCGGGCACGTGGCCGTCCTGCGTTCCGACAGGATCCAGGACCTGGAAGACCTGCGGCAGGAGCGGTTCGGCCACCTGCGCTCCGACGGACTGGAGCGCCTCGGCGAGAACGAGGGTTTCGGGGAGGGCGCCTACGTCTCCGAGGACACGGGCCACCTGTTCTGGGTGGAGCGCCCGGGCGTAGGGGTGGCCACGCACCTGGACCCGGACAAGTGGGACCGCGGGGACCTCGTGGAACTGGCCGGCTCGGTGACCGGCATCGAGGACGAGGACTCCGCGGAGAGCGCCGAGGAAGGCGAGCCCGCGGAGGAGACCGGGTCTTCGGACGCTGCCGAGGCCGGCGACGCCCCCGAGGAGGCCGATGCCGAGGAAGGCGCCGACGAGGTGCCCGGGGCCGGTTCCGGCACCGAGGGCCAGGAGGCCGCAGAGGACGACGCCGACGGAGCCTCCGTGGCGGAGAACGGCACCGAGGCCAGCGCCACCGACGGGGCCGCCGAACGGCCCGGGACCGGGTCCGGTGAAGCTGCAGAGAGTGTCACCTTCCCCGCGAGCTCCGGCGAGCAGGGTGTCTCCGCGTTCCATCGGTGCGCCGTCGAGCGCTTCGACGAGAGCACCGGCCCGAACGCCGACCACGAGGGGGTCACCGAGGAGACGCGGGCCTTCGTCGAGCGCACTCTGGACACCGACGCGCTGACCGGCGGCGAGCGCGACCGGTTCCTGGCCACCGCCTGGTTCCACGCCTCCGAGGCGGACAAGCTGAGCGCGGCCGAAGAGTGCGCCGAGGACCAGCAAGCAGACGGCGGCCGGACCCAGGATGCGACCACCGGGGCCTCCGGGGTCGTCGCCGAGCTGGACGCCCAGGCGCGCACCGTCTTCGAGCAGGCCCGTTACGGAGACGGGACGGCCGACGCGGATACCGGTACCGAGGAGGCGGCCCTCGGCACGATCGGCGCCCAGGAGTGGGAGCGGGTGCAGGAGCGACTGCCCTACAGCCTTCCGTCCGGGGGTTCCTGACGACGGTGCTTCCGGGCCCACGGCCGGCGGTGCGCATGCGTCGCTGGCCGTCGCTGTTGCGGGGGACGTACGGCTCTGCGGGCGGGTCCCGAGGGCCATCGCCATCACCTCCCCGCACCTCTCTAGGACGGCCGGCATCACACCCGACCCCCACGGTTTCCGACCGAATAACGGACGAATCGTTACACCGACGCACTTCCCGGTCAGATACGGTCACCTGCACAGTCACCGGACCCCCGCGCCCCCGCCGCTCCCCCGTGACGCGGCACCGCGGGACCGCGCCGTCCCCCCGCCCCGAGGAGGCACGCCCCGATGCCAGCCCCCACCACCCGCCCACAGCTGCGCGGCGACTTCGGCATGGTCGCCTCGACCCACTGGTTGGCGAGCGCCACCGGAATGTCGGTCCTCGAACGCGGCGGCAACGCCTTCGACGCGGCCGTCGCGACCGGTTTCACCCTGCAGGTCGTCGAGCCCCACCTGAACGGCCCGGGCGGCGAGGTCCCCGTGCTCTTCCAGGCCGCGGGCGGCCCCCCGCGGGTGCTGTGCGGCCAGGGCGTGGCCCCCGCGGACGCGACGATCGGCGCCTACACCGCGCTCGGCCTCGACCGCATCCCCGGCAGCGGCGTGCTCGCAGCCACCGTCCCGGGCGCCTTCGATGCGTGGATGCTGCTGCTGCGCGACCACGGGACCATGGGCGTGCGCGAGGTCCTCGACCACGCCATCGGCCTGTGCGAGCGCGGCTTCCCCGTCCTGCCCAAGATCGCGGCGGCCGTGGAGGCGCTCGCCCCGGTCTTCGGCCGCCACTGGTCGGGGTCGGCCGCGCTGTACCTGCCCGACGGAACCA
>NZ_ANBF01000055.1 GCF_000341025.1 Nocardiopsis salina YIM 90010 | reverse complement strand
CACCTACCGGCGCCTGGTGGCCGAGGCCGAGGCTGCCGTGGGCGGGCGCGAGGCCGGGATCGACGCAGCGCGCCGCGCCTGGTCGCAGGGGTTCGTGGCCGAGGCCCTGGACGGGTTCCTGGCCGCAGACGTGCCGAGTTCGTCCGGCGAGCCCCAGCGTGCGCTCCTGTCCGGCCAGGACCTGGCCGGCTGGAGCGCCCACTACGAGGACACCGCCTCCGTACCCCACGGCGCGCACACCGTGCACAAGACCGGACCGTGGGGCCAGGGCCCGGTCCTGCTCCAGCAGCTCCGCCTGGCCGAGGCCCTGGGCACCGGGAAGCTGTCGGGGGCCTCCCGCGAGGGCGTCGACCCCGACTTCGTGCACCGGGTGACCGAGGCGGCCAAGCTCGCCTTCGCCGATCGCGAGGCCTGGTACGGCGACCCGGACCGGACCGAAGTACCGCTGCGCGAGCTCCTGTCGGCCGAGTACGCGCGCTCCCGCGCGGGCCTGGTCGACGACACCTCCGCGAGCCGGGAGCAGCGTCCGGGCTCCTTGGGCGGGCGCACGCCCTACCTGCCGCCGTCCTACGTTCCCGGGCGGGCGCCGCAGGACCGCACAACCGGTGAACCGACCGTGCGCAACGCCGCCGACCCGGCCGACCGGCGCGGCGACACCTGCCACCTGGACGTGGTCGACGCCCGGGGCAACATGGTCTCGGCGACCCCCAGCGGCGGGTGGCTGTCGAGCTCGCCGGTCGTGCCCCAACTCGGTTTCCCGCTCGGCACCCGGGCTCAGATGTTCTGGCTGGACGAGGACTCCCCCAACGCCCTGGCCCCGGGCCGCCGACCGCGCACGACCCTGTCACCGACGCTGGTGACCCGGGAGGACGGACAGGCAGTGCTGGCGATCGGCACCCCCGGCGGCGACCAGCAGGACCAGTGGACGTTCACGGCGCTGCTGAGGATTCTCAACGGCACCGACGACCTGCAGGAGGCGCTGGACGCGCCGATGTTCCACACCAACGCGTTCCCGAGTTCCTTCCATCCGCGCGAGACCGTTCCCGGGGACCTCGTCGTGGAGCCGGAGGTCGGACCCGACACCGTCGAGGCGATGCGCCGGCGCGGACACGACGTCACGGTCAACGGTTCCTGGTCTCTCGGGCGGCTGGCGGCGGTGGGCCGCGACCCCGACACCGGCGAGCTACGAGCGGCTGCGGACGCCCGTGGTGCCCAGGGGTACGCCACCGGACGCTGAGGCCGGACGGGGCGCGGCCGCAGCGGGCTCCGGGGCCGCGTACACCGGAGATCGGAGGCTTTCCGAGAACGGGCGGACTTCGCACACTGCGCACTGCTTGGTCGGACCTCTTGCAAAATCTCCGTGTCACTGCTTATGTAGATCTTGTGACGGGGAAACGCCGACTCCGATCGTGAACGCACCCCGCACAGAACTCCATACTTTCCCCGGCAGGGAACGCGGCTGTCTCCCCCTCCCTCAGCGGCGCCCCTGCTTCTCCCCTCCTCACCGAGGCCTGCCTTCCCCTCCCGGCTGGGTTATTCGGACAAGGAGAGATCCGTGGGCCGTGGCGCCGCTTCCCGAGCGGCACCACGGCCCACGTGTTTTTGCGCGCGAACCGGTATTCGAATCACGCTGAATCACACCCTTTTACCACGGGCTCAATGCACTTGTACCCGAGGAAATGTGGCGCACCGAATGGCGGTCACATTCCGGGCACAAAAAGGGCGCCCCGGGATCAAGCTCGGGGCGCCCTCGCCGGACCGGAGGGGACTCAGGCGTGCACACGCACCACGCCGGCGAAGTTCTCCGTGCGGACCGGAGTGACCTGCACGTCGAGCCCGGTGCGCGGGGCCTCCAGCATCTCGCCGTCGCCCAGGTAGATGGCCACGTGGGAGATGTAGTCGGGGGCCGTGGGGTCGGAGCGCCAGAAGATGAGGTCGCCGCGTTCCATGTCGTCGAAGTCGACACGGCTCCCGGCGTTCCACTGGTCGTGGGTCACGCGCGGGATGGAGACGCCTGCCTCCGAGAATGCCCACTGGAGCAGACCGGAGCAGTCGAAGCCCTGGCCCGGGGTGGTGCCGCCCCACACGTAGGGCACCCCGAGCTGGGTCTCGGCGTTGGCGATGACGTCCTCGATGACGGTCGGCGGGACCGCCTCTCCCTCGGTCATCGGCTCGGGTGCGTCGGCGACCAACTGCAGGGAGGGGTCGTACTCCTCCAGGGTGTCCTCGAGCTCCTCCTGCAGGTCGAACAGGTCGGCATCGGAGGCCGAGACCACGAGCGCGTTGCCCTCGGGCATACCGAGCTCGGCGGCGCGCTCGCGCGAGACCAGGGCGTCGATGCCGGCGATCCCGGAGGTGGCGTGGGTCCACACCTCCATCGGGACCTCGCCCTTGCCACCCTGGACGGTGACGTCGGCGCCGACCTCGAGGTCGCGTTCTGTACCGGCGTCCTTGGACAGGGCCAGAGCGCCCTCGGCCACACCCTGCCAGACGTCGTCGGACTCAGCAGAGGGCTCGGGCGCATGGTTGCGGAAGGTGGAGGGATCCACGCCCAGGAGCGAGGTCTGTTCCCCTTCGATCTCCAGGCGGGCGGCGTCCACGGTGAGGGCGTGTTCGACCCCGTCGATGTCGGACACCGCCTCGACGGCCTCCTCGGGGAGTTCCTCGGGGGCGACAGCGAAGTACTCGACGCTGCGGGCCTCGTCGAAGGGCTCGACCTCGGCGTCGCCGTCGAGGGTGTCGGTGTCGGCCGTGTCCGGCGCGGCGCCCTCTTCCTCTCCGGCATCGGCGTCCTCGGCGCTGCCGTCGGGGGCCGGGGAGCGCGGGTCGGAACCGCTGGGTTCGGTCTCCGAGGCTGGGACCGTGTCTGCGGGGGCGGCCTGCTCGCTCACGGGCGGGCGGTCCTCGACCACGGGCTCGGCCCAGACCGGCCCGGAACCGAGGGCTGTGAACGCGACCACCATGGCCGCCGAACTACAGGCGCGGGTACGGGTTCGCACGGGGAGATCTCACCCTTCCTCTGGCCGCTCGGGGTCCGGAGCCCCTGCGCCACACGGCCCGTCGACGGTTTCCGGGAAACCCAGAATGGTCGGGCGGCGCCCAGTTTGCAACAAGCCCAGCCCGTCCGATAACGGACGTCCATCCCGCGGACACCCCGCGGCCTTTCGGTCTTTCCCTGGCCCGCACGGGATCCCCTGCCACACAAGGCCTGCCTGGCCTGCGAAAACACCATCGAGACGCTTTCCGCGCGAGCGTACCGGAGGCTCTGCGGGACCTCGTGAGAATTGGGAACGGGCCATTCGCGCAAGGCTCTGTAACGTTCCACGTGTGGTGGACCAAGGCGGTCAGATCTGTGAGTTCTCCTCCGAAACAGTCGTGACCAGCGGAAACCGGACCGGGGACCCCGGAAAGAGCAGATCCCGCGTCTCGGCCTCGGCCTCGGCCACCGCCCGGACGGCCTCCCCGGCACGGTCGACGGGCACGTGCAGGACGACCTCGTCGTGCACGAAGAAGACCACCCCCGCGCCCTCGGGCAGCGCCGGTTCGAGCCGGGCCAACCGGCCCCGGAGCGCCGCCAGGAGCACCGACGCCCACTCGGCGGCGGTGGCCTGCACCACGAAGTTGCGGGTGAAGCGGCCCTGCGCCCTGCGGGTACGGCCGCCCTCGTCACCCG
>NZ_ANBF01000054.1 GCF_000341025.1 Nocardiopsis salina YIM 90010 | reverse complement strand
CCCCCCCCCCCCCCCCCAGCCACGAACGCACCGCGCGGCCCTCCTCACCGGCACGGGCCGCGCCGTCCACGTGCTCGAGCGCGCGCGGATAGAGGCGGCGCATGGTTGCCAGCAGGGGCGCGGCGTCCCCGGTGGTCTGGCCGTACATCGCGGCGAGCATGCCGATCTTGGCGCGGTCGCGGTCGCCGCCCACGTGCACGGCCAGCCGGGCGTAGAGGTCCTCCTCGGCGGCGGCCTCGGCCAGGGCGAGGTCACCGGAGACCGCGGCCAGGACACGGGGTTCCAACTGCCCGGCGTCGGCCCGAACCAGCGCCCACCCGGGGTCGGCACGCACCGCTCCGCGCAGTGCCTTGGGAACCTGGAGGCCTCCCCCGCCACGGGTGGCCCAGCGCCCCGAGACCACGCCCGCGACGACGTAGTCGGGGTGGAAGCGCCCGAGCCGCTCGCCCCCGGGGCCGGGGCGTTCGCTCACCCACTGTTCCCGCGGGGCCCAGCCGTTGGCCGAGTGGAGGCGGGCGAGCTCCTTGTACCGCAGGAGCAGGGGCGCGGCGGGGTGATCGACCTCCCGCAGGACCCAGGAGCGGGTCGAGGGGACCGGGTGGCCTGCGCGTGCGAGTGCCCGCACGACCTGGGAGGGCGAGTCGGGATTGAGCTCCTGTTCCAGGGCATCGCCGATGCGGGCGGCCAGGTCGGCGAGCACGGCGGGACGTTGCCCGGCGACCGGACGCGGACCGAGGAGTTCTGTGAGCAGCCGATCGTGGACGTCGGGTCGCAGGGGCAGACCGTCGTGGCTCATCTCGGCCGCTGCGAGCCCGCCGGCCGACTCGACCGCGGCGAGCAGGCGCAGGCCGCCGGAGTCGTTCAGGGACTCCAGGCGACGGACCTGGTCGTCGTGGACCACGGCCAGAGCGGCGAGGCGGTCGGTCCCCGGGGGCAGGGTGGAGCGGTCGGCCCCGAACAGGGCCGGCTGGGCGTGGGCGCCCTCGCCCGTGCGCCGCACCGGGTCGTCGGGCACGGGGCGGCCGTTGAGGCGGGCCCACGCCGCGCCCAGGGAGCGGGGTTCCTCGTGGCGTCCCTCGTGGCCGAGCAGGAGGGCTTCGGTGAGGGCGGTGTCGTGGCTGCGACGGACGCGGACACCGGCGCGCACGAGGTCGGGGTAGAGGTCCTCCCACTCGGCCCACACCCAGCGGGGCGGCGGCCCGGCGGCGTTCTCGCGTGCATGGACGGCGGAGGCGAGGTCGTGCACGCGCTCGGTGCGGGCGATCCCCAGTTCCTGGAGCCACCCGCCGCCCTCGCCGTCGGCGACCACCGCGATCCGCATGCCCCCAGTCTCCCGCAGCGGGCCCGGGGACACCTGCGTGCGCAGCGCGGCCGGGGGCGGTGCCGTAGTCCCCGGGGCGCCCGGCCACGGTCGAACCCGGTCCGGCACACCCCGTCCGGGCACAGGGAACACGTCCCTGCACGGCGCAGTCGGAGCGGGGCGGCCCCGACCCCGCTGTGTTTCGGCACCCGGTCGGCTCACCCCGGGCGTACCGGGACCGGGTGCCGGACCGGCGGGCCCGCACGGCCCGCGGCCGATCAGGTGCCGGGGCGCACCACGTTGGCGAGCGGCTCACCGGCGGCCCAGCGGGCGAGCTGGGCGTCCATGAACGTGCGGGCGCGCGGGTAGAACGACGCCGCACCCCCGGCCACGTGCGGGGTGATGTGCACGCCCGGCGCATCCCACAGCGGGTGGTCGACCGGCAGCGGTTCCGGGTCGGTCACGTCGAGAGCGGCGCGCACGCGGCCGTCCTGCGCCAGGAGCGCGTCGGTGTCCACGACCGGTCCGCGGCCCACGTTCACCACCAGCGCGTCGTCGTGCAGCAGCTCGAACTCCCGCGTTCCGAACAGCCCTCGTGTGCCCTCGGTGAGCGGGGTGACGATGACGACGACGTCCGCGTGCGGCAACAGGCCGTGCAGCTCGTCGACGCCGTGCACGTCCTCGTCGGGCCGGGCGCGGCTCGCCACCCGGGTCACGCTGGTCTCGAACGGCAGCACACGGCGCTCGACGGCCGCGCCGATGCTCCCGTACCCCACGATCAGCACCCGGCAGTCGGCCAGGGAACGCTGGGGCACCGAGCCCCACCGGTGGTCGCGCTGGTCGACCGCCCACCGCGGCAGGTCCCGCTGTGCCGCCAGCATGAGCGCGAGCGCGTGCTCGGCGGTGCTCGCGTCGTGCAGGCCGCGCCCGTTGCACAGGGTCACGTGGTCGGGCAGCAGCGGCACGACCTGCTCGTACCCGGCCGAGACCAGCTGCACGACCTCGAGGTTCGGCATGCGGGTGATGACCTCGGTGGACTCGTCCACGCCCTGGGTCGAAGGGCTGTAGGGCACTTGGTAGAAGGTCACCTCGTCCAGCCCCCTCGTGGGCGCGGGACCGCCCGCGTAGAGGTCGACCTCCAGGGAGGCGGGGGCGTTCTCCCGGTTCTGTTCCCACTGCACGAGTGCTCGGCCGCCCATGTGGCTGCACAACCTTTCCGCATCGGTGCTCGTCACGGGCCACCCTAGGTGCCGGGGCGACCTGGTTCCCCGGGCGCCCGTCCGCCGAACCCACCCGGGTGCCCGGCGCGGCGCAGGGCCGGATCCCGGGCGGATGCACGAGGCTGTCGGCGAGCGGAAGGGGGAACCGATGGACGGGACCGAGGAGCTGCGGGCGCAGGCACAGGCCTGGCGCCGCGCCATCGTGGCCAACGAGGCCGAGGAGATCGGGCGCTTCATGACCGAGGACTGGGTCCTGGTCGACGAGGACGGTGTGGGCACCCGGGAGCGGTTCCTGTCCCTGGTCTCCTCCGGGGCCCTGACCCACAGCAGGATGGAGCCCGTCCCGGGCACCGAGCGCGTGCGCGTGTACGGAGACACCGCCGCGATCACTGCGCGGGTGGTCAACACCGCGCACTTCGGGGGCCGCGAGTTCCACGCCGACGAGTGGACCACCGACCTCTACCACCGCACCGGGCAGGGCTGGATCTGTGTGCTCTCGCAGGTCACCCCGGCCCGGGAATGAACACCGCGACGCCGACTCAGCTCTGCGCCAGCTCGTAACAGGCCACGGCCGCGGCGGCCGTCACGTTGAGCGAGTCCACGGCCCGGTCGGCCATGGGGATGTGCACGCGTGCGGTGGCGCGTTCCAACCACCGTGAGGACAACCCGTCGCCCTCGGTTCCCAGCAGCAGTCCCACGCGTGCGTCGGGCGCCAGCCCGGAAACGGCTTCGCGCAGGGGAACGGATCCCTCCCCGGGGGTCAGCGCCATGAGCTCGAACCCGGCTCCGCGCAGGGCGTCCAGGCCGCCGTACCAGTCGGTCAGGCGCGTGTACGGCAGGGTGAACACCGCGCCCATCGACACCTTCACCGAACGCCGGTACAGGGGGTCTGCGCAGCGGGGCGCGAGCACGACGGCGTTCACCCCCAGCCCCGCGGCGCTCCTGAAGATCGCCCCGACGTTGGTGTGGTCGACCAGGTCCTCCAGGACGACGATGCGCCGCGCCCCGTCCAACACCGTCTCCAGGCCGGGCAGGGCCTTGCGGTGGAAAGCGGCCAGAGCGCCGCGGTGCAGGTCGAAGCCGACGAGCTCGCGCGCGGTCTCCTCCCCGACCACGTACAGGGGAGCGTCGGAGCCGGTGACGAGGCCGTCCAGGGCCCGTGCGCGCCGTTCGGTCAGCAGGAAACTGCGCGGCGCGAACCCGGCGGCCGCGGCGCGCCGGATGACCTTCTCCCCCTCGGCCATGAACAGCCCGTGCTCGTGCTCGAGGTGGCGGCGCAGGTTGACGTCGCGCAGCCGGGTGTAGTCGGCCAGGCGCGGGTCGGTGGGGTCGCTGACCCTGATGATCTCCATGCCCAGCATGATCGCCGATATCGGACACCGGTCCGGACGACGNCTGCCGGTCACCGGCTCAGGCGAGCTCCTCGGTCAGCGAGCGCAGCCGCTGCCAGCGCGCCTCCTCGCACGAACCCTGGCGCGAGAGCGTGGTGTCGATGTCCTCGCCCTCCCAGACGCCGGTGATGGAGGCCTCCTGCGGGCCGTACACGGTGTCGGTGCAGACCGTGCCCTCGCGGACCTCGGTGAACAGCACCTCGCTGCCCGGCTCCTGTCCGGCGTCCTCCTCGGGGGCCCCGGCCTCGACGCCCGCCTCGAGCGGTTCGTCCTCGGCGCGCTCCTGCTCCTCGAGTTCCTCCTCCTGCAGCTCGGGAACCTCGACGGTGGAGTCGGTGTCGCCCTCGAAGTCCACGGCCGCCTCGGCCAGGGCGGTGCATGCTGCGTGGTCACGGTCGAGATCGCCGGTGCACGTGAGCGTCTGCACCCAGGCGCGGTCGCTCTCGCTGACCTGAACCTCCAGGTGACCGACGGGCCCATCGAGCTCGGGTTCGGCCTCCGGCTCCTCGACCGGCTCCTCAGTCTCCTCACTGCCCGCGGTGTTGGTGGCCTCCACGTCCTGGGGCGGCAGCATGGACGGACCGACGAGGACCGCGTAGGCGAGCGCCCCGACACAGCAGGCGCCGGCGAGGAGCTTGGGGCCGAGGTGTCCTCGGTCGCGGTCTTCACGGTGCGTTTGGGACATGCCAAAACCCTCGGGGGTCAGTCGGTCACGGTTGCGTCAGGCGCGCGGGGGCAGGCGTGGGGCGCACCACGGACTCCGGGAGAGACCCTCAAGACTAGCGGGCCCGCGGAGTGCTTCTGGGGGAGCACGGTAACAAAGCGGTCTCCCCGCTCCGTCCGCACGATCGTGCGCGCGGCGGGCGTCCGGCACCCGCTTCCTGCGGCTCCGCACCCCTTCCATCTCGGCATTACCAACGAGTAAGGTCGCGTTGGGAAACCTTCGTGGTACTTGGTCCATACATCACCACCCATACAGTGTGATGTGACCCATGGCCCGTCGGTTCACACCCCCGTCGTCCGCGGGTGCTCGGCCCGGGTGTCCGCGACCGCACCCGGGGCCCGTGCCCGCGTCCGCCCCGACCCTCCGGCCTCCGGAACCCCCGCACCGGAGCCGGACACAGCTACGCCCCCGGAGTTCCTGTGTCCACTGGACGCCATCGACTTGCCTCACCGACCGCCGCCACCACCCGCAGAGTGGTGCGGTCGCCGCTGGGGATCACCGCGATCGTCGTCGCGCTCGTCGCCGTCGCCGCGATCCTGGTTCCGGTCGGCCTGAACGCCCTCGGCTGCAGTGAGACCCGGTACATGCGGGTCTCCACGACCCAGAGCATGGCCCCCGTGCTGCGCGAGGCCGCCTCGGAGTTCAACTCCACCTCCCCCTCCTACGGCGGCGAGTGCGTGTACGCGCAGGTCGATGAGATCGCCCCGCACCGCATCATGAGCGCGATCTCAGGAGGCCGACCCGGCGATTCCACCATCGCCCCGCACGTGTGGGTCCCGGAGTCCTCCGCCTGGGTGGAACTGGCCCGTGTGTCGGCCGAGGGCGCGCACGGCATCGAGACCGACCCGCCGTCCCTGGCCTCCTCGCCGGTGGTGATGACCGCACCCGAGGACACCCAGGGCCTGCCCGGGGGCAGCGAGGCTCCCTGGACCACGCTGCTGCCCGACGAGCGCGACCCCGAACGCCAGGTCGTCATGGTCGACCCCAACCGCGGCGCCGACGGGATGGCCGTGATGTACGCGGTGCGCGACCACCTGGGGACCGGGGACGCCGCCGACACCGACATGACCGACTTCGTGCGCGACGTGCAGCAGGACAGCGCGTTCGGCGAGATCGACCTCAGCACGTTCTACAGCGGTTCCGACGCCGCGCAGGAACGCGTCGACCCGCTGGTGGTCGTGCCAGAGCAGGCGGTCGTGGACCACAACACCACCCGCCCCGACGACGCACCCGGGCTCGAGGCGTTCTACCCGGAGGAGGGCACGGTCGGGCTCGACTACCCGTACGTGACCACCACCGAAGAGCCCCACATGCGTTCGGCCGCCGCCGACCTGTACGAGGTGGTGGCCGCTGAGGCCTACCGCACACGTATGCAGGACCTGGGCTTTCGCGAACCGGACGGTTCCTCGTCCGACGCCCTGGAGGGGCAGTCCGGCATCGTCGCCGACGAGCCCGAGGTACACGGAGACCTGACCGGCGACGCCCTCGTGGACGCGGTCAACGACTGGAACAGGCTGTCGATGCCCAGCCGCGCTCTGGTCCTGGCCGACACCTCCGTGCACATGCAGGGCGGCCTCGACGGCGGTTCCTCCCGCATCGAGGCCGCCCGGGAAGCGGCACGGACGGGCCTGCAGCTCTTCCCCGACGAGACCGACATGGGCCTGTGGATGCTCTCCGAGGAGCTCGGAGCGGACGGCCGGGACGAGGCCGCCGACCTGCACCAGCTCGGCGCCACCGACGACGGCGACGTCACCCGCCGCCAGGAACTGGCCGAGGTCGCCGACGGGATCGCGGTCGAGGGCGGTGAGTCGCGCCTGTACGACAACATGCTCGAGGCCTTCAACGAGATCCAGGACAACTACCACGAGGACAAGATCAACAGCGTCATCATGCTGACCGCCGGCGTCGACGACGGCAGCAGCGACATCAGCCACCAGGAGCTGGTCGAGGCGCTGCAGGACCGCTTCGACCCCGAGCGCCCGGTCAGTTTCTTCATCATCGCCTTCGGCGACGGCGCAGACGAGGCAGAGCTGCAGGCCATCGCCTCGGCGACCAGCGGTTCGTCCTTCGTCACCGACGACCCCGACGAGATCGGCGACATCTTCCTGAGCTCCATCTCCCGGCGCCTGTGTGTGCCGGACTGCGACTGAGCCCGGAGCGCCGACCCGTACACCGCGCTCGCGCCCGCCAGACCCTCACCACGGGGCACCACCCCCGGGTCTCGATCGGGTATCGGAATGGGTCGGCGGGGTCCCTGCCCGGTTCGACGGACCGGGCAGGGACCGCCGAGGTGATCGGTCGTACCGAGGCCGCCTCCCCGCCACGAACCGTGCCAGGAGCCATCTTCGGGCACCGAACGGTTGAGTACCGTTCCCTCCAGTAACACCGTTTCGGTCCGCCCGAACCCCCGCCGGCGGGCCTCCCGTCCATCCCCTGTACGACACGGTCCGTACACCACCCCGTGAGGAAAGCTGTGGGACGTCACCGCGGAAAATACGCAGAGGAACCCCCGGGCGAGCGCCGGAGACGGCGCGGCCGAGGAGGGGCCGTCGCCGCCCTCGCCGGCGCGCTGGTGATCGTTCTCGCCATCGCCGCGGCAGGCGTGTACGTGCTCGTCGACCGCGCCGACGGCTGCGGTTCCCAGCTCGACCTGGACGTGGCCGTGGTCCCGGAGATGGCCCCGGCCGTTCAGGCGGTGGCCGAGGGCTTCAACGAGGAGGAGAACACCGTCGACGGCCAGTGCGTGCGCGTGGACGTGCGCCAGGCGGACCCCGCCGACGTCGCCTACGCCATCACCGGGTCGGGCGCCACGATGGGCGACACCGAGTCCGACGTGTGGATCCCGGACTCCTCCGTGTGGCCGCGCATGGTGCAGGGCGAGGCCGGTGATGCGATCATCACCGAGACGGGGACCTCGCTGGCCCGCTCGCCGCTGGTGATGGCCGAACTGGAGGAGTACGCCGACGATTCCTCCAAGAGCAGCTGGGAGGACGTCGTTCCCACCGGCGCCCCCGGCGAGGACCAGGACCGTACCGTGCGAGTGGTCGACCCCGTGCGCAGCTCCACCGGACTGGGAACCCTGTACCTGCTGCACGGCGCGCTGAGGGAGGCCTCCGACGACGCAGACGCCTTCAACGCGCAGATGACCGCGGCCCTGCAGTCGCTGCACCAGGGCGCCTCCGCCGACGAGGAGGCCGCGTTCCTGGCACTGAGCGGTGGCGACGCCGAGTCCCCGCCGCTCATGGTGATGTCGGAGCAGGCGGTGTGGCGCTACAACACCCTGCACTCCGAGAGCCCTGCACAGGCCGGGTACCTCGACAGCACCTACTACCTCGACTACCCGTACGTTGTGCGCAGCGAGGAGAGCGCCGTGACGCGCGCGGCCGAGGAGTTCCGCAGCGCGGTGCGTGCCGACGAGAACCAGGAGCACTTCCTGAGGGAGGGGTTCCGCGACACAGATGACACGATGGACTCGGACGTGCTGACCGGGGACGCCGGATTCCAGGAGGACGTGCCCGACGAGCTGCCCGTGCCCTCCGAGGGGTCGATAGACGAACTCACCCGCTCCTGGACACAGCTGAAGATGGACTCCCGGGTCCTCACGGTCGTCGACGTGTCCGGCTCGATGCTCGCCGAGGTTCCCGGCACCGGCATGACCCGCATGCAGGTCACCGGCGCGGCCGCCGACGACGGGCTCGACATGTTCACCCCGACCTCGGAACTGGGGCTGTGGGAGTTCTCCACCGACGTCAACGACGGTTTGCACCACCAGGAGCTCGCGCCCGTGCGCGAACTCCAGGCCACCGACGACGGCGGCACCGAGCACCGCGACGTCATCGCACAGGAACTGGACGGCCTGGAGCCGCTGCCGGACGGCGACACGGCCCTGTACGAGACCTACCTGGCCGCCTACGAGGAGATGTCGCGGACCTACCGGCCCGACCGCACCAACGTCATCCTCATGCTGACCGACGGCGACAACGACCACCCGGGCGGCATGGAGTTGGACGAGCTGTTGGACGGCATCGACGAGCTCTCCAGCTCCTCGCGGCCGATCCCGATCATCACGATCGCGTTCGGCCCGGAGGTGCAGGACGTCGAGCCGCTGCAGGAGATCGCCGCCGCCACGGGCGGTGCGGCCTACCGGACCGAGGACCCGCGGGAGATCGGCGACATCTTCGTGCAGGCGTTCTCGCTGCGGATCGACGACAGCGGCACGGGGGGCGCCGGCGGCGGGAGCTGATCCGCCGCCTGGTGGACGGGGCCGCGCATGTCCCGGCCCGGTTCCGGAGCCGACTGTGCGAGAGACACCTCGGGGACGCGGTGGGCGCGAGGCGGCTCCGGCCGCTCCTGCCGGACCCGTCCCCGAGGTGACATGACCCTGTCCCCGCGCAGAACGGCTCTGGACAACCCCTGGGCCCTGGCGTACGCAGAAGGGACCAGGGCTTGTCCGGCCCCACTCCCCCTTGCGGGGCCGGACCCGTGACGACCGGATTGGGGGCTGCCATGGCCAACGCGTGGATGCCCGGCGCGCAGCGACTCGCAGGGGGCAGCGACCACGGGCCCCCGGGCGCGGGCGCACCACGGGCAGTGTGGACCGTGACCGGCACCGCCCCGGGATGCGGGTCGGCCCGCGCGGAGGCCGAACGCCTGGTGGCGGAGGGTTGCGCGCCCCACCTGGTGTGGGACCCCCTCTCCGGCGAGATCGTGCAGACCCTGGCGTCGACCCGCCGCAGCGACCTCTCCCTGGGCGCGACGCGCTACTACGGACAGCACGTCGACCACGCCGACGAGGGGCGCGTGTGTCTGGTGGTGGCGGTGGTGGCGCGGCGCAGTGTTCCGTTCACCGACGGACCGATGCTGGGCCTGACGGCGATCATGGACTGGCTGGACTCGTGGGGGGTCGCGCGCCGCTGGCCGGCCGGTCCCCCCGGCGACGATGTCTGCGTGCGTGACCGCCTCGCGCGCGAGCGCACGGCGCGCATGTGGGCGCGCGGGGGACACTTCGGCCACGACCAGGTTCCGGGCTCGCATCTGCCCGGTCCGGGCCTCATCGACGTGGGCCGTCTGCTCACCCCGGACAGCGGTGGGACCGCGCTCCGGACCTCTCCCGGCACACATGCCACAGCCATCCCCTGAATTCGGTCATTGAACTAAAACCAGAACACCTGTCGTCAAACACCACTATTCGGGTACCGCTGGTTAAGTGACGAGCCAAAAGCCCTTAGTCTGTCCGCCATGGGTGGATCTATCGAGCCGGGTTGGTACGCGGACCCGCAGGGCGACGCACAGACGCTCAGATGGTGGAACGGTGACGAGTGGACGCGCCATACCCGTTCACTGAGCGAACTCCGGGGTGGGAACGCGGCCGTCGGCGACGAACCCGCCACGACCCGCTTGGACGGCGGTGACCAGGGCGCTGCGGCCCCGGGCGAGGACGAGGAGGGAACCGTACGGCTGGACACCTCCGGACCGGCACCCCAGCCGGCCGAGGACGAGCCCAGCACCGTACGGATCAACCCCTCCGCCCCCCAGACCCCTGCTTCCCCCGCACAGGACTTCTCCCCCGCGTCGGCCCCCGCATCCCCCACCCCCGCCGAGGACGAGCCCAGCACCGTACGGATCAACCCCGACGACATCCCCGGCCGCGGAGGAGCGCCGGGGGGTGCCACGGCTGCAGGTGGAGCGTCGGTCGGCGAAGCGTCTGCGGACGAGGACGACGAGCTGCCGACGGCGGACCTCACCGACGGTGACGAGATCCCCACCGCCGACCTGGCCGCACACGCGCGCGACGCGCGGGGTTCCGACCCCGGTGACACCGCCCCGGATCCGGATGCAGGAGCGGGCGCGGACACCGGTTCGGGCTCGGGTGACCAGGCACCTCGCACCGCCGTGTTCGACCCCGACGCCCCGGTCGGCGGGACCGCGGTCTTCGACCCCGGGTCGCCGAGCGGGTCCGATGAAGCGGCCCCCGGAGGCGTGGCCGGGACGGCCGTCTTCGACCCGAACGACCCCGCCTTCTCCGGCGCGGCCCACGGACAGGGCGCCCCGGACCTCGGTGACGAGGACGGCAAGAAGGGCGGCCGGTTCAACAAGCTCCTGGGCAACCTCAAGGAGGGTTGGGCCGACCTGTCCGAGGAGCGCAGGGAGCAGAAGGAAGAGGCCAAGCGCAAGGCGGACGAGGAGCGCGCCCGGCAGCAGGCGGAGGCCCAGCGTCAGGCCGAGGCGCAGGCCGCCCCGCAGCCGCAGCCGGGTGAGCAGCCCGGCGCCCGGCCCGGCTCCCCCGAATCCGGCGGGATGCCGGGGTCCGGTGCCGGTGCCGCGGGCACGGCAGGTGCAGCCGACCAGGGACCGGGTCAGGGTCCGGAGCAGCAGGGACCCGACCAGGCCTCCGGAGCGGAC
>NZ_ANBF01000053.1 GCF_000341025.1 Nocardiopsis salina YIM 90010 | reverse complement strand
CCGCCCCCCCCGCCGAGCGGCCCGCAGCAGGGTTGGGCCCCCGGGCAGGCCCCGCAGGGACCGGGTTCCGGCCTGCCCCCGCAGGGACCGGGTTCCGGCCCCCAGTACGGTTCCGGTGCGCCCCGGCCGCCGCAACACCAGCAGTACCCGCCGTCGGGGCCGCAGCCCGGGCACCAGCCGCAGTACCACTCCGGACCGCAGAACCCCTACTCCGGACCGCAGCAGGGCTTCGCTCCGCCCGGCGCCTATCCGCCGCCCGGCGGTTACCCGCCCCCGGGACCCATGGGCGGCCCGGGTCAGCCCCCGCCGCCCGGCGCGCCGATGGGCCACCCGGGTGGGCCCGGAGGTCCCGGTGGCCCCCCGCCCGGCCCGATGGGTCACCCCGGTGGTCCCGGCGGTCCGCCTCCGGGCGCGTACCCTCCGCCCGGCGCGATGGGCCCCGGAGGACCCCAGGGCCCGCCCGGGGGCGGTCCGCAGCAGCCGCCGTGGGGCCCGCCCGGCGGTCCCGGCGCACACGGTGGTCCCGGCGGTCCAGGTCCACACGGTGGGCACCCCTACCCGGGGGCCGGCCCGCAGCAGCCGCCCAAGAAGAAGAAGAAGCGAGGGTGCGGCTGCGGGTGCGCCGTGTTGGCGCTGATCGTCGTCGTGGCCCTGGTCGCCACCTACCTGCAGGTGTGGGGCGTCTGGGACTGGATGTACGAACTCTTCGACGTCGGCGGGCCCCGGCAGTTCGTCTGGGAGTGACACTGTTGCTCGGGAATTCCCGAGGCTCTTGTGAGCCCGGCTCTCCCGAGCCCCGTGGGCTTACCGGCCCAGGCCGCCCGGGGACGGCGACACCATGACCCCGCGGGGGCGGGCACGCGCGTGCCCGCCCCCGACGTGTGTCCGGTGCCGTGCCGTGAGTTCGGCTGCGCCCCGGCCGTCGCGTGGTCCGGTGGGATCCTGTCCGTCTTCACCGGTGGCCCCCTCCGCCGCACGCCTCGGCGCCTGTTCCCGTGGCCGTCCGTACCTCGTTCGGGCCGCTTCCTGTGGCGCTTAGGGTGTCCGTTATGAATGACAGTTTGGTGTGGATCGACTGCGAGATGACGGGCCTCGACTTCGAGAACGACGCGTTGATCGAGGTGGCCTGTCTGATCACCGACGGGGAACTCAACATCCTCGACGAGGGCATCGACGTGGTGGTCAAACCGCCGCAGGCCGCACTGGACCGCATGGGCGACTTCGTGCGCGACATGCACACCACCTCCGGGTTGCTCGAGCAGCTCGACCAGGGGCTCTCGCTGACCGAGGCCGAGGACGCCGTCCTGGAGCACATCCGCAAGTACGTGCGCGAGCCCGGCAAGGCGCCCCTGTGCGGGAACTCGATCGCAACGGACCGCACGTTCCTGGCGCGCGACATGAAGCGCATCGACGAGTACCTGCACTACCGGATGATCGACGTCTCCTCCATCAAGGAGCTCCTGCGCCGGTGGTTCCCCCGCGTGTACTACGCCAGCCCGGAGAAGGCCGGCGGGCACCGCGCGCTCGCCGACATCACCGAGAGCATCCAGGAGCTGCGGTACTACCGCGCCGCCGGTTTCACCCCCGAGCCCGGGCCGAGCACCGCGGTGTCCCGCGCGATCGCCGCCGACATCGCCGCGGGCGGCGACGGGGTGGAGGCCAGGAAGACGGCGCTGGAGGCCGAAGCGGCCGAGGCCGCGGAGGCTGCCGAGACCTCAGGGGCTTGAGGCCTTCCGGGGAACACCGGAACCCACTCGGCAGTGGACGGGCCCTGTCCCGGGTCCGTGGGGAACAGCCCCGCGTTCCCGGGACGGGGCCCGAACGCGTTCCGGACGGTGCAGGACCGGGGTCCGGAGAGGATCTTCTGCCTCCAGGACTCTGCCTCTCCGAAGCGCTCCTCGGGAGGACCTCGGCGCCGGGTTCGGCCCGGCGCCGGGAGAAGTGGTCGAAGCACTCCTCGGCATCCGCTAGGATTGAGAACGTACGCAAGGCCGAGAGGCCGGGCGGACATGGTGGGTGTAGCTCAGTTGGCAGAGCACTTGGTTGTGATCCAAGATGTCGCGGGTTCAAGTCCCGTCACTCACCCCGAGGCGAAGGCCCCGACCGCGAGGTCGGGGTCTTTTGCGTGCGCGGGGCGCGGCGACACCGACGTGGTCGAGCACCCCGGCTCGGGGGAAACCCGCTCTCCTCGTCCGGCTGGACGAGGGACGGGTCCACGGGCGGTGGTGTGGACCGGCGCATCGGTGGAGTGGTGGTAAGCGCGCACGCACGCGCGCACCGGATGGCGGCCGAGGAGCTCGCCCTGGAGGGGACCCGCCTCGGGGTGGTCCCGGATTCGTTGCTGCGGCAGGTGCAGGAGCTGTTGGGTGTCACCGAGACCGGGGCGTAGACCCCTCCATGGGCCGGGCCGCCGGTTCGGTTGTCGGTGCCGGGGTGGGCCGACCGGTCGGAGAATCCGTCGGAACGATCCGAGCGTTCGGGACAGCCGGAACTATGAGGTGGTCGGGGCCGGCCTCGACCGAGTTCCCCTGCGACGTTCCCCTGTGACCGGTACCGTTTTGCTGCGCCGGGCACCGAAGCACCGTCTCGGCCGCCGGTCGCATCCGCGCTCCATTTGCTCCCTCGGCCACCGGAAGAGCAGGGTGAACACGTACGGCGTTCCCGACGCCCGAGCGCCACGATGCTCGGGCGCGCCGTGCCGAGGCTCGGGCCCCTCCCCAGCCGTTCCCGGAACACGCACGTATCGTCGACCGACCCTTGCGAGGCACCCGATGGCCATCGACCCGAAACCCCGCAGCCGCACCGTCACCGACGGCATCGAAGCCGCGCCCGCCCGCGGCATGCTCCGAGCCGTCGGCATGGGCGACGGCGACTGGGACAAGCCGATCATCGGCGTGGCGGGATCGTGGAACGAGATCACCCCCTGCAACCTCTCCCTCGACCGCCTCGCCCGCGCGAGCAAGGGAGGCGTGCACGCGGGCGGCGGTTACCCGTTGGAGTTCGGCACGATCTCGGTCTCCGACGGCATCTCCATGGGCCACCAGGGCATGCACTACTCCCTCGTCTCCCGCGAGGTGATCGCCGACTCCATCGAGACGGTGATGCAGGCCGAGCGCCTGGACGGTTCGGTCCTGCTCGCCGGCTGCGACAAGTCGCTCCCGGGCATGCTCATGGCCGCCGCCCGCCTCGACCTGGCCTCCGTGTTCATGTACGCGGGCACGATCGCCCCCGGCTGGGTGAAGCTGTCCGACGGCACGGAGAAGGACGTGACGCTCATCGACGCCTTCGAGGGTGTCGGCGCGTGCAAGGCCGGGAGGATGAGCGAGTCCGACCTCGACCGGGTCGAACGCGCCATCTGCCCGGGTGAGGGCGCGTGCGGCGGCATGTTCACGGCCAACACCATGGCGTCGATCTCCGAGGCGATGGGGATGAGCCTGCCCGGTTCGACCTCTCCCCCGTCCGCGGACCGGCGCCGCGACCACTTCGCGCACCGTTCCGGCGAAGCGGTGGTCAACATGCTCGAACAGGGGATCACCGCCCGCGACATCATGACCAAGAAGGCGTTCGAGAACGCCATCACGGTGGTCATGGCGCTCGGCGGATCCACCAACGCGGTGCTGCACCTGCTCGCGATCGCCAACGAGGCCAAGGTCGGCCTCGAGCTCGAGGACTTCAACCGGATCTGCGACCGGGTGCCGCACATCGCCGACCTCAAGCCGTTCGGCCGCTACGTCATGAACGACGTCGACCGGGTCGGCGGGATCCCGGTCCTGATGAAGGTGCTGCTCGACGAGGGGCTCCTGCACGGCGACGCCCTCACGGTCACGGGCCGCACCGTCGAGGAGAATCTCCAGGACCTCGCCCCGGACCCGATCGACGGCACCGTCCTGCGCCGTTTCGACAACGCGCTCCATCCCACCGGCGGGATCACCGTGCTGCGCGGTTCCCTCGCGCCGGAGGGGGCCGTGGTCAAGACCGCCGGGTTCGACACCGAGGCATTCACCGGCCCCGCGCGGGTGTTCGAGCGCGAGCAGGCGGCGATGGACGCGCTCAGCGCCGGTGACCTGCGCAAGGGCGACGTCGTGGTGATCCGCCACGAGGGGCCCAAGGGCGGTCCGGGGATGCGGGAGATGCTGGCCATCACCGCCGCGATCAAGGGCGCCGGCCTCGGGCGCGACGTCCTGCTGCTCACCGACGGACGGTTCTCGGGCGGCACGACCGGCCTGTGCGTGGGCCACATCGCCCCGGAGGCGGTGGACGGCGGACCCGTCGCCCTGGTGCGCGAGGGCGACTCCATCACCGTGGACATCGCCGAGCGCAGCATCGACCTGCACGTGGACGAGGAGGAGCTCGAGAAGCGCCGCGCCGGGTGGGAGCCGCTGCCCAACCCGTTCCCGGAGGGGGTGCTGAGCAAGTACGCCAAGCTCGTGCGCTCGGCCTCCACCGGCGCCGTCACGCACTGAGGTGTTCTGGGCGCAGTGCCCGATCCGGGTCCTGGATCGGGCACTGCGCTAGCCGCCGCGTTGTTAGTGCTGTTATGGGCACTGACAACGTTTTCAGGTGCTCAATACAGCACTAACAACCCTCCCGCCCGGCTGCCCGGGCGAGCGCCGCGGTGATGTACCCGGGCCTCATCGCGTCCTGCCAGGTGAACCGGACGATGCGCACCCCGGGGTGCGACAGCTGGAGGGCGTTCTGCCGCCGACGGTCCCTGGCCAGCACCTCCGGCAGTCCGTGCGGCCCGAGACCGTCCGCTTCACCGATGAGCTGCAGGTCCTCCCACCAGAGGTCGGCCACAGCGATGATCCGACCGGTACCGTCCAGGAATCGGCGCTGGAGGCTCGTGGGCGGCAACCCCGCGTCCGCACAGGCCAGACGCACCCAGGACTCCAGTGGACTCTCGGCCCTCCCGTCCGCCAGATCCCACCAAGGGCGCGTGCGTACACACCCCTTCCGTTGCCCGTTGGCCAGTGCGAGTTCCTCGAGGCCTTCCTCGCGTACGAGCCCCCGCTGGAGGGCCGAGTCGATGAGGGACACAGCGGTCTCGCGATCCACGTGGAGGACCACATCGCGCAAGGTCCTCCCGGGAACGGTCACCCGGATGACACCGTCGGCCGCGGTGACCTCCTCCGGACCGACCTCCCACGTGTGCAGCGTGACTCGTTGGCGATGCCGTTTGGTCCCGGGCCCGGGAACGATCATGTGCACCGTGCGTCCGTCCCAAGAGGGCAGCCCCTGCATGCCCCACAGGCGTGCAGCTGTCTCCCCGCCGGCGATGGAGCGCGGCCCCAGAGCCAGCTGGGCCGCCATGACCGACGTGCGGAGGAAACCCTCGCTCTCGGACGGGTCGAACAGGGAGCGCACGGCGTACACGCCCTCGTAGGGGTGGCCGAAAGTTCCATCACGTCTCAGTGCACGGAGGTCGCTGTCGCTGAGCCCCGAACCCTTGGCCTGACCCCGCGTGAGCACACCGTGTTGCCCCCGTGCGATCGCCAGGGCGGTGAGCAGGGCGTCCGTTGGGTTGTCGACAGGAGCGGAACGCAGGCGTGGGGCATCCATGCGGCAAGGGTGCGGGCCGGAAGCCTGCCACGCCAGGTGCAGATCTCGGCCTGTGGACGANCGGCCGTCCGCTATAGGTACTTCGTCCCGTACGGGCCGGGCGCGGGACGCCCCCTGTTGTCTACGCTGTGGGCCACGGGCTCTCCCCCAGAGCTTCCCCCTGGACCCCCTGCCCCGGAAAGGCTCCCGTGCCCCAGCTCGCCATCGCGAAGGACTTCCTCCGGACCTACGCGGCCCTGGACAAGAAGCTGCGCAAGGGTGTCGACGACGCCCTCGACAAGTTCGCCGACACCTATTACGCAGGCGGCCACCTGGAGAAGCTCGAAGCGGCCTGTGATCCCCGATGGCGAACGCTGCGCATCAACATGAACCATCGGGGTGTGGTGCTGGCTCCGGAGAACGGCGACGTATACCTCCTGGTCACGGTCCTGCCGCACAACGAGGCGTACCGGTACATCCGTAACCGGCGCCCCTCGGTGAACCAGGTGCTTGGTGTGCTGGAGTTCCGCGACGAGTCCGCGCTGCACGCGGTGAGCAACGCGCTCGAACCCGCGACCGGTGACCAGGGCGGCGCGTTGTTCGCGGGTGTGCCGGACAAGCACTTCACGCAGCTCGGTATCGACGAGGAGACGCTGCGCATCGCCCGCCTGCTCCCCGACGAGAGCCACCTGGATTCCTACGGCCAGAGCCTGCCCAAGGCCCAGCACGACGCCCTGACCGCGCTGGCCTCGGGCATGGGCCCGGACGAGGCGTGGGCCCACATCAGCCGCGACCTCGTGGAGAAGGTCGAGCCGGGCACGGTCGACCCCGACGACCTGGCCACGGCCATCCGCCGCAGCCCCGACCAGGCGGTGTTCGTGGAGGGACCCGAGGAGCTCCGCGAGCTGTTGGACCACCCCTTCGATGTGTGGCGCACCTTCCTGCACCCGCGCCAGGTGCGCATCGCCCGCAAGAAGCAGTACTCGGGCCCGGTCATGGTCACCGGGGGCGCGGGCACGGGCAAGACCGTCACCGCCCTGCACCGGATCGCGCACCTGACCGAGCGGTACGTGGACACGGGCACCGGCACCGGTGGAGACGACAGCGATCAGCTCCCCCTGCCCCTCGAGCAGGGGCCGGCACCCGCTCGGGAGCAGGCCCCAGAGAAGCCGATCCTGTTCACGACGTTCACCAAGACCCTCGACGCGGCGCTGCAGGCACAGGTGGACCTCCTCGTCCAGGACGAGGAGCGCCGCCGTCTCGTGGACGTGCGCAACATCGACAAGATCGCCTACCAGGTGGTGCGCAAGGCCCACGGGAAGCCGGACATCAAGTTCCCGAACGAACTGGGCCCGCAGTGGGACGCCCACGCTGCCGGCCTGGACGTCTCCGGCCGGTTCCTGCTCGAGGAGTGGGAACACGTCGTGCTCGCCCAGGACCTGCGCACCGAGCGCGACTACTTGGAGGCGCGCAGGCGCGGGCGCGGGCGCGCCAACCGTCTGGGCGAGCAGCAGAAGCGGCAGGTGTGGGCGGCGATCCTGGCTGCGACCCAGGAGATGCGCGAGCAGGGCCAGTGGAACTTCACCTCCCTCGCCGCCGAGGCGGCGGACCTGTTGGAACGCACCGGCGAGCGCCTGTACCGCCACATCGTGGTGGACGAGTCGCAGGACCTGCATCCGGCCAAGTGGCGGCTGGTCCGGGCCCTGGTCGACGAGGGCCCGGACGACCTGTTCATCGCTGGCGACCCGCACCAGCGCATCTACGACCACCACGTGTCGATGGCACGGGTCGGGGTCAACGTGCGCGGGCGCAGCCACCGGTTGACGGTGAGTTACCGGAGCACGCAGGAGATCCTGAACTGGGCGGTCGGAGTCCTCGGGACCGCGCCGGTCGAGGGGTTCGACGGGGTGCGTTCGACGCTGCAGGACTACGGGTCCCCGCTCCACGGCCGCCGTCCGGTGGTCCGGGGCCACGGTTCGGCCGCGGAGGAGCTCGACCATCTCGTGCGCACGGTCGAGGGCTGGCTGCGGGACGGGGTCGAGCCCGACGCGATCGGCGTCGCGGCACGCACCGATTCCCTGGTCCGCAAGGCCCGCTCGGCGCTGACCGACGCCGGGGTCGAGACGTGCCCGCTCGCGGAGAACTCGGGCGTCCGCGTGGGGACCATGCACTCGATGAAGGGCCTGGAGTTCCGGTGCGTGGCGGTGGTGTCCGCGGGTGCGGAGCACCTTCCGGAGCTGTCCCGTGTCACGGACGCCTCCGAGGACGCGGTCGCGCACGCGCACGACCTGCAGCGCGAGCGGAACCTGCTGTTCGTCGCGTGCACGCGCGCCCGGGACAGCTTGCACGTGTCCTACTCCGGCGAGCCGAGCCCCTTCCTGCCCCGCTGATCGCGGTCCCCTTCCGAAGTCCCGACATTCCACCCCTTTCTTCTGTCGGTCCCCAGATCAGAATGTGATCCATGAAGGCCTCCGAAACGTCCCTGATCTCCCTTCTCAACAAGAGCCACCAGTTCGTCATCCCGATCTACCAGCGGGCCTACTCCTGGACGGCCGATCAGTGCCACCAGCTCATGGCAGACGTGGTGCGGTCCGGCGGCGACGAGGCTCTGAAGTCACACTTCATCGGTTCGATCGTGCACGTCGAGAAGGGGCTCTCGAACCTGACGACCCAGGAACCCGACCTGATCATCGACGGCCAGCAGCGGATGACCACCGTGACCTTGCTGATCGCGGCGCTGGCCCGGGTCCTCGAAGACCTGCCGGAGGACGAACGCGAGCCCTTGAAGGGGTTCTCTCCGACCAAGCTGCGCAAGCGCTACCTCGTCAACGACGACGAGGACGGCGAGGAGTACTTCCGGCTGCTCTTGTCCGAGCAGGACCGGGACACCCTGAAAGCGATCGTCGCCGGGACCAGGCTGCCGACGTCGGACTCCGACAATGTGCGGCAAAACTTCGAGCTCTTCCTCCGACACCTGAGGGCTACCGGTGCGAACCTGGCCGCGGTGTGCCGGGGCCTGGCCAAGCTCGTCGTCGTCGACATTCGGTTGGATCGCACTCAGGACAATCCGCAGCTGATCTTCGAGTCCATGAACTCCACCGGCCTGAAGCTGTCCCAGGCCGATCTCATCCGCAACTTCGTGCTCATGGGACTGGAGCCCGAGCTCCAGGAGAGGTGGTACTCCACCTACTGGCGTCCGATGGAGACCGATTTCGGGCAGGCCGCATACGAGAGGCAGTTCGACGACTTCATTCGCCACTATCTGACCGTCATTACTGGCGAGATCCCCCGTTTCAACGACGTGTATGAAGCGTTCAAGGACCATGCCCTCCGGTCCGGAACCCATGGACACCGCATCGAACCGCTGCTCAAGGAGTTGCGCGAGTACGCGTGGCGGTACTGCGCGGTAGCGCTCGGCCGCGAGCAGGACAAGGGGCTCGCTGAAGCCTTCCAGGATCTGCGCGAGATCAAGGCGGACGTCGTCTATCCCCTGTTGTTGGAGCTCTACACTGATTATGAACGGGGTGTACTGTCCCGCGACGACCTGGCGGAGATCGTCGGCATGGTGACCTCCTACATCTTCCGCCGCGCTGTCTGTCGTATGCCCACCAACTCGCTGAACCGCACCTTCAGCACCTTCACCAGAGCGATCGACAAGAGCCGCTACCTGGCCAGCGTGAAGGCCCACCTCCTGTGGTTGAAGAGCTATCGCGCCTTTCCGCGTGACGAGGACTTCGCGCGCGAACTCATGTACAGCAACATGTACACGTTCAAGCGCCGTTCTTACCTCTTGCGGAAATTGGAGAACGCCGGACGGAAAGAAGAAGTCCCAATCGAGGACTACACGATCGAGCACATCATGCCGCAGAACGAGAACTTGCCACGTCAGTGGCGGGACGACCTCGGCGAGGACTGGGCCGGCGTGCATGCGCGCTACCTTCACACAATAGGCAACCTCACCCTGACGGGTTATAACTCCGAGTACGGGGACAGCCCCTTCGCCTGCAAAAGGGACATGGAGGGTGGATTCCGCGAGAGCCCGCTACGCCTGAACCGCGGCTTGGGCACGCTGGACAAGTGGGATGAAACGGCGATCGTGCAGCGTGCCGAGAGACTGGCCGACATCGCTCTCGAGGTGTGGCCCCGGCCCGAATTGCCGACGGACCTGCCAGAGATGGCCCCACACGATACGGGCTCGCAATACACCATCGCAGACCATCCGAACCTTCTTCGCCCCGTGAACGGGGCCCTGTTCGAACAGTTCAGGAAGGCAGTACTGGCGATCGGTGACGAGGTCACCGAGACCTTCCTGAAAAACTACGTCGCTTTCAAGGCCGAGACCAACTTCGTCGACGTGGTCGGACAGGCCGAACGCCTGCGCCTGACCTTGAACATGCCCTTCGAGGTGCTGCACGACGAGCGCGGCCTCGCCTGGGACATAACGGGCAAGGGGCGGTGGGGTAACGGCAACGTCCAGCTCAACCTGGACGAGAATTCCGACCTGGGCCAGGTCATGGGTCTGGTCCGGCAAGCCTACGAATATCAGGTCGCGGAGTGAGTGGTGCCCGGTGTCACACACGGCCCGGGGGCGTCCCGACCGGGGAGTCCGGGCTGGGGTACAGCCGGGCCGTCGGGGTCGCCGCGGTCCGGGAGCTGGAGGGGACCATGGAGGGCAAGCACGCCTCGAAGGGCATCATGGTCACGACCTCGTGGGTGACCAAGGGCGGCCACGAACACGCCCGGCGTCACGGCCGCATGCAGATCATCGAGTGCGACAACCTCACCCACATGCTCAAGGAACACCTCGGCATGGACGTGATCATCAGTCTCCCGAAGGGCCCCCACGTCCCACATCAGGCACCCAACCCCCGCGTCAGACCTCCGGCGCCTCGGGCGCGACGCCCACGGCGACGGCGAGGTCCTGCCACGACATCCCCGAGCCCTTGAAGACGTTGGGCCGGTCCTCGCGCCGGGTCACCTCCCCGCGCACCAGCGGTGCCAGTCCGGTGAGGGCGTCGGGCGTCAGCGTCCCTTCGTCCACGGCCATGACGACGTCGCCGCACTCGCGCATGGCCGCGCCCCGGTCCTCGACGACGACGAAGGCGCGCCCCATGAGACCCGCGTCGACCTCGCGGCGGTCGGTCTCGTGGGACCCCATCGCGATCACACACGCGCCGTCGTCCACGAGCGATCCATCGAAGAGGGGTTCGGCCGCGGAGGTCGCGCACACCACGAGGTCGGCCCCGGCCACGTCCTCGGGTTTCCCGGGACGGGCGTCGATCCCGCGGTCGGCGAGCTCGTCGAGGGCGGCGCGCACCTTGTGCGGGCTGCGTCCGACCAGGCGCACGTCGGTGAAGTCGCGGATCCGGGACATCGCGACGGTGTGCTCGACGGCCTGCGGTCCGTTGCCGAACACCACGAGGGTGGTGGCGTCCGGCGCGGTGAGGTGGTCGGCGGCCACGGCGGAGGTGGCGGGGGTGCGCAGGGAGGTCAGGCTGACACCGTCCACCATCAGGCGCGGGGTGAGGGTGCGCGCGTCCATGAGCACGTACACCGCCTGGATGCGCGGCAGCCCGCGTCCCGGGTTCTCGGGCGAGACGGTGGCGACCTTGACGCCGACCCACTGTCCCAGGGTCGAGGGCATCAGGAGCAGGTGCCCGTCGCCGGCGCCGGTGTGAACGCGCGCGGGGTCCTGTGCGGGGTCGAACCCGTCCCGCAGGGCCTTGTCCACCAGCTCGCGGGCGCGGTCGGGGCCGATGCGGCGCGCGACCTCGTCGGCCCCGACGAAGGGCAGCCCGCCGGTCGCGGTGGCCGTGGCGTCCGCGGTGGTGGCATCCGCGGTGCTCGCGGCGGTCGCGGTGGGGTCGGGGATCATGCCTTCTCCTGGTTCTGTCCGCCGGAGTTCGCACCTTGGCCGGCCTCGACGTCGGCGGTGCTGTTCGCGTCGACGGTGTGGTCGGTCCCGGGCGCCACGGAGTCGATGCTCAGGCCGCGCGCCCGCAGCAGGGCGGTCTCCTTGCGCAGAACCGGCCCGGCGAGGGAGACAGCGACGAAGGAGAGCACGGCGAGCCCGACCATGTAGGCGGCGATGGGCCACCAGGCCTCGTCGAAGGTGGCGAGCATCCACGTGGCCAGCAGCGGAGCGGTACCGCCGGCGAGGGCGGCGCCGATCTGGTAGCCGAGGGTGACGCCGGTGTAGCGCACCCGGGCGGGGAAGATCTCCGAGGTCAGGGTGCCCAGGGTGGCGGTGACCGGGGGCCAGACCACACCGAGGCTGATGACCACGGCCGCGTAGACCGCCCAGTTCATCTGCAGGTTGAGCAGCAGGAAGAACGGCACCGAGAACAGGGCGATGAGCACGGTTCCGCCGAGGTAGACCTTGGGGCGGCCGATGCGGTCGGAGAGCGAGCCCATGGCCAGGATCACGAACGTGCTGACCAACGCACCCGCGCTGACGGCGTTGAGCACGACCGATTCACGCATGTCGAGGATGCCGGTGGCGTAGCTGACGACGAAGGTCGCGAAGATGTAGAACGGCGCGGTCTCCACGATCTTCGCGCCGACCGCCACGAGCACCGAACGCCAGTGGTCTCGCATCGTGTCCTTGATGGGGAGCTTGGCGATGGTGCCGCTCTCCTTGGCCTTTCGGAAGGCGGGGGTGTCCGCCAGCCCCTGGCGGATCCACAGACCGACGAAGATGAGCACGATGCTGGCGACGAAGGGGATGCGCCAGCCCCATGCCTCGAACTGTTCCGTCGGAAGCAGGCTGACCAGGCTGAACGCGATGGTCGACATGAGCATGCCGATGGTGATGCCGGTCTGCGGCACGGAGCCGAAGAACCCGCGCCGCTTCTTGGGCGCGTACTCGTAGGCGAGCAGGAGCGCCCCGCCCCATTCGCCGCCGATGGCCAGGCCCTGGATGATGCGGCAGGTGATGAGCAGCAGGGGCGCGAGCACGCCGACCTGCGCGTAGGTGGGCAGGAGGCCGATGGCGACGGTGGCGCCTCCCATGAGGGAGAGCGTGATGACCAGGGTCTTCTTCCGACCGATGCGGTCGCCGATGTGGGAGAAGACGATGCCGCCGAAGGGTCGGATGAAGAAGGTCAATGAGAGCGACAGGTACGACAGCAGCAACGAGATGAAGGGGTCGTCGTTGGGGAAGAACTGCTTGTCGAAGATGATCGCTGCGGCGGTGNNGCTGAGGCTGCCGATGAGGACTCGGCGGTTGGTGGCGGGTTTGCCGACCGTGGATTGTTGTTGCGGGGACACGCACAACTCCTGGGGGACGGGGCCCGGGTGGGGGAGAGGGTGCGGGCCGGGTGATGAGACTTGTGCAACGTACAATTGTACGTTGCACGGAACAAGGGCCGGGGGTCCTTTCGTGACCCGACGGAGACCCCGGACAGGGACTCACCGGAACCCCAGGTCGGCGGGGTTTCGTGGAGGTTTCGGCATACGGGGTGAGAGATGCGGGCCGTCGTCCCCGCGCACGGCCCCCGGGGAGACGGCCTCGCCCGACGGCTTCGGGTGACCGGACCCGCGCCTACCCGTGTGTCCTGCTGATGAGCAGGCCGCTGCGGGGCAGGGCCGGCATCGAGGCCATCGTGTAGGTCAGGTCCTGCGCCGGGAGGGTGTGATCGGTGTGGCTCAGCAGGCGCACCATCGTCTCCACGGTCGCGATGGTCAACCGCTCCCCCGGGCACCGGTGCCCGCTGTCGAATGGCCCGCCACCCTGCGGGACGAGGTCGTACGGCGTGGGTTCCCGGTCCACGAACCGCTCCGGCCGGAACGCGTCCGGGTCGGCCCACGAACGCGGATCGTGATTGGTGCCGTAGAGGTCGAGCAGTACCCAGCTGTCCTCCGGGAAGCGGTAACCGCGCCAGGTGAAGGGGCGCCGGGACCGTCCCCCGATGAGCGGGAAGAACGGGTAGTAGCGGCGGACCTCCTGCGCGAAGGGCTGCAGGCGCGACAGGTCTCCGCCGGCGAACTCCTTCTTCCACTGCGGGTTCTGCCACAGGGCCAGCGCGGCGAACACGATGAAGCGGCTGACGGCGACGATCGGCCGCACGATGTTGAGCAGCTCCACGGCAGCGACCTCGGTGTCGAGGGGACGGCCGTTCTCGGTGTGCTCCGCGATCAGGACGGCGGGCGTGCCGGGCCGGGGTCTCAGGACGTCGGCCCGGATCATGTCGATCATCCGCCCCGCCCAGCGTTCGCTGCGACGCCGGATCCACCTCGCCCACGCGTTGCGCGGGCCCACCGTCCCGGCGTGGTCGACCATTGCGGCGAGTTCCTGCGTACGCAGCCCGACCTGGTTCTGTGTCGCGGGCAGCCCGAGCCAGCGCAGGGCGGCCTCGGTGAGCATTCGGTTCGTCTCCGAGTACAGTTCGATCGTCTCACCGGCCGCGATCCGGTCGGCCCGGGCGTCCCAGACCTCGGCGAGCGTGCTGGTGAAGGCGTCGATCAGCCCGGGTTCCAGGAGCGCGAGGAACATGCGCTTGCGGTCGGCGTGCTCCTGGCCGTCCAGCATCTGCACACTGCCGAAATCCTGCAGCAGGTGGACGACGGTGCCCGGCATCGCACCCTGCCGGGTGAAGAGGTCACTGCCGTAGAACAGCTCGGCGGCATCGGCGCCCCGGACACAGAAGGCCGGTCTCAGCAGCAGCCGTGTGCGGAACACGTCGGTCCGCAGGCGGTCACACGTGGAGGAGATGAAGACGTAGCCCTCACGCAGCAGGGACAGGCTCGTGTCGGGCAGCGTGGTGCGGGGGATACCGGACAGGTCCTTCGTGGCCATGGCGTTCCCTCCGTCGACGCCTGTGCTCTCCTCTCGGGGTACCCGGTACGCGGTCTCTCATATGTATCGGATGAACGCGTTCGCCCTGGGGGGAGAAGCGGAGAACCTGACCGATGGGCGGCGTCGAGAACCGGCCCGACGTCCGGCCCGGACCGGGGCCTCAGGCCTGCTCGGAACGGCCCGCCCACACGCCCCGGACGTGCCCGAGGTGGCGGCGCATGAGGTCCTCGGCCCCGGCCGCGTCGCCCGCCTCGACCAGGTCCAGGAGCGCGTGGTGCTCCCGCATGGTGGAGGCCAGCAGCCCTTCTTCGTGCAGACGCTTCACCGCCGACAGTCGCGACATCCCGCGCAGGCGCCGCACCTCCTCCACGAGCCGGGTGTTGCCCGCGATGCTCAGGAGGCGCAGGTGGAAGGCGGTGTCAGCGGCGATGAACCCTGTGAGGTCCCCGTCGGCGGCGGCGCGTTCGATGCCGTCGGCGAGCGCGCGCAGGTCCGCGACCTGCTCCGGCCCGGCCAGGGTAACGGCCTGCCCGACCATGGGCGCTTCGAGGAGGGTCCGCACTTCCAGGATCTCGTCCAGGGCGCGGTCGCTGAACTCCACGACCCGGTATCCCCGGTGGCGCAGAGGCTCGACCAGCCCTTCCTGCGCGAGCTCCATCATGGCCTCGCGCACGGGGGTGGCCGAGACGCCGAGGCGTTGGGCGAGGGCGGGCGCGGAGTAGATGCTGCCGGGTTCGAGCTCGCCGACCACCAGGGCCTCACGCAGGGCCTCGGCCACACGGGAACGCAGACTGGCGCGCCCGCTGAGCGAGCCCAGGGCCGGGCGGGGTCGCTCCTGCGGCACGTCGATGCTCATGTGGGGGTGTTCCTCCCGGCCGTGGTCCTGGGTTCCCAGGATGCCACGCGCCCTGCGGGGGCGGGGAACCGGGAACCCGGGGCGGCCCCGTGCCGAGGCGTCGGCCGACTCGATCATCCCGGCGGGCGGCCGTCACCCTCCAACCGGTGCAGGGCCTGTTGCCAACGGCGGCGGCGGGCGTCGGGGGCCAGTTCCCACCAGGGGGTGCCGCGTTCGCCCAGCCCTTCCTTGGCGCACTGCACGCGCCGTCGGGCGTCCTCCTCGGCGTCCCGGTCCCCGGAACGGCGTGCGGCACCGACCTGCCTACGGGCCGCCATGAGCAAACCCACCAGGCGTTCGCGCACGTCCTCGGGCAGGTCAGGGTCGGAGGCCCGCCAGCGCCTGCCGTTGATGAGTACGTGATGGCCGTCGGGTGTGCGTTCGGGTCCGTCCACACCGGGATGGTTCCCGCCCGGGCGGACGGCCCACACGGCACGGGTCCACACGCATTGTCGGTCCGGGATCTACCGCGCGGCACCACCCGCGGCCGCCTCCATGGCACGCACCGCCTCGCGCACCCGCTCGCAGGCGTGCTCGCGCACGAAGGCGCTCTCGCTCAGCCGGGCGACCGCTCCCGCGTCAACCTCCAGACGCACCCCCTCCGCGCACCGGTAGGGCCTCGACAACAGCACGGCGCCCAGCACCCGGCGCAGGCGGGACACCTCCGCCCTGACACTGACCACATGCGCGTCGTCCCCGTGCAGCGCACGGCTGAGCGTGGCGGCACCGATGCCGTCGGGGCCGGCCAGGTACACCATCAGGAGGATCTCCGCGTGGCGGGTGGTGAGCCCCGTGCGCCAGCGGCGTCCTCCGCCCGCGACCTCGGCGCTCGGAGTGCCCGACAGGTCCAGGACCAGGTCGACGACCTCGTCCGGCGTCCGGGAACAGGCGCGCAGAAGCCATCCCTCCCCCACCTGTTCGGGCAAGCAGGCACCCAGACCCGGGACGGCCAGGGCGCGCCCTTCGCGCGGGGCGGCGACCCGGTCCGGCAGAGGCAGGCCGTCGCCGTGGGCCACCCATCCGTCGCCGTCCACGAGGAGGAAGGGGCCCTCGCCCGCGGCGAGCCGGGGCCCGGCACCGTCGCGGATGCGGTCGAGTCGCATGCGGTGCTGTTCGGCCAACCGCATCTCGGCCATGCGGGCGGCACCTGTGACCAGCGCCCCGGCCATGGGGTGGAAGGTGAGTGCGGGGCCGCTGAGGTCGACGACCCCGAGTATCCGGCCCGTGCGGGGGTCGTGGACCGGTGCCGCTGTGCAGTACCAGGGCAGCTGGCGCTGTTCGAAGTGCTCGGCGGCGAACAGCTCGACCGGGTGGCCTTCGGCCAGAACGGTACCGATGGCGTTGGTGCCGACCGCCGATTCGGTCCAACAGGAGCCCTCACCGAACCCCAGACTGTCTGCGCCGGACCGGGTCCGCACCGCGCCGTCGCGCCAGAGCACGACCCCGTCCGCATCGGTGACCACCATGAGCGAGTCGGAGGCGTGGGCCGCGGTGGCGACCATGCTGCGCAGTTCCGGTAGGACACCGGCCAGGGGCGAGGTGCGGCGCCGGTGTTCGACCTGGTCGGTGGGTAGGTGGTGCCGGGGGTTGGCGCCGTCGGGGTCCAGACCCATGTCCATGACCCGCGACCAGGAACGGGCCACCAGGTTGCGGGGGCGGGTGCTGGGCCGAGCGCCTCCCATGACCTCGTCACGGGTGCGGTTGAGGGCGCGCGCGTGGGATGTCAGGTCGGTTCCGGGGGCCATCGCTCGGAAGGTCGTCACTCTCACCGTCCTCATCGGCGCAGTGGTCCGGGGCCCGGGGACGCGCAATCGAGCGCAACCCTTGTGGGCCTCCCACCACGCAGGCTGTGATTGCCATCACGTTACGTCAAGGAGGCTCTGTCATGACACTCGCCGAGACCGTGGAGACCGATGCGAGCGGAACAGGACCGCGCGCACGTGTGGAGGCCTGGCTGGCCGCCCTCGAGCAGGCGTTGTCCGACCGCGACCCCGAACGCGCCGCGCACCTGTTCGCGACCACCTGCTTCTGGCGTGACCTGGTCGCCTTCACGTGGAACATCAGGACGGTCGAGGGCCGTTCCGGCGTGGCCCACATGCTCCGCGCCGTGCTCGACACCGTGGACCCGTCCGGTTTCCGCGTGACCGAGGAACCGGTGGAGGACGGCGGGGTGGTCGCGGCCTGGATCTCCTTCGAGACCGCGGTCGGTCGCGGCCAGGGCCACCTCAGGTTGAAGGAGGAAGGGGCCTTCACCCTGTTGACCACACTCCACGAGCTGAAGGGCCACGAAGAACCGCTGGACACCCGTCGGCCGCTGGGCACCGTGCACGGGGCCGACCCGGACCGGGTCACATGGGCGGAGCGGCGTGCTTCCGAGATCGAGGGACCGGGACGGACCTACGAACCGTACGTGGTGGTGGTCGGCGGCGGCCAGGGCGGGATCGCGCTCGGGGCACGGCTCACGCAGCTGGGGGTGCCCTACGTGGTGGTGGACCGGCACGAGCGCCCCGGTGACCAGTGGCGCGGTCGGTACAAGTCGCTTTGCCTGCACGATCCCGTCTGGTACGACCACCTTCCCTACCTGCCGTTCCCGCGCAACTGGCCGGTGTTCGCGCCCAAGGACAAGATCGCCGACTGGCTGGAGATGTACACCAAGGTCATGGAGGTCAACTACTGGGCCTCCACAGCGTGCCGCCGTGCCTCCTACGACGAGGAGAACGGCGTGTGGACGGTCGTGGTCGACCGCGGTGGCGAGGAGGTCGTCCTGCGTCCCCGCCACCTCGTGCTCGCCACGGGGATGTCGGGCAAGCCCAACGTGCCGGAGCTGCCCGGGCAGGACAGGTTCCGCGGCGACCAGCACCACAGCTCGCAACACCCGGGCCCGGACGCCTACCTGGGCAAGAAGGCCGTGGTGATCGGGTCGAACAACTCGGCCTTCGACATCTGCGGGGCGCTGTGGGAGAACGGCGCCGACGTGACCATGGTGCAGCGTTCCTCGACGCACGTCGTCACGTCCGACTCCCTGATGGACCTGGGCCTGGGCGATCTGTACTCGGAGCGGGCCCTGGAGGCGGGAACCACCACCGAGAAGGCCGACCTCACCTTCGCGTCGATCCCCTACCGGATCATGCACACCTTCCAGCGGCCGATCTACGACCGGATCCGCGAGCGCGACCGGGACTTCTACGCGCGGTTGGAGCGCGCGGGCTTCTGGCTGGACTGGGGCGAGGACGGTTCCGGCCTGTTCTTGAAGTACCTCAGGCGCGGGTCCGGCTACTACATCGACGTCGGGGCCGCCGACCTGGTCGCCGACGGCAGCGTGGGCCTGGTGCACGGTCAAGTGGCAGAGCTGACCGAGACGTCGGTGGTCCTGGAGGACGGCAGCGAGCTGGAGGCCGACCTGGTCGTGTACGCGACCGGCTACGGGTCGATGAACGGCTGGGCCGCCGACCTCATCGGCCAGGAGGTCGCCGACAAGGTCGGCAAGGTGTGGGGCCTGGGGTCGGAGACCGCCAAGGACCCCGGCCCCCTGGGAGGGCGAGGAGCGCAACATGTGGAAGCCCACCCAGCAGGAGGGGTTGTGGTTCCACGGGGGCAACCTGGCCCAGTCGCGGCACTACTCCCTCTATCTGGCCCTGCAGTTGAAGGCCCGGCACGAGGGTGTCCCCACGCCCGTGTACGGGCTCCAGGAGGTCCACCACCTCGCATGATCCGGTGCGGGGCGGGAGGCGTGTCCCGCCCCGTGTCCGTGCGTGCCCCCGGAGCCCCTCCGGGCCGAGTCACACACAGAAATCGGCCACAATGGCGACGAAGCACGCAGACCACCACAGAGAGCACCGGTGCACATGCCGATCCCCAAGGCCGAACTCCACGTCCACATCGAGGGCACCCTCGAGCCCGAGCTCGCCTTCGAGCTGGCCCGGCGCAACGGCATCACGCTTAAGCATCCCGGCGTCGAGGAGCTGCGGGAGGCCTACTCCTTCGACGACCTCCAGTCGTTCCTGGACCTGTACTACGAGCTCATGGATGTGCTGCGCACCGAGGACGACTTCCGCGACCTCGCCGCCGCCTACCTCGACCGCGCGGCCGCCCAGGGGGTGCGGCACGCGGAGATCTTCTTCGACCCGCAGGCCCACACCGCGCGCGGGGTGCCGTTCGAGACCGTGCTGAACGGCCTGACCAGCGCGTTGACGCAGGGCGAGGCCCGGCACGGCGTCTCGACCGCCCTCATCCTCTGCTTCCTGCGCGACCGCCCGGCCGACGACGCGATGGCGACCCTGGACGCGGCCCGCCCCCACCTGGAGCACATCACGGGGGTCGGCCTCGACTCGGCCGAGGTGGGCCACCCTCCGGGCAAGTTCGCGGAGGTTTTCGAGGCCGCGGGCCGGCTCGGGCTGCGCCGGGTCGCGCACGCGGGCGAGGAGGGTCCGGCCGAGTACGTGCGGGAGGCGCTGGAGGTGCTGGGCGCCGAACGCATCGACCACGGGATCCGGAGCCTGGACGACCCCGAACTGGTCGAGCACCTTGCGCGGACCCGGGTTCCGCTGACCGTGTGCCCGTTCTCGAACGTGCGGCTGCGGGCGGTCGACACCCTCGCCGACCATCCGCTGCGCACGCTCATGGATGCGGGGCTGCTGGTGACGGTCAACTCCGACGACCCGTCCTACTTCGGCGGCCACGTGCACGACAACTACCTGGGCGTACAGGAGCACCTGGGGTTGAGCGACGAGGACCTGCGCACCCTGGCCCGGAACTCGTTCACGGCCTCGTTCCTGTCCCCGGAGCGCCGGGCCGAGCTCATCTCCGAGGTCGAGGACCACCGGTTCGGCTGAGGGCCGCGTCGGAGCCGGTCGGCGCGGCCGGTTCCGGATCCGACCACGGCGCCGGGATCTGCTCCGGTGGCACGACCCCCGCAGCGTCCGGCCCGCGCCTCAGAAACCCTCGCGGACCCGGCGGGCGACCTCGCCGTAGCCGGCCTTCTCCAGGGCGCCGAGCTGCTGTTCGGCGAACTCCGCGCGGGCGTGGCGGTCGGGAACGGCCTCGATCATGCCGCGCAGGACGGCCACCTGGACGTCCTCCTCGGCGCTGTCCGGGATCGACTCTGCCGGCCACCAGTAACTCTCGTAGCCGTACTCGTCGACGTCGTGGCCGGGCCCGGTGAAGACCGGTTCCTCGGGCATGCCGTGGACGGGGTCGAGGTAGACGAAGTCGTTCTCCTCGCCGTCGTCGCCCGTACGGGGGACCCAACCATGAGCGCCGGGCCCGTGGACGTTCGGACCGCGGGCAGCGGGGCCGTCCGGGTGGGAACCGTACGGGCTCGGGCGCCCGGGCGGCCCGGACTCGTCCGGCCCCTGCCCGGCAGAGGGGCCCGCGTCCTCGAACGGGCCGGGGGCCTCTCCGGGTTCGTCCGGGCCCGGGCCCGACCCCTGATCGGGCTCGGGTGAGGCCCCGAAACGGGACCAGGACCCGCCCCACGGACGCCGGCCGTGGGCAGCCCGTCCGCTTCCAGCTGCACTGCTCGCTCCGACCCCGTGGCCCTGGGCGGGTTCGGGTACCGCTCCACCGTGCCCGCGGGCCGGGTGCCCCTCGCCTCCGGTGTGCGCGCGCCCGTAGGCCGGTGTGTGTGCGCGTTCGGTCTCCTGGAGGGCGGCCCGCAGCCCGAGGTCCTTGCGCAGGTCGCTGAGGCGGGCGAGGCGTTCGGCGTCCTCCTCCGGCAGGTGCAGTCGCACGTGCTCGGCCCACACGACGATGCCGGTCCCGGTGACGGCGTGCTCGACCGCCAGTTGCGCGCCCAGGTCGCACTCGGTCCGTCCGTGGTCGCGCGGGCGGGTGCGGGCGACCTTCGCAGCGGCTCGGCTGACGATGTCGCGGACGGCGGGGGCGACGGGGTTGCGTACTGTCAGGTCGACGTGCCCGGACCAGCGCCAGTGCACGACGGCGCTCAGCCGCAGGTCGTAGTCGGGAACGGCCGTGGCCAGGGCGATCTCGCCCACGCGGGTTCCGTGCACGGGTCCGTCGGCGTAGGCGTGCGCGGCACCGCTGCGGGCCCCGCCGGGGTAGGCGTGGGGTCCGCCCTCGGGGTGCGGCGCCCGACCGTCCTGGCGTCCGTCCCGTCCGGCGGTTCCGGGGCGGCCCTGGGACCCGGGCCCGCCCAGCGCGAGGAACCCGGAGGCGGCGGCCACGAGCACCAGCCAGAGCAGCGTCCACACACCCACCAGGGGATAGAGCACGGCGGGCACGACGACCACGACGGTGGCCACGACGGCGGATCCGGCCACGGCGGTGCGTGCGTCGGTGAGGGGAATGGTCGCGATCTCCTCTCACGGCGGGCCGGACGCACGGTCACCGGACGCGGATGCGCAACCACGCCGTGTGTGCGCCCTGGGGGCTGGGGAAGTCCCCGGGACCGGGGGCATGCGGGAGGGTCGCCGGGGCGTACACGCCAGTCTGCCCGAGATCCGGAGCGGTCGTGTCACGAACGGCCCCCACAGCACGGATCCGGGGGCGCTTCACACCGCACGGTTCCGGCCCGTGCACCGTGTGTACGCGTTCCGCCGGGCAAGCACGGGGACAGCACCGAGCGGACGCCGATCGAGCACCCGGAGAACACCTCCCCGCGTCCCGGTGAGCATCGGTTGAGAAGAGGCCGAATCGTTCCGTGTTGCCTTTGCAATCACCCTGCGCATCGGGAGGATTGCCCGATGCGACCACTGTTCGTGCGGCCCCCGACGCAGTCCACAGCGGAGAAGAAGGACCACGGCGCGAGCGTTTCGGAGACCGGACGCCGGTTCCGACCCGAGGTGCAGGGCCTGCGCGCGGTCGCGGTGCTGCTGGTCCTCGTCTACCATCTCGACCCCGACCTGCTCCCCGGCGGGTATGTGGGCGTGGACGTGTTCTTCGTGATCTCGGGGTTCCTGATCACGTCGCTGTTGTACCGGGAGGTCTGCGGGCGCGGCAGGGTCTCCATCGCCCGCTTCTACGTGCGCCGTGTGCGCCGCCTGCTTCCGGCCTCCACGGTGGTGCTGCTCGTGACGGGGGCGNCGTGGGTGCCCCTGCCGATCACCCGCCTGGGCGACACCGCGTGGCAGCTCATCGCCTCTGCGGTGTACGCGGAGAACCTGTACCTGGCTCACGAGGCCGTGGACTACCTGGCCTCGGACGCGCCACCCAGCCCTGTGCAGCACTTCTGGTCACTGGCGGTGGAGGAGCAGTTCTACCTCGTGTGGCCGCTTCTGTTCGTGCTGTGGGCATGGACGGTGCGCCGGTGGCGGGCGACCCCCGTGGTGTTGGGGGCGGTTCTGTCGACGGTTCTGGTGGGCTCGCTGGTGCACTCGGTCTCCTACACCGCACAGGACCCGGCGGCGGCCTACTTCCTGCCGACCACGCGCGCGTGGGAGCTGGCGGTGGGCGGACTGCTCGCGGTCGTGCTCGCGCACCGGACCGTGCCCGCGGCCGCCCGGACCCCGCTGGTGTGGGCGGGGCTGGCCGCGATCGGAGGCTCGGCCGTGGTCTACAGCGATGCGACCGCGTTCCCGGGTTGGGCGGCGCTGCTGCCCGTGCTGGGCTCCGCGGCCGTGATCGCGGCCGGGCGCACGGAGACCCCGCTGAACTGGGGTTCGGCACAGTTCGTCGGCGACATCTCGTACTCGCTGTACCTGTGGCACTGGCCGTTGATCGTGTTCGCGCTGACGTGGACGGGGGCGGCCTCCCTCGGAGCGCTGGAGATGGTCGCGGTGGCCGCTGCCGCCGTCGTGTTGGCCTGGCTGACCAAGGTGTGCGTGGAGGATCCGGTGCGCGAACGCGGTCTCGTGCCGGGTGTGCGCTCGGCCGGGGTGGTGGCCGTGGCCGGGATCGTCGCGGTCTCGGCCGTGGGGGCGGCGTCGCTGGCGCGGGTCGGCCAGTACCCCTCCACGCCCTTCGACCCGCGTGTGCACGTGGGAGCGGCCGCGCTGGAGGAGGGCACCGCTTCCACGGGCGCCGACCTGTACCCGGCGCTGGTCGAGGCCGAGGCTGACGTCCCCGAGCTGTACGGGCAGGCGTGCCAGGGCGAGCGGGAGGAGGTCGTCCCCCGCACCGACTGTGTGTACGGCGACCCCGACGGCGGGCGGACCCTCGTTGTCGTGGGTGACTCGCACGCGGCCCAGTGGGTTCCGGCGCTGGACACGATCGGGACGGAGCGCGGTTGGCGGGTGGTGACCCTGACCAAGTCGGCGTGCGCGTTCACGGCAGCTCCGGTGCGGTGGAACGACGGGTCGGGATACGACGAGTGCGCGCAGTGGAACGAGGCGGTGTTGGACGAGCTCGCGGACCTGGACGCGGACGTGGTGTTCTCCAGCGCCTCCGCGAAGGTGGAACCGGTGGACGCCGGTGACGACCCCACGGACACACTCGCCGAGGGGCTGGCGACGCAGTGGGAGAAGGCGGCGCCGCTCACCGAACGGTTCGTGGCGGTGCGCGACACCCCCGTCGCCGACCGGGACGTCTTCGAGTGCCTGGAGGAGAACACCGAGGACCTGGCCGAGTGCGCCGTCACCCGCGGGGCGGCGTTCCCGAACGAGGACCCGCAGGTGCAGGCGGCGAGCCGCATGGAGGACGACGTGCACCTGCTCGACCTGACCGACCTGTTCTGCGCGGAGGACCGTTGCGACGCGGTCGTCGGGAACGTGGTGGTCTACCGCGACCACCACCACATGACCTCCACCTACTCGGAACTGCTCTCCGACCGGCTGGCCGACCGCATGGAGCAGGTGATGGGTTAGGCAGGCGAAGAACCGTGCGCGCTCCGTGGAGCGATGGCGCCGTCGCCGGGCCGGTCGGACACGACGTTCCCGGGCCCGTCGAAAGGCGGGTCGGAGGGGCGCGAGGGAGCCGGCAGCCCCGGGGCCACCTTCGCTCCGGGAACCGAACGGATCAGGTGTGCCCGGGAGGCGTCCCGTGAGGGCCCGGGGGCGTGGGGCCTCCGGGGCCGGGGTTCGGGTCGCGCGGGCCTGTGTGCGGAACCTGCGGCCCCGGATACGGGCTCTGTTGTCCCGCGTTCGGAACCTGAGGACCCTGCGGCCCGGGTCCGCCGCCGGCGCGCGGGAACCCGCCCGCCCCGGGCGGGGGGCCGTAACCCGGCCCGGACAACTGACCGGGCCCCGACGGGCCGCCGTCCGGTCCGGGCCCACCGAACCCCGGGAGCGGGCCACCCGGACCACCCGGGCCACCCGGCCCGCTCGGACGGAAGTGGCCGAGCGGGCCCTGCGCCCGTCGGTCCAGCACCAGGTCGGCGATGGACCACGCCAGGGCGCCGGCCAGCATCAGTGCCATGACCCAGAACCCGGGCCCGCTGGCCACCGACAGCTCCGCGAACTCGACCCCGTACTCGGCGGCGCCGGCGTCCCGCATCTCCTGCTCGCTGCCCACGTGCAGGGCGATCTGGTTGGCGATCAGCCCGACGAGGGCGACGGCGCTCATGACGATGCCGGTGACGGCGCGCGGCTTAGGGCGAGGGACGAGNCAAACCCCCCGCCGATGACGAGCAGGACCGTCAGCAGCAGGATCGGCTGCACGCCCACGCGCAGTTCTTCCAGGTCGGCACGGCCCAGTTCCTCCGACACCGAGCCCTGCACGCTCGGCAGCCCGTCGAAGGCCAGCGCGAACCCGCTGTAGGAGACCGTCAGGGAGCCCGTCATCCCGCTGCAGGAGACGGTGAAGAAGGGCATGAGCAGGCACAACAGGGACAGGCCGAGCACACTCGGAGTCACCGGCCTGCGCGAGGGGGACTGCGGGGGCATGGGGTCGTTCTTCCTCTCGGCGCCGGGCTGGCCGGGCGCTGGACGGTCTCGGTTCCGGGACCCTGCACAGGGCTCCGGCGACCACGGTGGCAGCGCGCGGGCGGGACCACAAGCGGTTCGGGGAACCCGGGCCCGATCATCCCACCGGCTCGGACGGGCCGGACCGTCCGAGCCGGTGGCCCGCGGTCACCCCGTCAGCGCCCGGACGACTCTCAGCCCCGCCCAGGCCGTTGCGATCCCCAGCACGAGACCGGCCGCCACGTACACCGCGGCCCTGCGTGCGTCCCCTCCCCGGGCCAGCTGCACGGTCTCGAACGCGAACGTGGAGTAGGTGGTCAGCGCGCCGCAGAACCCGGTCCCCCACACAGCCATGGCCTGCGGCGACAGCGGCAGTCCCAGCAGCGCCCCGAGCAGCAGCGAGCCCGCGGTGTTGACCACGAGCGTGCCCCACGGGAACGCTGCGCCCAGCACGCTGCGCAGCCAGAGGTCGGTGAGGTAGCGGAGCGGGGCGCCCAGTGCGGCCCCCGCGGCGACGGCGAGCACGCTCACGCCGCCTCCTTCGGTCGCAGGATCCGGTGAGCCAGAGCCGAGGCCGCCCACACTGCGGCGATCGCACCGGCCAGTGTCAGGGAGAGGTAGGCCAAGGCGACCTCGGGAGCGCCGCGTTCCAGCGCGGTGACCACGTCCATCGAGTAGGCGGAGAAGGTCGTGTAACCGCCGAGCACGCCCGCTCCCAGGAACGGCCGCAGCCACGGGTTCTGCGGCATCCGGTGCGCGACGGCCTCCGTGAGCACGCCGATGAGCAGGCTGCCCGTGACGTTGACGGCGAGGATCGTCCAGGACACACCCGCGGCGGCGGGCGGCCAGGCCGTGTCGAGCCCGTACCGGGTCACGGCGCCGAGCGCTCCCCCGGCGGCGACGACCACCGTCAGCGCCCACAGCGGCGCCGGTGTTGCGGAAGGCATGGCCCCATCCTGCACTTCGCTCTCCCGCCGGCGCGCGCCCTGCCCGTTACGGGACCGATGTCCCGATTCCTGTACCGGCCGCCGGGGAAGGGCCGGGCGCATGGAGGAGCGTTTCGGACCCGAACTCCGTCGTCGCCGCGTCGCCGCGGGCCTGTCCCTCACTGCACTGGGCGCGGCGACCCACTACAGCAAGGGGTATCTGAGCAAGCTCGAGACCGGCGCCAAACCTCCCTCTCCCGAGGCCGCGATCGCCTGTGACGCGGCTCTGCACGCCGACGGAGGGCTGAGTGCCCTGGCCCCGGACCGCAGGGCCTCCGACGGCGCGCCCGGAGTGGACCGGCGCACCGCACTCGCCCTCGGGGCCGCGACCCTCGGGGCGGCCTCACTGGTCGGGCACGCCCCCGGAACCGCGGCCGCACCTGCGCGTGTGTTCTCCGAGCAGACGCTGCCCACGTTCCGGGACCAGCTGGCCGGCGTGCGTGAACTGGGCCAGCACGTCTCCCCCGACCTGGTGCTGCCCGTGGTGCGTGCCCAGGCCGGTGCCGTGCGTGCGCTGGCGGCCTCGGCGCCGGAGGCGCAACGCGGGACGGTCCTGCAGTTGGCCGCGCGTTTTTCGGAGTACGCGGGGTGGATGGCGCAGGAGTCCGGTTCCGACCACGACGCCCGGGTTCGGACGGACGAGGCCGTGGAGCTCGCCACGGCCGGGGGTGACCGGGACATGGCCGCCTACTCCCTGGTCCGGCAGGCGCTGATCCGGCTGTACGCACACGACGGCCCCGGAACGGTCGACCTCGCCCGGCGAGCGCAGTGCTTCGACGGGCTCTCCACCCGGGTGCGGGGTCTGGCAGCGAAGAGGGAGGCCCAGGGGCACGCCCTGTTGGGTGCGCGGGCCGAGTGCGAACGGGCGCTGGAGCGTGCTCAGCACCATCTCGCCGGCCCTCCCGGCGGACCGGAGACACTGGGATCCATGCACGTCACCGATCCGGTGGCCATGACGCGGGGGTGGTGCCTGGTCGACCTCGGCAGACCGGATGCGGGCGCCGAGGTGCTGGACCGGGCGCTCGCGGAGCTCCCCGCGACGGCGGTGCGTGCACGGACCCGGTTCGGGGTACGCCGGGCGCTCGCGCACGCGGCCGCCGGGGAGGTCGACCACGCCTGCGCGTTGACCGAGGGGTTGTTGTGCGATGCCACCCCGTCGGAGTCGGCGACGGTCCTGGTTGATCTGCGCCGCCTGGCCCAGACCCTGGGCCGGTACCACGGACACCCGCCGGTCAGGGAGCTGTCACCGCGTCTGCAGGGCGCCCTGCAGAGCCGTTGAGGGCGCCGGGCCGACGGCCAGGATCCTTGTCATGGCCCGGATCCGTGACCTCGTCGTCGACTGCCGCCACCCCGCTTCGCTCGCCCGATTCCGGGCCGCGGCGCTCGACGAGTACGCGGCGGCGCCCTACGACGCGCAGGAGCTGGAGCGCCTGCGCGCCCTGGGGATGCACGGCTCCGAGGAGGATCCCGTGGTCCTGGTGGAGGGCCCCGCAGCCCTGCCGAACCTGTTCTTCCAGCAGGTCCCCGAGCCGAAGGCCGGCAAGAACCGCCTGCATGTGGACCTGACGGGGGCCGACGGTGAGTTGGAGCGGCTGCTCTGGCTCGGTGCCTCGGTGGTCGCCCGGTTCCCCGAGTGGGTGGTCCTGGCCGACCCCGAGGGCAACGAGTTCTGCCTCATGGACGGTTGATCCCTCCCCCGTCTGCAGAGAGGGGGTTCTGTTCCACGCTCATGGGAGGAGGGCGGCGCTTCCTCGGGGGTTACAGCTGAGCGCCGCCCGCCTCAGTCGTCGTCCCCCGGCCGGTGGTGCCCATTGGCGGATGCGGGGTGTGCGTGCTCCGGCGAGGCGGCCCCTTGTTCGCGGTGGGCAACGAACGGGACCCCGCGTTCGGGTTCCGGCCCGCTCGCGTCCGGAGCCTCCCCCTCTGACGCAGGCGTCTCCGGCTCGCCACCGGTCACCCCTCCGCCGACCTCACCGTTCTCGGCCGACCCTGCTCCCCCATGCTCATGGGTCTCGGTGCCCGCGCCCGCCCAGGCCGGGATCTGAAACCGTTCCCGCAGCCCGGGCGCCAGGTGCGCGCAGGGGCTCTGCTCCACGGCACCGGCGACCCTGTTGGCGAACGTGCTGCGGTGGGGACCCTCCTCGATCAGCTCGACGGCGGCGGACAGGACCTCGAGCGGCTCCGGTTCCGGCCGCGCGTGCCCCGGCTCCCCCACCTGTGCGCCGCCCGCGGACGTCTCACCCAGACCATCGAGCGCGGAGGCCAGTTCCGGTTCCCGGCCGCGCAGCCGCTCTCGCACGTCGGCGAGGTCCTCCCCCTTGCCGGCCTCGGCCAGCTCCGTCAGGGTGTCGATCCGTCCGTGAGCACGGTCGACGTCGTTGCCGTTGCGGGTCAGTTCCCACAGCACCGCCTGGCCCGGGGAGGCGAAGGCGTCCTCGGCGAAATACCGGCGCTTGGCCCGTTCGACCTCGCGTTCGGCCTCCCACTGCCCGCGTTCCTTGCGCACCCGCGCGAGAGCGTCCAGGTGGGCGCGGTCCTCCTCGCTCAGGCACAGGTCGAGGTCGTCCGACCACACCTCCATGGCGCCCCCGGCAGCGCTCGTTCCCTCGGCCAACCGGGCGGCGAGCGCGTGGCGGGCGGGGTCGGTCTCGTGGGGCCCGTGGGCGGCAAGGGTCTCGCGGGCCACGGTGACCACCGCCTGCTGCGCCTGCGCCTCCGGGGCCCGGAGCAGGGGATGCGGGTCCCCTGTCCAGCTCCACCGGACCGTGCCCTTGAGCACGAAGGTGTGGTCGGGGTCCTTGCTGAGCAGGCGGGTCTCCCTCAGCCGGGTCGTGTTCGGAAGGGCGGGCGCCTGCGGGGTCCCGGTGTCGGCAAGGGGACCGAGGGGCGGCGTGTCCCCCGTCTCCTCTTGTCTGCCCGGCCCGGTGAAACCGACGAGGAGCACGGCCGCGCCTGCGACGAGCAGCAACAGGCCCGGGATCCAGACCCAGCCGCCCGCCACGGGGTGGAGCGCCGCGCCCAGGAAGGGCCCTGCCGCGACGAGGGCGATTCCGGTTCGGGTGGGTGTGGTCATGGTGTCGTCTCCTTCTCGGGGGATGCGCCCGGGGCCGGCCCCAGCCCCTGGGCGCTGTCGATGAGGGACAGCAGAGTCCGGACGTTGAGCGCGTGTCTGCGCAGGTCGCCGTGGTCGAGGCCGGAAGGCGTGTGCAGGGCGCGCGCGTACAGCTCGCCCAGGTGGCCGGTCTCCTGTGCGGCCGCCACCAGCCATCGCGCGCGGTGTTCCGGCAAGGGGATCCACGGTTCCACGAGCGTGTCCAGGGCCCCGGGGTGACGCTCCAGGAGCGCGGTCAGGGCGTCCACGACCGCGGTCCGGTCGGGTTCGGTGTGCGCCGCCACGTCCGGGTGGGTGAGCAGGTCGGAGAACAGCTCCACGTGCACGTGCGTCACCTGGCGTCCGGGGTTCTTGAACCGGGTCGTGAGGGCGTGCAGGTGCGCCCGGAACAGGGAGGGGTCCGTGCGGACCAGGTCCCGCA